>NZ_JBEXJF010000045.1:0-43148 GCF_040608935.1 Nocardioides sp. NPDC004968
CCGACGCGATCGCAGCGCTGTCGGTCTCGACCGCTCTGCGCGATGTCGTACGTGAGCGCCTGGCCGCCCTCGACGCCCTGGCCGTCGAGGTGCTCGGTGCCGCCGCGGTCGCGGATCTCACGGTCGACGCCGGCCTGGTCGCCGAGGTCACCGGCTACAACATGCGCAAGGTCGCGCGAGCCCTCGACGCTGCGTACGCCATCGGTCTGCTCCACGACCAAGATGGACGGAGCAGGTTCCGCCACGTACTCGCTCAGCAGGTGATCTACGACGAGGTGCCGTCACCGACACGTCGCTGGCTGCACCTGCGGATCGCCCAGGTCCTGGAGGAGTCCGACGGTGCGTCCCGGTCGGCGAGGATCGCTCACCACTACCAGCGGGCCGGTCGCCCGGCCGAGTTCGTACGTCATGCCGAGGCCGCCGCCGACGAGGCGATCGGGCGGGGCAACGATGCCGTCGCCGCAGACCTTCTCCGTCAGGCGACGGCAGACATGGCGAGCCTGGCGCCCGACGCCCGGGTACGCCTGGCGACGAAGCTCGGCCGAGCCGCGGTCGACGGCCTCGCCCACGCGGAGGCGATGCCGATCCTGGCCAGGCTGCTCGACGAGGGTGATCTTCCGGCGCTCGCCCGAGGCGAGCTCGGGCTGGCGCTGGGCAGGCTCCAGCGGCAGCAGGGACACGCGCGCGACGGCTTCCGCACGATCGAGCGTGCGGTCCCCGACCTCGACGGACGCCCCGATCTCCAGGCGCGAGCCCTCGCCGTCCTCGCGGTGCCCGAGACCGTGGTCGACGTCTCGATCGCCACCCACCTCGAGCGCTGCGAGCAGGCGGAGGCTGCGGCCGAGCGGGCGGGAGCGGACGACGTCAGCCTGTCTGTGCGGATCACCCGCGGTTCGTTGCTCCTGGAGCAGGGACGACCGGAGGCCTGGGACCTGATCGACGCCGTACGCCGCGACGGCGTGCTGCTCGCCCACCCACGTGAACACGCACGCGCCGCGGTGAACTGGGCCCAAGGGGCTCTTCACGGTGGTCACCTGCGACGCGCCGACGAGCTCCTCGCCGAGGGCCGCGCCGTCGCGGAGTCGGCCGGGTTCGAGCGGGTCGCGGAGGTCTATGTCCTCGTCGGCGCGATGGCCGACTACGAGAACGGTCGCTGGGACGGTCTGGCCGAACGCGTGCGAGATCTCGCCGTGCCGGGACTCGGCTTCGGAGCGGCCTCGCTGGACGCGCGCCTGCTTCACGGACTCGTGCTGACCGCGACCGCGACCGGGACCGAAGCGCGCGAGCAGCTGGCCGGCGTGATCGCCGACTGCGAGCGGGTCGGTTCGGTATGGCCACTCATTCCCGCCCAGGCCGCGTTGTCCCGGCTCCTGCTCTCCACCGGCGACGCCCACGGCAGCCTTGCCCAGGCGCGGGCCGCGGTCGACCAGGCCGGTCGCAAGGGCCTCTACGTCTGGGCGGCCGCCCCGATGCTCTGCCTCGTCGACGCGGCCGTCGCGATGGGGACGGTGGCCGAGGTCCGTGCCGAGGTGGCTGACCTGGCCGGCCGTCTCGATGATGTCGACGCGCCGGCCGCGCTCGCGGCGGTGCGGATCTGCGAGGCGATCGTCGCTCAGGCCGACGGGGACGCGGCGGCCGTCGAACGGCTGCTGGCCTCCGCGCGCCACGCGGCGGCGGCCGCGGGACTCGTCTACGTCGCAGCACAGGTCGAGGAGCGGCTCGGCGACTGGCGATGTGCGCACGGCGCAGGCTCCGGCCCGGCACTCCTCGAGGCTGCGCTGCGCACCTACGGCGGACTGGACGCCCGGCGTGACATCGCCCGGGTCACCCAGCTCATGCGTCGCCACGGGGTGGCCGTTCCGTACCCCTGGCGAGGCGGTCGCCGAGCGCTCGGCACGGATCTCTCCGACCGGGAGCGGGAGATCGCGCTGCTCGCCGCCGAGGGGCGGACGAACCGTGAGATCGCCGCCGAGCTGTTCCTCTCGCCCCGCACCGTCGAGACGCACATGTCGCACGCGCTGCGCAAGCTCGGGCTCCGCTCGCGCGAGGAGCTACGGCGAGACAGCAGCGTGCTCGGCCAGGACGGCGAAGTGGCTGGCCCGTGAGTCGGATCGCGAACGCGACCGTGGTCTGTGGGCGCCCGGCGTAGCCTGGGTGCATGAGCGCGGACGACGACCTGTACGCCGAGATCCCATCCCTCGATGAGCGGTCACGGCGGGCGCTGACGGTCGCCGAGAAGTGGATCGGGGAGGGCATCGCGGGTGTCGCGATCGGTGCCGCCGAGGATGGGGGACCGGCGGTGGTGGTCTACGCCCTCGACCCGGCCTCGGCCGCGGTGCGGTCCTTGCCGCAGGAGTGCGAGGGCCTGCCGGTGCGCGTGGAGACCGGAGACGCCTTCAGATCCGAGGGCTGACGGCATCTCCGGGCCCTTCAGCCGATCACGGCCAGACACGCACCTGAAGGGCGAGCTGGACCAGCGCGATCGGGTTGAGGATCGTCGCCACGCTCGATCCCGCGAAGAGCAGCCCGACCGGGTTGTTCTGCAGGTCGAGCACCATCGAGCCGGAGTCGCCGCCGGCTGACATGTTGGTCGTGATGATCTGGTTGCAGAACTTCGCGACGTTCCCGCCGCCGTAGTTGACGTTCACCGTCGCCGCGATGGCGGTGACCCGGCCGGTGGTGAAGTTCGTGGTGCGGCCGGTCTTCTTGAGGAGCATCCCCACGGTTGCGGCCTTGGCGGCCGTTGCCGGGTAGCCGTTCCAGTAGACGTCGCGGTCGATCACGTGGAACGGAACCTCCGCTACCGCGGCGTCCACGGAGTTGCAGGTGCCGTCGAACCTGATCGGCACGAACCGGGCCAGCCGGCCGATCACGTCCGCCGGCGCCGTTCCACCGTCGAACGGGCCGGGCTGCAGGATCGGGTCGCCGATGCTGGCGTTGTTGGAGTTGGCGAGCACGTGGTTGTTGCTCAGGATGTAGTAGCGCGGCGGGATCCCCGGGACGGGACTCAGGTCGTACGCTCCCGCGCCGATCGTCCCTGCGGTGATCTTGAAGTGCCCGACGCTGAAACCCGGTCGAGCCGGACGGATCCGGGTCGCCAGGGTCTGGGCATCGACCTCCTGGGTCTCCATGAGCTGCTGCTGGCTGCCGCCGGCGAACAGGTGCCCGACCTCGAGGACGTCGGTCGGCTTGCCGTCGACCGTCTTCGGGATGGTGTTCGCGCGGCTGACCAGCTCGGTCGGCATCTTCTGGCTGACCAGCACCATCACGCTCGGCGTCTCGGTCTGCTCGCCGCCCTTGATCTTGAGACCGACCCCGACGCCGACCACGTTCTCCCTGCCGAGCAGGCCCTCCTCGGCCGATGCCTTCGACTCGGCCACGGCCGTGAGCTCCTCGGGCACCGCCTCTGACTGTGCCATGAACAGATCTTCGTTGTTCATGTTCATTCCCCCTGTGGGCTCCGGGTTCCGGACCTTCCAGAACGACAACCGAAGCCTCACTATCGAGGAGCGGTAGCGGCAGGCTCTGATACGCGGGGCGGTATTCAGTGTGCAGTCGCGACGCAGAACTCGTTGCCCTCGACGTCGCGCAGGACCGTCCACTGGATTCCGAACTCGTCGTGCTCGTCGAGGACCGTGGCGCCGAGGTCGACCAGGCGAGCGACCTCCGCCGGGCGGTCCTGTGCGACGAGGTCGGGGTGTGCGCGGTTCTTCGCCCGGCGCGGCTCGGGGACACGCGCGAACAGCCACGCCGCTGCGCCGGGCGTGGGCTCCTTCAGACCGATGGAGCTGAACTCGTCGCTGCTGCCCTCGTCGAGCTTCCGGTCCAGCGCGGCGGCCCAGAACGTGGCGGTACGCAGCGCGTCGGCGCAGTCGAAGCTGATCGCGGCAAGGGTCAGGGTCATGGAGTGTCCTTTCGAGGGGTGAGTGGCCAAGCGATGTCGGTCTGATAGGCCGACGGCGGTGTGCCGTCGGAGACGTTGACGACGTACGCCTCCCGGAGCGGCTGCCCGGTCGGGGTCCCGTGGTGGGCGACCCAGGCACCGAGGAGCCCGTAGGTGTCGGGAAGGGTCTCGTGGTCCCCGGAGTGGGTGACGACCGCGGCGGTGACCGGGGGCAGGTGCAGCAGGGTCGTGCCCGCGGGGGCGACGTCCGCGTCCACCGGGAAGTACGCCGTGACCTCCTGCTCGGCATCGTCGAGGAACTCCGCGTCGTACAAGGCAGACGACGGGCCGGTGAACTCGACACCCGGGTCCCGGCAGGCCTGCTCCAGGCGCTCGTACGCCGCCACCAGGAAGTCGTCGTACGCGCCGTCTCTGACGATGCCGGTCACCGCGACCGCGCGCATCGCGGGGAGCTCAGCGAGACGCGGCGGGGTCCAGGACTCCGGCGGCGCCGCGTGCAGGTCGTGGACGATCTGCTCGACCCGTCGCGCGCGCTCGCGCATCTGCTCGGCATGGCGGGCGAGGGTCGCCGCGGTGACCTCCGGGTCACGTGCGGCCAGGATCGTGGCGACGTCGGCGAGCGGAACCTCCAGCTCGCGGAGCCGACGGATCACGGCCGCATCCGCGAGCTGCCCGGAGGCGTACCGACGGAAGCCGTTCTCCGGGTCCACCGCGGCCGGGGTGAGCAGGCCTTGGGCGTGATAGGCGCGAAGCGTCTTGACGGACAGGCTGGCGGCGCGCGAGAACGTCCCGATGGACATCAGCGGCTCGCTCATGTCGCCATCCTCAGGTCTCCCCCTGGGGGAGAGGCAAGCAGGGCGTCGCGAGGCGTGGGCACGAGATGATCTTGGCAGCAGCGGGTCGCGGCCGGGCGGTGTCGCGCTGCCGGTTCGTGCTCGGATTTCCTGGTCAGACCTGGGGCAGGCGGTTCAGGAGCGCCCCTAGGGGTGGCCATCGGTCTCGGCCGCGTCGCGTCGCGGCATAGCCCCGCAGCCGGACCGTGGGGTCGGTCAACGGCCGAACGGTGACGCCACGACGGGAGGTGCGCCCTCGCGGCAACAACGCGAGCCCGTGACCTGCGAGGATGAGGTCGTCGACGAGTTCCAGAGCGTCGACGCGGTGGACGACTCGCGGCGTGAATCCCGCCATCGAGGCCAGGGTACGCAGCACCTCCTCGTCGGCGGTGTGACGCGAGTTCACGATCCAGTCTCGGTCGGCGAAGGCGGCGAGTGGGGCGCGCGGCTCGTGCGTCGGCATTCCGAGGCCCCATTCGACTTCCCACAGCGCGATGGTGTCGTGGTCGCTGCGCCACGACGCCGGGGCGAGGTTGTAGTCGTAGACGAGAGCGAGGTCGACGTCGTCGCGCGCGAGCAGAGCCAGTGCCTCCGGCGGCTCGTGCTCACGCACCCGGACCTCGATGCCGGGATGAGTGTTCCGGAGGCCGTCGATCACCGGCAGGAGGGAGCGTCGGATCGCGGTGGCGAACCCGGCCACCCGGACCACGCCGATCGGCTCCGCGTCAGGATCCAGGTCCAGACGCGCCGCATCGACCGCCGCCAGGATGGTGACGGCATGTTCGGCCAGGCGATGCCCTGCGGGGGTGAGGCGTACACGTCGGCCATCAGGCTCGATGAGCGCGGTGCCGACGTCTCGGGCGAGGGCTGCGATGGCTTGGGACACCGTTGAGGTGGTGGTGCCGATCTCGGCGGCGACCTCATGCATCGAGCCGAGGCGAGAGAGCTCGAGCAACATCCGGAGCCTGCGTACGTCCACCTGTCTATTGTTTCGGATCGTCGAACATAATGTCCAGCAATGTCACGTGGACGCGAACGGATGGGATGAGGTCAACTGGGCCTCATGTTCAGACCGGCTCTCCGTCCCGCCTCCTCCGCCCGCACCGGCGCCTCGATGGCGATGGCGGCCATGCTCTGCGTTCAGCTCGGGCTCGCCGCGTCGGTGGGACTGATCGATCAGCTCGGTCCGGCGGGTGTCGCCTGGCTGCGCCTGTTCTGGGCAGGTCTGGTGCTTCTCGTCCTCGTCCGGCCGCGGCTCTCGTCGTTCAGGCGCGAGACGCTGCTGGCCGGTGTCGCTCTCGGCGTGGTCACCTCCGGCTTGACCCTGTTGTTCATGGCGGCGTTGACCCGGCTCCCGCTCGGCACGGCCGCCGCGCTGGAGTTTCTGGGGCCGCTCGGGGTGGCTGTCCTCCGCAGCCGCGGCATCGCGCGGGCGTGGGCGCTCGTGGCCGCCGGCGGTGTGGTGTGCCTGACCCAACCCTGGGACGGCGCCGTCGATGCGGTCGGCGTGGCGTTCGCCCTGAGTGCGGCCGTGTGCTGGGCGTGCTACATCCTGCTCACCCAGCGAGTCGGCGACGCGGTCAGCGGCATCGGTGGACTCGCGATCTCCATGCCGGTCGCGGCCCTGGTCGCCACCTTCGTGGTCGGACCGGGCATCGTCGGAAAGCTCACGCCCGAGCTCCTGCTGGCCGGCCTCGGTCTGGCGCTACTGGTACCGGTGGTGCCCTTCGCCCTGGAGATGCTGGCGCTGCGACGTCTCACCGCCGGTGCCTTCGGGACCCTCATGGCGCTCGAGCCGGCGATGGCGCTCGTGATCGGGTTCTTCGCCCTCGACCAGGCGCCCAACCTCATCGCCGTCCTCGGGATCGGGCTCGTGGTCGCCGCCGGGGTGGGAGCAGAACGGGCCGGAGGCCGCACCCCGTCCGGCCCGGTCGACGAGACCGACAGCACGCCACCGGCACCGACGAGGGGTGTCCCGGCACTGCCTCCAGGCTGAGGGCGGGTGCGCGTCGCTCCGATTCACCGGGTCGGCGTGTCAGGCCTGGCTTTGCCCCGCTACCTCACGCCGCCACACCGCGACCGCGACGGCGCCGAGCAGCACCGGCAGCCCCACGGTGAACACCCGCCACACGATCAGGCCGGCGACGGCCGCCGCCTCGACCTCGAGGCCACCGGCTTCGACCAGGGCGGCGAGGATGAGGGCGTCGACGATGCCGATCCCCCAGAGGGGGAACACGGTGAACGGGAAGGCGAACAGGTAGGCGATCGTGATCCATACGAGGCCCACCTCGTCCGCCGTGACCCCGACGAAGCGCAGGCACAGCGTCAGCGCCGCGAGGTCGACAACCATCATGCCGGCCTGAGAGAGGACCGCCAGGGGGAACCCGCTGTGGAACCGCTCGGAAATGTCGGCACGGAAGCTCTGACACGCGTCGGCCCAGCGATCGGGGTCGACCGACTTCCGGAACCGGCGGACGATCCGTCCGGAGCGGGTTCCGACGGTGCGTGCGAGCCGGTCGCTGCGTACGACCATGAGAACGGTCACGAGGATGACGGCCGCGACCGCGATGCTGAGCAGCTCGAGCCATCGGAACGAAGGGGCCTCACCGACGGCCAGCAGCAGGATGAATCCCAAGAGCGGGCCCGAGAACCTCGCGATGTAGAACGTCAGCGAGTTCATCACCGTGCCGGCGAGGCCTTTGGCGGGGCTGACCCCCCACGACTTGAACATCGCGACCCGTAGCGCGATATCGCTGGGTGGCGGAGCGATGAGCGACATCAGCGTCGCGCCGAGGTCGTTGATGGTGGCCCGGTAGAACGTCACCCCGCGGATGAAGAACCTCAGTGGCATCGCCAGCAGGATCTGACGAGCCAGGACGACGACGAGCAGCACGATGGCATGCCACCAGCTGAGGTGCGTCAGCGCGTCCCGGGCCGCCTCCCAGTCGACCCGCCCGACCAGGCGTACGACCGTGACGGTGCTGAGCGCCGCCACGACCAGCAGGACGATGCGGGTGATCCAGGCGCGACGTCCGGGGCGGGCGTCGCTGACGTCGGGGCCCTCCGGTGTGCTCACTTCGCGGCCGCGTAGGTCTCAGAACTCCACGGGATCACGGCTGATCGGGCAGGTCATGCAGTGCCCGCCACCCCGGCCGCGGCCGAGCTCGGCGCCCACGATGGTGATGACCTCGACCCCCGCCTTGCGCAGCAGCGTGTTGGTGAGGGTGTTGCGGTCGTAGGTGAACACCACGCCGGGCTCGAGCGCGACCGCGTTGTTGCCGCTGTCCCACTGCTGTCGCTCGGACTGGTAGACGTCCCCGCCGGTGTCGATCACCCGGATCTCGGGCAGCCCGAGCGCCTGTGCCACGACGTCGACGAAGGCCGCGTCGCCGTGGTCGATCACCTCGACCCCGGGTGCCTTGTCGGAGGGCACCAGGGTGAAGGTGTGCACGGCGTCCATGATCGTCGGATACAGCGTAACGATGTCGCGATCGACGAACGTGAAGACCGTGTCCAGGTGCATGGCCGCCCGCAGTTTCGGCATCCCGGCGATGATCACCTTCTCCGCAGCACCCTGCTCGAAGAGGGCCTTGGCGACCTGGGTGATCGCCTGGCGGGAGGTGCGCTCGCTCATGCCGACGAGCACGACCCCGTTGCCGACCGGCATCACGTCGCCGCCCTCGAAGCTGGCCTGCTGCCACTCCAGCTCGGGGTCGCCCCACCACACGGTCGAGCCGACGTAGTCGGGATGGTGCTGGTAGATCGCCTTGTAGAGGAGCGTCTCGTCCTTGCGCGCCGGCCAGTAGAGCGGGTTCATGGTCAGCCCGCCGTACAGCCAGCAGGTCGTGTCCCGGGTGTAGAGCGTGTTCGGCAGCGGTGGCATCAGATACTCGCGGGCCCCGGTCGACTCCCGCGCGAGGCCGAGGTAGGCGGAGCGGAAGTCGTCAGGCAGGTCGTTGGTCGCGAGGCCACCGATGAGGAACTCCGCCAGCTGTCGGTCCGAGACGGACTCGAGGTAGGTGCGGGTGTCGTCGACCAGCCCGAGGCCGACCTGGTTCGGCACGATCTTGCGATCGAGGATCCAGTCCTTGGCGCCGGCGACCGCGAGCGTCTGCGCAAGCAGGTCGTGCAGCTCGACGACCTCGACACCACGCTGGCTCAGCTTGTTCACGAAGTCGGCGTGGTCGCGCTGGGCGTTCTCGACCCACATCACGTCGTCGAAGAGCAGCTCGTCGTTGTTGCTGGGGGTCAGCCGGCGGTGGGCCAGGCCGGGTGCGCAGACGAGCACCTTCCTGAGCCGGCCGACCTCGGAATGGACTCCGTACGCGGACTCCTGCTCGGACATGGGATGCCTTTCTGTTGAGGACGAGGTCAGAGGGAGATCCGGCCGGACCACAGGCCGACGACGGCGATCGCCGCTCCGATGAGGATCGCGCCGAACAGCGCGATCTCGGTGGGACTGAAGATCCGCCGGCCATGTTCGCTGCGGGCCTTGATGTACAGCAGCGACGCCGGCGCGAGGATCAGCGTCATCAGCAGCACGAACTTCAGCCCGGCAGCGTCGAAGAGGAAGAACGTGTACGCCGTCGCGATGCCGGCCACGATCGTCTCCTTGCGACGTACGCCGGCCGGCACCCCTTCGTACGCCTCGCCGGTCAGGCCGAGCTTGAGGGCGTACGCCGCGGCCAACAGGTAGGGCAGGATCGCCAGACTGGTGGCGAGATCGAGCATGAAGTTGAGCGCGTCGTTGACGAACAGGGTGAGGGCGAGGAGCGCCTGGACGCCCAGCGACGTCACCACGAGCGCGGTGATCGGGGTGCCGTTGCGGTTCTCCTGACCCAGGAAGGCGGGCATGTCGTCGGCTCGGGCCGGGACGTACATGACCTCCGCGGCCATCAGCGTCCAGGCGAGGTAGGCACCCAGGACCGAGACGATCACCGCGATGCTGATGAACACCTCGCCCCAGTCGCCGACCACCGACTCGAAGACCCCGACCATCGACGGCTGCCGGGTGGCGGCCAGCTCGGGCTGCGGGACGACTGAGTAGCTCGAGAGGGTGACCAGCGCGAAGATCGACAGCACGCTGAGGAAGCCCAGCACGGTCGCCTTCCCGACGTCCTCGCGCTTCTTGGCGTACCGGGAGTAGACGCTGGCCCCTTCGATGCCGATGAAGACGAAGGTGGTGATCAGCATCGTGTTGCGGATCTGCTCGTCGAGGTTGCCGAGATCGCCGTAGCCGGTGGCGACCCAGTTGTCGGCGAAGACACCGGCGTCGAAGGAGATGAAGAGGACCACGATGAACACCAGGATCGGCAGGACCTTGAAGATCGTGACGATCCGGTTGATCACCGCGGCGTCCCGGACGCCGCGCGCGATCAGATAGTGGAAGAGCCACACCCCCACGGTGGAGAGCGCGACCGCGAGCACGGTGTCGCCGTCACCGAAGCCGTCGAAGAAGGCGCCGATGGTGGCGCCGATGAAGACCCAGTAGAAGGTGTTGCCGGCGATGGAACTCGCCCAGAAGCCGATGGCGGAGTTGAAGCCCGCGTAGTCACCGAAGCCGGCCTTGGCGTAGATGAAGACCCCGGAGTCGAGCTCGGGCTTGCGGATGGCGAGGCTCTGGAAGACGAACGCCAGCATGAGCATCCCGGCGCCCGCGATCGCCCAGGCGATCAGCGAGCCGAGGATGCCGGTGGCGACCCCGAACCGGGCCGGCAGCGAGAAGACGCCCGCGCCGACCATCCCACCCACGACCATCGCGGTCAGGGTGGGAAGACTCATCTTCGCTACAGCGGGTGCCTCGGTGGTGGCAGAGTCAGAACTCATGCCCCTGATCTGATGTCCGTTCCGGTCCGTCCACCTCACCCGGAACGAGTGATCCGTCCCCCTTCGCCTGCGACGACGCTGGGATGGTCCTGTGAAGGGAGACAATGATGGGCTTTCGAGACCGACGCGACAAGCGCCAAGAGGAACGCGAGGCCTTCGGGCGCGGCGGGAGCGCCCATCGCTTCCAGATGCGCCAGAAGATGATCTCCATCGGTGACGACTACTGGATCGAGAACGAGGACGGCGACCGCGTCTTCCATGTCGACGGCAAGGCGTTGCGGCTGCGCGACACGTTCGATCTCGAGGATGCCCACGGCAACAAGATCTGCCGTATCCAGACCAGGGTCCTGCACATCCGGGACTCGATGGCGATCGAGGACGCCGACGGCGAGAAGCTCGCCCTCGTGCACAAGGCGCTCATCTCGCCCCTGCGTGATCGCTGGAAGGTCGACCGCGAGCAGGGTGAGGACTGGACGGTCCAGGGCAACATCGTCGACCACGAGTACGACATCGAAGCTGACGGACGCAAGATCGCCGAGGTGTCCAAGAAGTGGTTCCGTGTCCGGGACACCTACGGTGTCGAGGTCGCGCCCGGCGAGGATCCTGCGCTCATCCTGGCCGTGACCGTCGCGGTCGATGCGATGGTCCATCCCGAGAAGTGACGCGGTCGACGTGCTGCGAGAGCAGCTGCGAAAGCAGGTGCGAGCGCCGTTCGCGGCGACGGCAGGCATGGTGGTGCTTCTCTGGGCATCGCTGACCCCGTCACTGATGCCGAGGACAGCGCTCTTCCAGGCGCTGCTCACCGCGCTGTGCATGCTGGCCGGCTACGGCGCGGGCGCGTTGGCCGGATGGCTGGTCCGCAGCTGCGGTGGCCGGTTGGCCGGCCGGGCACGGGTGATCGCATGGCGGGTTCTCGCCGGTGTCGCCGGCGTCGGCACGCTGGTCGTGCTGGGCCTGTCGTTGCGGTGGGAGAACCAGGTACGCGACCTGGTCGGGGTCGACCGGGTGGGCATCTGGCACCTGGTGCTCACCGTGCTGATCACCGCGGTCCTGCTCGCGCTGCTGCTCGGACTGTCGCGAGGGATCAGGGCGTTGGGGCGCTCGATCGGCCGGTTCGTCGGCCGCTTCCTTCCCGCTGCCGCATCGACCGTGATCGGCGGCCTGATCGCTGCGGTCCTGATCTACGAGCTGGCCATCGGGGTGGGTGGCAACCGCCTGCTGGGAGCACTCGACTCGAGCTTCGCCACGATCAACCAGGAGTTCCGCACCGAAATACCTGCGCCCACGACGCCCGAGCTCACGGCCAGCCCGGCCTCGTCCCAGGCATGGGAGGACCTGGGCCGCCAGGGTCGGGTCTTCATCGCGAGCGCACCGACCGCCGCCGACATCGGCGAGTTCACCCAGGAGCCTGCCCAGCAGCCGGTGCGCGCCTATGTCGGGGCCGGTCACGAAGGCGTCGACATCCGCGAGGAGGCGTCGGCCGCGGTGACCGAGCTCGACGCGCTCGGCGGCTTCGACCGCGCGGTGATCAACGTGGTGACCGGCACGGGCAGAGGCTGGGTCAACGAGAACCAGGCCCAGGCGCTGGAGTTCATGTGGGGCGGCGACACGGCGACGGTCAGCCTGCAGTACTCCTACCTCCCGAGCTGGATGTCCTTCGTCCTGGACCGGCAGCGCGCGCAGGATGCCGGTCTGGCGCTCTTCGACGCCGTCTACGGACGCTGGCTGGAGATCCCCGAGACCGAGCGT
The DNA here is from genome assembly GCF_040608935.1 of Nocardioides sp. NPDC004968. Taxonomy (NCBI): domain Bacteria; kingdom Bacillati; phylum Actinomycetota; class Actinomycetes; order Propionibacteriales; family Nocardioidaceae; genus Nocardioides; species Nocardioides sp. NPDC004968. The sequence continues at coordinate 12,313 of NZ_JBEXJF010000045.1, forward strand.
CCGCTGCTGGTGGTGAGCGGGGAGAGCCTGGGCAGCTTCGGCGGCGAGGCCGCCTTCAGCGGGGCCCAGGACCTGGCAACGCGCACCGACGGCGCCCTGTTCGTCGGCCCGACCGCCGACAACCGGCTCTGGAGCCGGTTCACCGAGGAACGCGAGCAGGGGACCCCGCAGGTGCTGCCGATCCTGGACGACGGCGAGATCGTACGCTTCGCCGACCAGCCCGAGCAGTGGGACCTGCCTGGCGCCTGGAACGGCACCCGGATCGGGTATCTCCAGCACGCGAACGACCCGATCACCTGGTGGTCGCCGTCGCTGGCGCTGGAGCGCCCCGACTGGCTGGAGGAGGAGCGCGGCCGCGACGTCTCCCCGAACGTACGCTGGATCCCGGGGGTGACGATGCTGCAGCTGGGTGTCGACCAGTTCTCCGCCAACTCGGTGCCGCAGGGGCAGGGCCACCAGTTCGGCACCGCGCCGGTGTATGCCTGGGCGGAGATCCTGCCGCCCCCGGGTTGGTCCGATGAGCGCACCGACGAGCTGGCCGTGGTGATCGGCGACCGGGCGTGGTTGAGATGACCGACGGCCCGGTCGGGGTGAGCGGTACCGCCGTCGCGCTCAGCCCTGGCTGATCAGGGCCTGGGCGACGGTGCGTACGCGGTCGATGGGGACGGCGAAGCCGATGCCGATGTTGCCGCTGGGGCCGCCGAGGGTGGCGATGGAGGTGTTGATCCCGACGACGCGGCCCTGAAGGTCGACCAGGGGCCCGCCGGAGTTGCCGGGGTTGATGGCGGCGTCCGTCTGGATCATCTCGGGCCTCGATCCGGAGGAGCGGTTCGGTGAGCTGACGATGCCGGAGGTGACGGTGCCGTTGAGACCGAGCGGTGAGCCGACGGCGATCACAGGCTGTCCGATCCGGAGGTTGCCGCTCTGACCGATGGTGGCGGCGCGTACGGCATTGGGGTTGGTGGCGATCACCGCGATGTCGTTGCGCTCGTCGCTGCCGATGACGCGGCCCGAGGTGGTGCTGCCGTCGGCCAGCACCAGGCTGACCGAGTCGGAGCCCTGGACGACGTGGGCGTTGGTGACCACGTGGCCGACGCCGTCGATGGCGACCCCGGAGCCGGTGCCGCGGCCGGCGCGGACCTGCACCACGCTGGGCAGGATGCGCTGGGCGGCCGCCTCGGTGGCGTTGGTCGGTGCCCCTCCCTGAGGTGCGGGGGCCGGCGCGGCGATAGTGCCTGCGGTGGGCTCGCGGTCGGGCGTGATGAGGGTGATCGCGCCGCTGGTCGCCGCGCCCGCGACGACGGCCGCCGCGAGCGTGAGGGTCACGGTTCGCGTACGTCGTGGGCGCTTGGCCAGGGCGGCGGGCGGCTCGGGGTGCGCACCGGTCGGCCGGCCCTGCGGCGGGGCCGCATCCGGGGACTGTGGACGGGCGACCAGCCGCACCCTGCCGTAGCGGTCACGCACCACACGTCGCGCCGGAGGGGGTGCCGACAGGGGGGTCGGGCTCGGCGCGGACGGTGGTGTCGGCGGGGGTGCGACTGGTCGGATCGGGGGTGGGGGTGCGGGCTGGAGCGGGCGGGCGGCACGGGCGGGTGGGGCCGCGATGGTCCACTGCTGGGGTCCGGCGGGCCGGCCGAGGTCGGGCCCGGGCGATGCGGTGTCGTTCACGAGAGTGCCTTCCTGTCCTGGATCTCGGGGTGGCTAGATGAGCCGGGCGAACCAGCGCAGGGAGAGCGCGGCGGCGACGAAGGCGAGGATCATGGCGCCGATGACGACCCAGACGGTGATCTCGCGGTATTCGAGGTGATAACCGACGAGGGTGCCGATGTCTTCGTAGACCTCGCGCAGCTCGTCGGCGCTGGAGGCGCTGTAGAACTGGCCGCCGGTGGCGTCGGCGAGCTCGCGCAGCGTGTCTTCGCGGACTTCGACCGACTGCCCTCCTGGCAGGGCGGCGCTGGCTCCTTCGGTGCCGTAGGCGATCGTCGAGACCGGCAGCCCGGCCTCACGGGCGGCCTCGGCCGCGGCCACCGGGTTGCGACCGGCGGAGTTGCCGCCGTCGGAGAGGAGTACGAGGTGGGCCGGCGACCCCTCCTCGTCGGTGTCGTCCTCGGAGCCCCCGGGCGAGGGCGAGGCGGACGGACCGGCCGCCGCGGCTTCGTCCAGGACCTGCCGCAGGTCGTTGATCGAGGAGAAGACGGTCTCGCCGATGGCGGTGCCGCCGTCGGGCGGGCCGAGACCCTCGATGCTGCGGGCGACCAGGGCGTGATCGGTGGTCGGGCTGGAGACGACGCGGGCGTTGCTCGAGAAGCTGACGAGCCCGACGTTGTAGCGCGGTGGCAGCTGCTCGATGAAGTCGACGGCGGCGGCCTTGGCGGCCTCGAGACGGTTGGGTGGCATGTCCTCGGCCGACATCGAGGCGGAGGTGTCGATGGCGACCAGGATCGTGGCGCGTTCGTACGGCACCTGCGCCCGGACCTGGGGCTGGGTGGTGGCGACCGCGAGCAGTGCCAAGGCACCGACGACCAGCCCGGCGGCCAGGTGGCGGCGCCAGCGTGGACGGTGGGGGACGAGGCGCTCGAGCATGGGCGCGGTCGCGAACCGGAGGGCGTACTTGATCCGGCGGCGCTGCATCACCAGGTAGCCGATGGCGAGCAGGGCGACCGGGACCAGTGCGAGCAGGAACAGGGGCTGGCTGAGTCTCATCGAGGGCTCCTTCCGATCAGTGGGTGGCCGTGGCCGCGCGTGAGCGGGCCGGTCGGGGATGCCGTGCCCGGCGGCGCAGCAGGCGGATGAGCAGCCGTGCCCAGTCGTCGTCGGTGGAGACCCGGAGGTGGTCCGCACCGGCGGCCCGAACGGCCTCGGCGTTGTGCTCGCGCAGCGACCTCATCGCCTCGGCGTACGCCGCCCGCAGCCGCGGGTCGGAGGTGTCGACCTCGTGCTGACGGCCGGTCTCCGGGTCGAGGATCGTGACGTGGCCGACGGCGGGCAGGTCGAGCTCGCGAGGGTCGACGATCTCGACGACGATCACGTCGTGGCGCGCGGTGAGCCGCCGCAGCGGCGGCTCCCAGTCGAGGGGCCGCTCCCAGGTCCCGTCCGCGGGCAGCAGGTCGGACACGATCACCCGCAGCCCCGGGATCCGGGCGCGCCGGCCCAGCTCGACCAGCGCTGCGGCGAAGGTGGGGCCGGCGGTCGCCGCCTCGGCCGTACGCGGCGAGGGTGGCTCCGTGGTCAGCAGCCGGCGGGCGACCCGGCGACCCGTGGTGGGCGGGCGCCAACGTACGCCGCCGGCATCGAGGATCCCGAGACCGACCCGGTTGCCGGGGCCGTCGGCCACGATGCCGATCGCGGAGACGGTCGCCTCGGCGACCTCCACCTTCTCGGCGAGCGCGGTCCCGAAGGCCATGCTGGGCGTGCGGTCGACCAGGACCCAGGTCTCGAGCTCGTGCTCGGCCTGGGTGAGCCAGACGTGCGGGTCGCCCAGGCGGGCGGTGGCGTTCCAGTCGATGCGGCGTACGTCATGGCCGGGGGAGTAGGGCACCAGCTCCTCGGCGTCGCTGCCCGGCCCGAGCCGCAGCCCGCCCGTCTCGCCCTGGAGCAGCCCGCTCACCCGGCGCTGGACGGTCAGGTCCAGCCTCCGGAACGCCCCGTCGGGCGAACGTCGTGCCGCGTTCACGAGGCAAGCTCCGCATCGGGCGTCGTCTCGGCGGTCTCGGAGTCGTCGTCGCTCGGCGTCGCCCGCGGTTGCGGGACGACGGCGAGGACGGCGTCCACGACGGCGCGGGGGTCGACCCCGTCGGCCTCGGCGTCGAAGGTGAGCACCAGTCGGTGGGCCAGGATGTCGCCGGCCAGGTCGGCGACATCGCCGGGCAGCACGTAGTCGCGCCCGCGCAGCAGTGCCAGGGCACGACCTGCGGTGATGAGGCCGAGGCTGCCGCGGGCGCTGACGCCGTAGGCCAGCAGGCCCTCGAGGTGGCGGAGCCCGTAGGCGTGCGGCGTACGCGTCGCCATGACGAGCTTGACGGCATACTGCGCGACGGTGTGATGGACGAAGACCTGGTCCGCTCGTGACTGCAGGTGCCGCAGAGTGGTGGCGTCGAGGATCTGGTCGGCACGCGGCGGATGCGTGCCCATGCGCTGGATGATGGTCATCTCCTCGAGTTCGTCGACGTGGCCGACGTCGACCTTGAGCAGGAAGCGGTCGCGCTGGGCCTCGGGCAGCCGGTAGACGCCGTCGTTCTCGATCGGGTTCTGGGTGGCGAGGACGAGGAACGGGTCGGGCAGGCGGTGGCTGGTGCCGCCGATGCTGACCTGGCGCTCCGCCATCGCCTCCAGCAGCGCCGACTGCACCTTGGCCGGCGCCCGGTTGATCTCGTCGGCGAGGACGAGGTTGGCGAAGACCGGTCCCAGCTCGGTGTCGAACTGCTCCGCCGACGGGCGCCAGACCCGGGTTCCGACGATGTCGGAGGGCATCAGGTCCGGGGTGAACTGGAGCCGGGCGAACGAGCCGCCGACGACGTCGGCGAGGGTGCGTACGGCCAGGGTCTTGGCGACGCCCGGCACACCCTCGAGCAGCACGTGGCCGCGGGCGAGGAGCCCGACCAGCATCCGCTCGATCATCAGGTCCTGGCCCACGACGACGCGCTTGACCTCGAACAGCACCCGCTCGAGGACGGCAGTGGTCCCGATGTCGGACCGGATCGGCTCGGTGATCGGCTGCTTCTGCTCTGGCTCCCACATGGGGGACCTCCCTGGCTGGCTGTGTCCTGGATGGGTCTGCTGAGCACCGATCACATCGAAGAAGGGCGAAAACCAGCGGAAACGGCACCGAAAGCGATCCGAAAGAGCTGGATGGAACCGATACCGAGCGATTACGTCCTGTGCATGGGCGCCGGCCCGGCTACGCGCTACCGTTCTTGAGCGTGAGGGTCTTGATCGTCGAGGACCAGGCGGGCCTGGTCAGCGCCCTGCGGGTCGCGCTGCAGCGGGAGGGGTACGCCGTCGACGGGGCCGGTTCGGTCGCCGACGCCCTGGAGAAGCTCGGCGTGAACGCCTACGACCTCGTCGTCCTGGACATCAACCTGCCCGACGGCAGCGGCTTCGAGGTCGCCGCGGCGCTGCGTACGGGGGATCTGGAGATCCCCGGCGAGGAGGCCCCGCGGATCCTGATGCTCACCGCCCGCAACCGCCTCGACGACCGGGTCCGCGGCCTCGACGTCGGGGCCGACGACTACCTGACCAAGCCGTTCGAGCTGGCCGAGCTGACCGCGCGGCTGCGCGCGCTGCTTCGCCGGCCGAGCAGCGATGGCTCCGCCGTGCTGACGCACGGGCCGATCCGGCTCGACACCGCCCGGCAGCTGGCCCGGCGCGGCGACCGCGAGCTCGGGCTGACCCTCAAGGAGTTCTCGGTCCTGCGCTACCTGATGACGCGGCCCGCCTACATCGTCTCGGCCGAGGAGCTCCTGGAGCACGTGTGGGACGAGAACGCCGACCCGTTCACCCAGACCGTGCGGGTCACCGTCGGCACCCTGCGTCGCAAGCTCACCGTCGGCGAGGAGGCTCCGGCTCTCGAGACCGTCGTCGGTCGCGGCTACCGGCTCCGCGACCTGCCCGAGCTCGACCAGGGCGCGACCGCATGAGTGAGCGCTCGGGGCGGCTGGTGCGGGTGCCTCGGTGGCTCCGTACGGTGCGGGTGCGGCTGACCCTGACGTACTCCTCGCTCCTGTTCGGGGTGACCGCGCTGCTGCTCGCCGGGGTATATCTGGCGCTCTCCAGCAGCATCAGCGCGGCGCCGCTGGACCCGGTGACGGTCAAGAAGTTCGAGACCGAGGACGGCCACATCGTCTACAAGCCGGGGCAGGAGTTCCAGGCCGCGGACTTCGCCGATGTCCAGGAGGCGGTCAACTACGCCTCGCTCCAGACGCTGCGCAACTACTCGATCATCGCGCTGATCGTGATGTTCGTCCTCAGCCTGGCGATCGGCTGGTGGGTGGCCGGGCGGGCGCTGCGGCCGGTCGGCGCGATCACCCGCACCGCCCAGGAGATCAACGCCTCCGACCTCACCCGGCGCATCGGTGCGACCGGACCGCACGACGAGCTGCGTACGCTCGCCGACACCATCGACTCCATGCTCGCCCGCCTCGACCGGGCGTTCTCCGACCAGCGCCGGTTCGTCGAGGACGTCTCCCACGAGCTGCGCAACCCGGTCTCCCTCATCCACACCAACGTCGAGGCCGTCCTCGCCAACGACCGCTCCACGATCCCTGAACGGCGCGAGGCCAGCCTGGTCGTGCTCCAGGCCACCCGCCGGATGCGCCGCCTCCTCGAGGACCTGCTGGCCATCGCCCGCAGCCGCTCGGAGGCCTTCACCGACCGTCAGGTCGACCTGGCCGGAGCCGTCACCGCTGCCGTTCGGGAGTATCGCCTGCCAGCAGAGGCACGCGGCCTCAGCGTGGTCGAGCGCAGCCACGGTGGGCCGGTCGTCGTCGGCGACCCCGACGCGCTGCAGCGCATCATGGCCAACCTGCTGTCCAACGCGGTCAGGCTCGCCCCGGCCGGCTCCACCCTCACGGTCGGCATGGGCAGCCGCGACGGCTGGGCCTGGGCCGCGGTCGCCGACGAGGGACCGGGGATCGACGAGGCGAACCAGGAACGTGTCTTCGACCGGTTCTACCGAGGGAACGGTACGTCCGGCGACGATGCGGTCACCGACGGGTCTGGCCTCGGCCTCTCCATCGCACGCCAGATCGCCGAGAGCCACGAGGGCCGGCTAGTGCTGGTCAGCCACGGCACAGCCGGGAGCACCTTCGTGCTCTGGCTCCCCGACCACGCCATGAACCGTTCGGCCGGGCGCACCGACGCGCCACCCGAGGGTGACCCGCTGCTCGGCTGAGCGGCAGGGGTGCCCTGACAGTGCCTCCCACCGGGCGGCGTACGGACCTACCGTTTGAGGAGTGAGCATGAGAACAGCATCGACGTGGTCTGGCGTACGAGCTCTCGCCCCCGTGGTTCTGCTCGGAGCCGTCACCAGCGCCTGCATGAACGTCACGGTCCAGGTGGACCCGGCGCCCACGCCTCCCACCAAGCCGACGACCTATTACGGCACCGTCGAGACGGTCGAGGAAGCCCGCTGGTCGACGACGTACGCCGACGACCCGACGTACGAGACGTGGGACGACTGCTGGGCGAGCTGAACCGAGGTCACCGCCGGCGCGCGGCTACCGGTTCCCGAGCAGCTGGCGTGCCATCACGAGACGCTGGATCTGGTTGGTGCCTTCGTAGATCTGGGTGATCTTGGCGTCGCGCATCATGCGTTCGAGGGGGAAGTCCTGGGTGTAGCCGGCGCCGCCGAGGAGCTGGACGGCGTCGACGGTGATCTCCATGGCGGTGTCGCTGGCGAAGCACTTGGCGGCTGCCCCGAAGAAGGCCAGGTCGCTGGCGTGCCGTTGGGACTTGGCGGCGGCGATGTAGACGAGCTGGCGGGCGGCCTCGAGCTTCATGGCCATGTCGGCGAGCATGAACTGGATCCCCTGGAAGTCGGCGATGTGCTTGCCGAACTGCTGGCGTTCCTGGACGTACGCCAGTGCGTGGTCGAGGGCGCCCTGGGCGATCCCGACGGCCTGGGCGGCGATGGTGATGCGGGTGTGGTCCAGGGTGCGGAGGGCGAGCTGGAGGCCGGTTCCGGGTTCGCCGATGATGCGATCGCCGGGCAGGTAGACGGCGTCGAACATCAGCTCGCAGGTGGGAGAGCCCTTGATGCCCAGCTTCTTCTCGGGGGCGCCGATGGTGAACCCCTCGTCGCTCTTCTCCACGACGAAGGCACTCACGTTGGATCCGCGTCGACCGGCAGGGTCGGTGACGGCGAGGACGGTGTAGTAGTCGGAGATGCCGGCGTTGCTGATCCACGACTTCTGGCCGCTCAGCACCCAGTGGTCGCCGTCGAGGACGGCACGGGTCTTCATGGAGGCGGTGTCGGAGCCGGCCTCGCGCTCGGAGAGGGCGTAGGAGAACGCCGACGTGCCTGCGGCGAGCGGTGGGAGGTAGCGCTGGTTGAGGCTCTCGGACCCGGCGAGGATGAGCGGGAGGCTGCCGAGCTTGTTGACCGCGGGGATCAGGGAGGAGGAGGCGCACACGCGGGCGATCTCCTCGATGATGATGCAGGTCGCCAGGGCATCGGCGCCCTCGCCGCCGTACTCCTCGGGCACGTGGGCCGCGTGGAGGCCGGAGGCGACGAGCGCGTCGTAGGCCTCGGTCGGGAACCTGGCGGCGGCGTCGACCTCTGCGGCGTACGGAGCGATCTTGTTCGCCGCGATCGCGCGCACGGCCTCACGCAGGTCGAGGTGGTGGTCGGCGAGCTCGAGGTAGGGAAAGTCGTCGGTCATGATGCCTCCTGGCTAGAGGTGTCGATGGGTCAGTAGTGGTAGAAGCCGCGGCCGGTCTTGCGGCCGAGCAGACCGGCGTCGACCATCCGGGCGAGGAGCGGCGGTGGGGCGTAGAGCGGCTCCTTGAACTCCTCGTAGAGCGACTCGGCCACGGCCTTGGTCGTGTCCAGGCCGATGAGGTCCGCGAGTGCCAGCGGTCCTTGGGGGTGGGCCGCGCCGCGTACGAGGCCCTGGTCGATGTCCTCGGCGGTCGCGAACCCGGACTCCAGCATCCGGATCGCGGAGAGCACGAACGGGATCAGCAGCGCGTTGACCACGAAGCCCGCCCGGTCCTGGGAGTCGATGGGGTGCTTGCCGAGGTCGTTCTCGACGAACGTACGCACGCGGTCGGTGGTGCTCGGCGCGGTCAGCAGGCTGGGCACGAGCTCCACCAGGGAGAGCACCGGGACCGGGTTGAAGAAGTGCAGCCCGATCACCTGCGCGGGGCGCTCGGTGGCGACCGCGAGCTTCATGATCGGGATGGACGAGGTGTTGGAGGCCAGTACGGCCTCGGGGTCGGTGACGATGGCGTCGAGCCGGGTGAACAGCGCCGTCTTGGCGGCTTCGTCCTCGACGATCGCCTCGATGACCAGGTCGCGGTCGGCGAGTGCTTCCAGGTCGCTGCTGACGGTGATGCGCTCCAGCACCTCGGCGGCGTCGCTGATCTTCCCGCGCTGCTCGGCCCTTTGGAGGGAGGCTCGCAGCCGGTCGAGGCCGGCCTCGGCGGCCGCGGGGTTGGCATCGATGAGGACGACGTCCTTGCCGGCGCGCGCGGCGACCTCGGCGATGCCGGCACCCATCAGTCCGGCGCCGACGACGCCGACGCGGTTGAACTCGTTCATGTGCAGCCTCCTTTGTTGGTACGCCGTACCTTATAGACGGAACGGCGTACCAACAAGTAGGTTCAGGTCATGAGCGAGAAGCCTCGATCAGCGACGACGAAGGACCGCCTGGTCGCCGCGGCGTACGAACTGTTCGAGGAGCGCGGCTTCGACGCGACGACCGCCGAGGACATCGCGCGTCGCGCCGGCGTGGGGCGTACGACCTTCTTCCGCGCGTTCGGGTCCAAGGACGACGTGATCTTCCCCGAGCACGACCTGCTGCTCGGTCGCATCGACGAGCGCCTGGCCGCCGCGACGCCGGCCACGCGTGCGCTCGCGCTGAGTGAGGCCACCCGGGTCGTGCTGCGTCACTACCTGGACGAGGGGGAGCTGGCGCGAGCGCGCTACCGCCTGGTCGGCTCGGTGCCGGCCCTTCGTGCCCGTGAGACGGGTGGGATCCAGCAGTACCAGCGGCTGTTCGCGCGCTGGCTCCGGGAGTGGATGTCCCACCTGCCCGACGGGCATCTGCGCGCCGATCTCCTGGCCGCCGACCTCGTGACCGCGCACAACTACGTCCTCCGGCGCTGGCTCAGGGACCAGACCTCCGACCCCGAGAGCGAGTTCGACCAGGCGATGCGGGTCGCCCTCGAGCGCTATCAGCCCTCAGGCCTAGAGCCGTCCTCCACGGTGGTCGTTCTACGCACCTCGGCCACGCCCGCCGCCATCCAGGCGCAGCTGCAGCCGCTGCTCGACAACGAAGCGCCCCTGAGCTGAGTCGAAGGGTCCGGCAGAGCTCTCCGCCGGACCCCTCGACTCAACGCCTGGCCAGCACGAGCGCGTACGCCTCCTCCGGATCGGTCCACCAGCGAAGGTCGCGGAAGCCCGCCGCGGCGAGCTCGAGTGCGGCGATGCTTCGGCGGAACTTGCAGGACAGCTCGGTGAGGAGCTCTTCGCCTTCGTCGAACTTGATGTCGAGGTCGAGCTCGCGCAGCTCCACACGGGTGGAGTCCTGTGCCACGAGGCGCATCTCGATCCGTTCCTCGTCGGTGTTCCAGCGCGCCAGGTGCCGGAACCCGTCGAGGTCGAAGTCGGCGCCAAGGCTCTGGTTGAGAACGCGCAGCGCGTTGAGGTTGAACTCGGCGGTCACGCCGGCGGAATCGTCGTAGGCGGCGACCAGTTGCCCGGGGTCCTTGACCAGGTCCAGCCCGAGCAGCAGACCTTCCCCGGACTGCATGGCGGCTGCGACCGATCCCAGGAACCGTTCGCGGCCGGGGCGGTCGTAGTTGCCCAGGGTGCTGCCGAGCAGTGCGATCAGCCGACGTCCCGGGGTCGGCAGCTGCCCGAGATGCTGGTCGAAGTCGGCGACGACACCGTGCAGCGCGAGCCCCGGCCGCTCCTCGGCGAGCGCGTCCATCGCCTGGGTGAGCGCGCTGGCGCTGACATCGACGGGGACGTACGTCGTCAGCCGACCGGTCTGGGTCAGCGCGTCGAGCAGGAGCCGGGTCTTCTCCGAGGAGCCGGACCCGAGCTCGAGAAGCACCTCGGCGTCGGAGGCCTCGGCGATCTCCCGCGCATGTTCGGTCAGGAGCGCCCGTTCGGTGCGGGTCGGGTAGTACTCCGGTAGCCGGGTGATCTCCTCGAACAGCTCCGAGCCACGCTCGTCGTAGAAGTACTTCGGTGGGAGCCACTTCGGCGCCGCGCTCAAGCCGGTGCGCGCGTCCTCCGCGAGGCTCTGGCGCAGGTCCTCGGCGGTCAACAGGGTGGTGAGCCTGCCCCCGGCTGGTGTGCTGGTGCTGGTCTGGCCGTTGCTGTCGAGGGTCACGCGAGGTTCTCCTTCGGGTTGTGAAGTGGTTGGTCGAGCCGCCACCAGGTGGGCCCGCACGGGCTGAGGACGCCGATGGTGCGCGGCGGGATCGGGGTGGACGGAGCGCCCGCGAGCGGACGGTTGCTGACGACGTACTCCCAGGACGCCGGCTCGACGAGGTGGCTGCCCTCGTCGCCGGTCAGCAGGGCGAGGTCCTCCCCGTCGCTGAGGAGAACCGAGAATCCGCCTACCGCTATTTCGTTGGCGATCTGGACCACGGCGGAGCCGACCGGCAGACGCTCCTGCTGCGCCCTGTCGAGGATGAGCGTCCACGAGTCGTCGATGGTGCCGCTGACCGCGGCGGTCCATGGACCGAGCCGCCGCGGAGCGGGGCAGTAGTCGTGATCACAGGCCCAGTCGACGTGCGTCTGGCCCTGTCCGAGGATGCCGCGATGGGCACAGGTGACGGCAGCCGACCAGGTCACGCACGACGCCCGTCGTCGGCGAGCCGGAGGCCGGTGACCGGCCAGCGCGCACCAGGCGGGAAGAAGTTGCGGTACGACGCTCGGGTGTGTCCCGGCGGGGTGAGCGCGCAGCCGCCGCGGAGCACCATCTGGCTCGACATGAACTTTCCGTTGTACTCGCCGATCGCGCCGGCGGCGGGGTGGAACCCCGGGTAGGGCAGGTAGGCCGAGGAGGTCCACTCCCAGCAGTCCCCGAAGAGCTGTCGCAGACCGCCGGTCGAGGGGCCGGCCGCACGCGGGTGGAAGCTGTCCCGGTCGGCGAGGTTGCCGGCCACCTCGTACGTCCGGGCGGCGTGCTCCCACTCGGCCTCGGTCGGGAGGCGCTTGCCGGCCCAGGTGGCGTACGCGTCGGCCTCGTAGTGGCTCAGGTGGCAGACCGGCAGCCCTGGGTCGAGCGGTGAGGTGCCGTGCAGGGTGTGCTCGAACCACTCCCCGTCGAGCTCGCGCCAGTAGAAGGGCGCGTCCCAGCCCTCGGCGTTGACCCGCGCCCACCCGTCGGAGAGCCACAGCTCGGGGCGCCGGTAGCCACCGTCGGCCATGAACTCCAGCCATTCCCCATTGGTGATCAACCGATCGGCGAGCCGGTACGGCTCCAACCACTGCTGATGCCGTGGCAGCTCGTTGTCGAAGCAGAACCCACCACCCTCGGAGCCGATCTCGACCAGGCCGCCGTCGAGATCGACCCAGCCGAGTCGGTCGACCCCGTCGCCCGCGACCGGACGCCCGGCGTACGTCGGCTGCAGCGGGTTGAGCGACAGCACGTGCTTGATGTCCATCAGCAGCAGCTCCTGGTGCTGCTGCTCGTGGTGGAAGCCGAGCTCGATGGTCGGAGCGAGCTTGGCGAAGGTGCCCTCGTCCACACGGTCGAGCAGGTCCCTGACCCGGTCGTCTACGTTGCGCCGGTAGTCGCCGACCTCGTACGCGCCGGGCCGGCTGATGACACCACGCATCGGCCGCGCGTACCTCGGCCCGACCTGCTCGTAGTAGCTGTTGAAGAGGAACCAGTACTTGTCCTGGAACGGTGTGAAGTCGGGCTCGTTCTCGGCCAGCACGAATGTCTCGAAGAACCAGGTCACATGCGCGCGATGCCACTTGGTCGGCGAGACGTCGGGCATCGACTGGACCGTCTGGTCCTCGGGGGAGAGGGGTGCTGCGAGGCGTTCGGTGTCGGCCCGGACTTCGTCGAAGCGGGCGATCGCAGTGGTCGTGTCCATCTCACGTCTCCTGACGGTGGAGGGTCGAGTACGGCGAGTGCTACGAACTACTCTGCCTGGTCGCCCAACCCGTGCGACGCCCTTCGGCTGCTGCCATGACCGGGCCGATACCGCCCCCCGCTCGCTCGAGGGTGCAGTGAGCGCGTCTACCGACGACCTGATCTTTCCGAGTCATGCTGAGGTACGGGCGCTCGTCTGGGCTCGGCCCTGCTCGCGGCAGCTGACTGAGCTGCAGGCGCAGAAGGGATGCGCCGCCCGTCAGCGGGCATCACAGGCCCAGCAGCTCGGGTAGCCACAGGGCAATCTGAGGTATGAAGGTGATGAGTAGCAGGGTCACCAGCAAGGGGATCAGGAATGGGGCGACGCCTCGGAACACCTCTGCCACGGGTGTTTTGGTGACCGAGCTGAGCACGAACAGCACGCCACCGATGGGCGGCGTCATGAGCCCGATCATCAGGTTGAGGACCACGATGACCCCGAAGTGGACCGGGTCCACACCCACCTGCGTCGCAACGGGCAGAAGCACGGGCACGCTGATGACAAGGGCCGAGGTGGGCTCGATGATGGCACCGAGAATGAGCAGCAGGATGTTCACCAGGATCAAGAACACGACTTTGCTGTCGGTGAAGCCGAGGAATGTCTCCGCCATGGCCCGTGGCACACCCTCGCGGGCAAGGATCCAGCCCAGCAGGCTGGATGCGCCGAGAATCACCATGATCGCCGCCGTCGTCGTGGCCGTGTCCGCGAAGACCTTCGGAAGGTCCCCGAGCTTCAGGGAGCGGTAGAGGAAGCCGAGCAAGAGCATGTACACCGCGCCGACCGCCGCAGCTTCGGTGGGAGTGAAGAAGCCCTCGAGGATCCCGCCGAGGATGATGACGGGGGCGATGAGGGCACCCAGGCCTCCGAGCGCGGTGCGTCGTACCTGGGCCCATGCGAAGGACTCGTTGGGGATGTCGTCGTGGCGGCGAGCCCAGATGAACACGTAGATGGCGAGGGTCACGCAGATGAGCAGTGCGGGAACCACGGAGGCCGCGAACAGCGCGCTGGTCGAGACGAGCGCCACCGAGGCGAAGACCACGGCAGGGATGCTCGGCGGCATGATGGGGCCGATGACGGATGACGCTGCGGTCAGGCCGACGGCGAAGCGCTGCGGGTAGCCCTTCTTGACCATGTGCGGGATCTCGATCGACCCGACCCCGGCGGCGTCGGCCAGGGCCGAGCCGTTCATCCAGGAGAAGCCGAGGCTGACCCCGATATTGACGTAGCCCAGCGCTCCACGGAACTTGCCGAACAGGGCGAGGACGAGCGCGAAGACCCGTTCGGCGATGCCGGCGCGCGTGGCGAGGAATCCCACGAGGATGAAGAGCGGCACCGCGAGCAGCGGCCAGCTGTTCACCCCGCCAGCGCCGGTTCGCATGGCGAAACCGACCGACTGGTCGTTGGTCCACATGTAGACCAAGCACGGACCGAGGATCGCGAAGGCGATCGGGACTCGCAGTGCGATGCACGCGGCGATCAGAATGCCCAGGATTGCGACGCTCATCGTGAGGTCTCCTCGTCGTTCGAGGGCGGAATCTCGCCAAGTGCCGCGTGGGTCAGGGCGTCGCCGTCGGCGCCGAGCGTCTCGTCGGCGATCACCTCGCCGGCCACGCGGATCTGACCCTGGTGGCTGGAGGGCCAGATGATCTCGATGAGGGCACGGAGAACCGTGAGTGCCATCCCGACCATGGGGATGAAGTAGATCCACGCCAACGGGATCCCGGTGGCCGGTGACTTGATCGGTGAATCGGAGGTGAAGAGGTCCAGTCCTTCGTAGCCGAACATGGCCGCCGTGGCGGCGACGACCAGGAGGGAGAACGCCTTGACGAGACGCTGGCCGAGGGCTGGCAGGACGTGGTCGGCGACGTCCAGCGCGATGTGCTCGTCACGTCCCAGCAGGTACCCGGCCAGCCCGAAGGAGAGCCATACCAATGAGAAGCGTGCCAGTTCGCCGGTCCAGACCTGGTTGTCGATGGGCGTCACTCTCGCCAGCACCTGGAGCATGACCAGGATGACGATGCCGAGAATGAGGATGGCTCCGATGGTCAACTCGACGATCTCGAGTCCGCGCAGCCCGGCGACGAGCCAGCGGGGTCGCCGCCAGCCCCGGGAGCGCTCCTGCTGTGTTGTTGTCGCCTGCACCTCTCGTGTCCTTTCTGGATGTTCTCTTTGTCGCCCGAGCAGACGAGTCAGTCGGGGTACCAGCCGCCGTCGACATCGACGATCTCGCCGGTCAGGTACGACGCGGCAGGGGAGACGAGGAACTCGACGACATTGGCCACCTCCGCGCTGGTCCCCGGTCTCCCCAGCGGCAGCTGGCGTACGACTGCTTGCTCCACCGATCGGGCGGTCGCGTTGCCCATCCCCGAGTTGATGTAGCCGGGCGCGACTCCGTTGCACCGGATGCCGCGACCGGCAAGAGCCCTAGCCACCGACAACGTCAGGTTGCCCAATGCGGCCTTGGACGCACAGTAGTGAGCGCCCGCGGGGTGATTCAGCCCGAACGAGGTCCCCGGCGGTCCTGAAGCTGCTGCTTTGGCGACCGCAGAGACGACGTTGACGATGGAGGCGTTGTCATGGTCGGCCAGGTGCGGCCACGCCTCGCGGATGGTGAGGAAACAGGAGCGAGCGTTGACCGAGAACACTCGGTCCCACTCCTCGACATCGATCTCCGGCAGCTGGGGTGCGGCGCCGTGCCGCTTCGGCGAGATACCTGCGCAGTTGACCAGGACGTGGAGTCCGTCGCTTGAGGCTTCGCGCACCATGTCCTTGATCGCTGCCTCGTCGGTGAGGTCCGTGACAACGTGGGTGACAGTTGCGGTGGACGTCTCGCCGTCCGGGACCGGCGCGCCATCTGCCACGACCACGCGGTAGCCATTGGACGCGAGGCGTTCCACGACGGCACGACCGATACCGCCCCGACCACCGGTGACGATCGCCTGCACGTCCGCCTCCTCCTCTCCCGGCTGTCGAATCAGCTCGAGGCGCCAGCGAGGATCGCTTCGTAGAGGGCGAGCTGATCGTCCTTGTACTCAGACTTGAAGAACTTCTCGGCCTGGGACCGGAACGTGTCGACGTCGACATCCTCGACGACCGTCATCTCGCCGCTCGACTTCCACTCCTCGACGATCTCCGCCTCGGCGTCCTCAACGCACTTCCGGTCGCCGTCACGGGTGTCACTGATGGCGGCCTGCACGGCCTCCTGCTGCTCGGCCGAGAGGCTCTGCCAGGTCTCCTCGGAGATGATCGCCAGCACTGATCCGACCTGGTGGCCGGTCAGGCTGACGTGGCTCTGGACCTCGGGGAGGTTCAGGTCCTTGATGGTGGGGACCGGGTTCTCCTGGCCGTCGATCGTGCCCTGCTGCAGCGCGAGGAACACCTCCTCGAAGGCGACGGCCGTGGGCTCGGCGCCGAGCGCCTCGGCGTTCATGAGGTACTGCGGGCTGTCCGGGAACCGCATGCGCAGGCCTTTGAAGTCGTCAGGTGTCTTGATCGGCTGGTTCGCGGTGAAGTGCCGCATGCCGAAGTACCACACGTCGAGGACCCGAACGCCGGTCTCCTCGAGCATGCGCTTCTTGAGACCCTCGAACGCTTCGCTGTCGACGAACTCGAACAAGGCGTCCGGACCGTCGAACGCGTACGCCGCGTCGAGCGCCCCGACCTCGGGGAACGAAGCGGAGATCGCTGAGGCCCCCTGGATATCCATGTCGATGTCTCCTGAAGCCACCGAGGCGAAACGTTCGGCGTCGGGTCCGAGCTGGCTGTTGGAGAAGACCTCGATCTCCACACCCGTGTCGTCCTCCTTCAGGGCATCGGCGACTACCTGTGCGCCACACGTGTTGTGCGGGTGCTCGTCGGGATAGCTGTTGGCGAACGAGAGCTTGGTCGTCGCGCCGTCCTCGCCGTCGCCACCCGCCTCGTTCCCTCCGCATGCGGAGACGATCAGCAGACTGGCTACCGCGGTTGCGGCAATACCGAGCCCTCTCTTCGTGCGCTTGACTGACATGGCTCCTCCTATGGGCCAGTGCGGCCATAATGACCGAACTAGTACGTTACTTCTGGACAAACGTTGGTGGGAAGGTTTCCGCCGGGTTGATCGCGGGGCTACTCGAAGACGCCGCGGTAGATGTCTTTGATGTTCCAGTGCCCGGGCGTAGGCACGGGGTCGTTGACCATGGGCACATCGATGACGGTGGGGCGACGAGCCTGGATGGCCTTCTCGATGGCAGCGCCCAGGTCGTCGACGCCGGAAACCTTGAACCCCTCGGCGCCGCATGCGCGCCCCAGAGCGGCGAAGTCCGGGCTGTACGGCCGACCGTCGCGATCCACGAACTCACAGCCGTAGCTGGCCCCATAGCTCGATGCCTGAAGGTCGGCGATCGTTCCGTGAGCAGCGTTGTTCATGACCACGAAGATCACCGGCAGATCCCGTTCGACGGCGGTGGGGAGCGCGGCCAGCTGTGCACTCATCCCGCCGTCACCGACCAGCGCCACCACGACCCGCTGGGGCCAGGCGAGCTGGATGCCCAGTGCGGCCGCTGGGCCGAAGCCCATCGTGGATGCGCCGCCGGGAGTGATGAAGCGGCCGCGGTCGCTCATCGGATATCTCTGCGCGACGCCGTTCTTGTTCCATCCGACATCGGTCACCAAGACGGCGTCCTGAGGCACGTTGTCGCGCACGTCCTTGAGGATCCGCTCGGGCTTGAGGGGGAACGCAGGGTCAACGCCACGCTCCTCGGTGTCTGCGAAGAGCTCCCCACGCGTCGCAGCGATCTTGTCCCGGAGCTCAGCGTGGTCGACGGGTGCTGCGCCCGCTCGTTCCAGGGCCGACTCGATCGCGGCCAGGGCGAGGCCGACATCTGCCACCGCGCCGATGGTGACCGGGTAGTTGCGCCCGATCTCCGCGATGTCGAGATCGATCTGAACGAGACGAGCGGGCGGGAACTGCCAGGTGTAGTCGCGCTCCCAGGAGCTGGCGTCGGTCTCGGCGAACCGGGTGCCCAGTGCCAGGACGAGGTCCGCGGAGCGGGCGTACTCGTTGGTGAACTCGAGCCCCCAGAACCCCGGCATGCCCAACAGGAGGGGGTGATCGTCGGAGACGACGCTCTTGGCCATCAAGGAATGGACCAGGGGGATGTCGAGGTGCTCGGCGATGCGCAGCATCCGCTCCTTGGCCGCGGGTTCGCGTACGCCGCCGCCGAAGTAGATGAGCGGGCGCTCCGCGTTGATGAGCTCGGCCGCGATCGCATCGGCGGTCTCTTCAGGCAGGTCCGGCCGCGCACTGGCGACCGGTAGCGGGTATGCCTCGGCATACTCCGCCCCGAGCGGGCGCGAGAACATGTCCATCGGCACGTTCAGAAGTGTCACGCCAGGGCGTCCGGCCGCTGCGGTCCAGTACGCGCGTTCGAGGAATCGCGGAAGGTCCTCCACGCGTGAGACGTCCCAGGCACGCTTGACGAACGGGCGGTAGATCGCCGACTGATTCGCGTCCTCGTGCAGGTTCACCTCCTGGTGCGGGTGCCGGCCGCGGTAGTAGGAGGGGATGTCGCCGCTGATGACGATGAGCGGGACGGAGTCGAGCGCTGCGGTCGCCGCTCCGGTGACTGCGTTCATCATTCCTGGGCCGACATGCACGACGACCACACCAGGACGACCCGTCGCCCGTGCGTAACCGTCAGCCGCGTGCGCCGCGGTCTGCTCGTGCCTGAAGACGACGAACTCGATTCCGCTGCGCCCCAAGGCGTCGAGGAGCGCGATGTTCGTATGACCACAGAGCCCGAAGACATGGGTGACCCCCCAGGCCTCGAGTTGGCGCACGACCACGTCGGCCCCAGTGGTCGTCTGCTCGGGGTCGGCGTGCTCCGCGGCCATCGGCCCGGCCTCCTCGTGGTGGTTGGACATGGTCATCGGGTCACTCCCCATACGGATTCGTTCTTCCAGAGCAACGTCTTGACGTACGTGTAGTCGTCGATCATCCAGCGCGGTGACTCGCGCCCGATCCCGGAGTCCTTGACCCCTCCGAACGGCACGTTGTCGAGACGGAAGTTGGAGGTGCCACCCACGACGACAGCGCCGACCTGCAGCTCGCGCCAGGCTTTGAAGATGCGCCGGCTGTCATGGGTGAAGAGTCCGGCCTGCAGTCCGTAGCTGCTGCGATTGCACTCTCGAATGACCTCGTCGAAGTCGTCGTAGGGCAGCACGACGACTGCGGCCCCGAACACCTCCTCGCGCACGATCGTGGCGTCGCGCGCGGGGTCGACCACGACGAGAGGCTCGAGCGTGGCGCCGTTTCGCGTCCCGCCGGTCGCCAGCTCGGCGCCATCTCGCTCGGCATCCTTCGCCCATCGCAGCACTCGTTCGGCGGCGCTCTCGTCCACCATGCTCCCGATGTCCGTCGTCTCCTCGAGCGGGTCGCCGGTGCGGAGCTCGCTCACCGCGGCCGCCAGGCGGCCAGCGAAGTCGTCCATCATGGGTCGTGGCACGAAGATGCGCTGAACACTGATACAGCTCTGTCCCGAGTTGCTGAAGCCAGTGCGTGCACACAGTGCAGCCGCCTCGGCGAGGTCCGCGTCCTCGCACACGATGGTCGCCGCGTTGCCGCCGAGCTCGAGGATGAGCCGCTTGCCCGCAGCATTGCGAGCGACGGCATGTCCTGCGCTAGCGCTCCCGGTGAAGCTGATCGCGGCCACTACCGGGCTGCCGGTGAGCACCTCGCCGAGGTCGGGTCCACCGTGCAGGACCTGGACGGCGGTCGTTGGCAGACCGGCCTCGATGAGAAGTTCGACGAAGCGTACGGAACTCGCCGGCGCCTGGGGCGGTGGCTTGACGATGGTCGTGTTGCCGGCCGCGAACGAGGCCGCGAGCTTGTGGGCCAGAAGGTTGACTGGTGCGTTGAACGGGGTGATGGCAACGACGACGCCTACAGGCGAACGGAACGTCATGGCGGTCGTGCCCACCCCACGTTCCCAGCCGGCCGAGGGCAGCACCTCTCCGCCGATGGTCCGCGCCTCAGCGGCGGACAGGGCCAAGGTCTCGGCCGCGCGAAGTGCTTCGCCGCGGCCGTCCCGCACCGGCTTGCCGAGCTCGAGGGCGAGCAGGCGAGCGATCTCTCTCTGGCTCTCCTCCACGAGGAGGCTGGCACTCTCGAGGATGTCGGCACGGGCGGCAGGGGACAGGCCGGCCACCTCTGAGGCGGACATGGCTGCGAAGTCGAGCGCATCCTTCGCGTGGGCCGTGGTGGCCTGCGCAGCCTGCGACACCACGTGCCCCGTGACGGGGCTTCGGCGGTCGAGCGTGGAGCTATCGTGCCAGGACCCCGCGACAAGGTTGCGAACGACCTGCGGCAACTCGTGCGTCACTGCCTTCACCTACTCGTTCCGTCTGGCGGTCTATCTGGACCACTGGGTGGACTTTGAGTAAGGTACGGGCATTCAATGTTTCGTGGCAAGGGTGGATGTGAAACTTGTCACAGCCCGAGATGACGCACCCGCGTCCCGACCCCAGGAGTGCTCCATGGTGAAAGGCAGCTCAGCAGGCGACGACGCCGAAGTGAGTGGAACCTCGTCCGAGGCCATGGGAGGTGTACGCAGCGTTCAGCGCGCCCTGGAGATCCTGAATCTGCTGAGCGAGGAGAAGCCGCAGATCACGATCCGGGACATCGTCGACAACACGGGGCTGGCCAAGACCACCTCGACCCGCCTGGCGCAGACGTTGGTGAACGCGGGCCTCCTGTGGGCGACCGAGTCGGGCTTCATGGCAGGGCCTGGCCTGTGGCGCTGGGCGCACCTGGCCCGCAGCGCCTGGGAGCTGCCGCCCGAGTTCCGCAGCATGATCACCGACATGGCCCGCGAACATCAGGAGACGGTCAACCTCTACATCCGCCGGGACGTCCGACGCCTGTGCATCGCCCAGGCCGAGAGTCCCAGACCGCTGCGCCATGTGGTGAACGTCGGCGACGAGTTCCCGTTGTGGGCAGGTGCTTCCGCCCGGGTGCTCCTGACCGACGTCGAAGACAGTCTGCTGGCGCGCGTGGTGGCAGGCGCCCCCGCGGGTCGTTCAGACCTCGCCCGACTCCGGGAGGCAGTCGCCCAGACGAAGGTGGATGGTTTCGCGGTCTCGCACGGTGAACGGGAGTCCGGCGTGTCAGCGGTGGCAGTACCGGTCATGGACAACGGCCAGGTCATCGCCGCCCTCAGCATGAGTGGCGCCACACCCCGGTTCGCCGAGGACCGCGTGCGCGACTTCGCCTCGGCCCTGCAGAGCGCTGCCGTCGCCATGTCGGGCCGCGCGCTCGGCAGCGCCGTGCGGAGTTCGATCTCATGAGCGTCTCTGATGTCGCCTCGAGCCATGCGGCGCCGGAGCCGCTGGCAGGCGTACGCGTCCTGGACCTCTCCAACGTGCTGGCTGGTCCGTTCTGCAGCTACCAGCTGATGTTGCTGGGTGCGGACGTGACCAAGGTGGAGGTGCCGGACCGCGGCGACCTCGCCCGGCAGCTGGGGCCCGACGCCGACCTGAATGCGCGCCGGATCGGCGCGTCCTTCCTGGCGCAGAACTCGGGCAAGCGCTCGGTCGAGGTGGACCTCAAGTCTGCCGACGGGCGAGCGGCCTTTGAGCGCATGCTGTCGGAGTCCGACGTGCTGCTGGAGAACTTCCGTCCAGGCGTGATGGCACGTCTGGGCTATCCGTGGGAACGGCTTCGGGAGCTGCGGCCTGAACTCATCTGCTGCGCCATCTCCGGGTTCGGCCAGACCGGGCCCATGAGCCAGCGCCCCGCCTACGACCAGATCGTGCAGGGTCTGTCCGGGATGATGAGCATCACCGGCACCGAGGAGACTGCGCCGCAACGGGTCGGGTTCCCGATCTGCGACACCGTGGGTGGTCTGGTCGCGGCGATGACCATCAACGCTGCGCTGCTCAGCAGGGAGCGCACTGGCCGCGGCGCCTACCTGGACGTGTCGATGCTCGAATCATCGCTCTCGGCCATGGGATGGGCCGTCAGCAACTACCTGGTCAGTGGCGTCGAGCCGATGCCGATGGGGGACCAGAACGCGACATCGGCGCCGTCGGGCACGTTCCAGGCGGCCGACGGCCCCTTGAACATCGCCGCGAACCGTCAGGAGCAGTTCGTCACCCTCTGCACGCTGATCGGCCGTGACGACCTTCTCCACGACGAGCGCTTCGCCCTGCGTGAGGACCGGAAGATCCATCGTCAGGCTCTCAACGACGAGATCAACGCCGCCCTCGCTGGCGCCACGGCGGAGTGGTGGGAGGAGACGCTCTCCGCGAACGGCGTACCGGCGGCTCGCATCCTGACGGTCGCCCAGGCCGTCGAGCTCGACCAGCTCCAGCACCGTGACTTCTTCGCTGACGTCGAGGTCCCCGACCGCGACGACGAGCACGTACGGGTCATGGGCTCGGGAGTCCGCGTGGACGGTCGCTCCCTTAAGCCACTATTCCGGCCGCCGCTGCTCGGCGAGCACAACGACGACGAGCACACCTCGACCGTGAGCAGGCCTGCCTGATGAGCGAGGCAGCTGACCTCGCTGATTGGTGGGCGACCTCGGTCACTCGCATCGAGCCCGGTGTGATCGAGCATCGGGGGATCCCCGTGCAGGACCTGATCGGCCGGACGTCCTTCGCCGAGATGGTGTGGCTGATGGTACGCGGCGAGCGACCAGACCCCAGGCAAGCAGCCCTGCTCGATGCCGCCCTTGTCGCCGGCACCGACCACGGTCCGCAAGCACCGTCGATCGCCATCTCGCGGATGGCGATCACGTGCGGAGTCGGTATCAACAGCGCCATGGCCAGCGCCGTCAACGTACTCGGGGACGTCCACGGTGGTGCGGGGGAGCAGTGCCTGACCCTGCTCGAGGAGATCGTGGACCGCGCCTCGTCCGATGATGACTGGGACGCAGCAGCGGAAGAGTGTGTGACCCGCTTCCGCCAGGCCAACTCCCACATCCCGGGGTTCGGGCATCGATTCCACCCCGTCGACCCGCGGCGCGCCCCGCTCCTCGGTCTGGTCGCGGCCTCCCGTGACGAAGGGGTGGTGTCAGGCCGCCATCTGCAGGCCGGCCTGGCGATCGAACGCCTGCTCGCTCGCGGTCGTGTACGTGGCGTACCGATGAACATCGACGGAGCCACTGCCATCATCTACGGCGAGCTCGGTTTCCCCTCAGCGTTGGCGCGCGGGCTGTTCGTACTCAGTCGCAGCGTCGGCATCCTGGCTCATGCCTGGGAGGAAGCCGAGTCCGGCAGTCGCCTCAAGGGCCCCATGCCGCCGACGATCCTCCCGACATATGTTCCGCCTTCGGGCTGAGAGTCGCCTCATCGAGAGGTGAAGGTGGCTGCACCCTGCGAAGGTGCAGCCACCCGGGCTCACTTGATGACCGTCACCTCGGTCGCAGACGTCACCTGCTTCTGCTCGCCGTGGTGGACGAAGTTGGCCACGAGTCTCAATGGAACCCCTGAGCCTTCCGGCACGTCGTTGTCCAGATCGGCCTTACGGAACTGCACGACGACCTTTCCTCTGGACGACTCCGTCCGTACCGCGGCGATCGGGGTGCCTCCCAGCGGGGTCTCGAGCTCGGCGAAGTCATCGAACCGGTAGCCGGCGGGCACGTCCAGCACCGCTGTGACGAGACCTCTGACGCCCGTGAAGGTCCCCGTCCTGGAACTCAGATCGAGCTGGGAGGGTTTGAAGTGCAGAGCTCCCGGCCGGTCCTCCGGAGTCAGGACGACCTCGATCTTTCCGGTCGGCCTGGGATCGGTGCAGTCGTTGAAGAAGTACTCGCCAGCACGGTCGAAGGTGTGCTCGTAGACCTCACCTGGCTTCAACTTGACGTTGAACTCGCCCTCGAAGAACTGTGTGGCACAGTGCGGCAGCTCGTTCGGGAAGTTCGGGAACGTGGCAGCTCCCGGGTTGAGGAACTTCACCGTCGCGCCGACAGGTACCCGCAGGTGGGTCGGTTGCATACCCGTTTGGGCCTTGCTGTCGCGAGCAGCGGCGGTGTCGGCCGTACGGCTCGAACGGCCGAGATAGACGGTGTTGTCCACCGTGCTGCCCTCGACTGGCGCTCCGCTGACGGGCCGGCGGATGCTCAACGGGGCGGTGCTGGGACCCTCTTGGCTCCCAGAATCCGTGATGTACGTCCCACCGACCTTGAAGGCCCAGAGAGAGTCACCCTGGGTCACCGAGCCGCCGTAGGGGTTCGTCGAGCCGGCCGCGAAAACCGCCACGTACTGCTCGCCGTCGATCTCGTAGGTGATCGGGGCGCCGGCGATCCCGGACCCGGTCTGGAAGTCCCACAGCACGTCGCCGTCGGCGGCGTCCATCGCGAGCAGCCTTCCGTCGATCTGGCCGGCGAAGAGGAGGTTCGACGCGGTGGCGAGCGGACCTTGGCCGTGCGACATGTCGGTCCCTAGATGGTTCCTCCAGGCCACCTTCCCGGTGGAGGCGTCGTAGGCGAGGATTCCGCCGGTCTGGTACTGGCCCATGGCCCGCTGACCGTTGGCGGCGGCCCCGTTCCAGTGGGCTACCGGGTTGGTGCCGTAGGGGTAGTAGACGAGGTTCGTCTTGTGACTGTAGGCGTTGTTCGACCAGTCGGCCCCGCCGTTCTGGCTGGTGGTGGAGAGAATGGGCAGGTCCCACTGGGGGTCGTACATGCAGCCCTTGCGGTGGTCCTGACCGCTCGGGTACGTCAGGAACGGTTCGTCGGCCTTGACGTAGCTGTCAGGGTCGAAGACCAGGTTGCCGTCCTTGTCGGGCTGGTATCCGTTGTAGTTGGGAACCGCTCGCCACGGATCGCCGGGGACGTTCTTCGGGTCGAGCTTCTGCCAGGCGACGCACTCGGGCAGCAGCCGCTCCTTCGGGAAGGGTTGGGTCTTCGCGTGGTGCTGGCGAGAGTCCTGGATCATGGGCTTCTCGACGACCGGGAGTGCCGGCTTGCCGTTGGTGCGGTCGAGCACGAACTGGTGACCGGACTTGCTGCCGTAGAAGACGACCTTGCGTACGTCCCCATCGATCTTCACGTCGGCGAGCGTGGGCGGGTGGACGTTGTCCATGTCCCACACATCGTGCCGGATCGACTGGTAGTGCCACTTGTAGTCGCCGGTGACGGCATCGACCGCGACCATGGTGGACGAGAAGAGGTTGTCGCCTGGCCGCTGTGACCCGTCTTGCGAGGTGCGGCAGCTGCGTGCGTTGCCGAAGGTCATGTAGTACATGCCCAGCTCTGGATCCACGGCTCCGTGGATCCAGGGGGTCGAGCCGCCTTCCAGGGCACAGTCCGTGCCATCAGGCAGGACCGGTCCCCAGGTCGCGCCGGCGTCCACGGAGTTCCCGTTGACGTCGGTGAAGACGGTGCCTCGGCTCGGGCCTCCGAAGAAGTGCCACAGACGGCTGCCGTCGGTGGCGTCGAGGGCAGCCACCGCGGCCCGGTCTCCGTTCGCGGCATGGGCGTAGACGATGCCGTCGTGATAGACGGTCGCCACCCGATCGAAGTTGCCCAGACTCTCGCCGTTGGGGCCGGTCGGCTGGACACCCCATTCCTCCTCGCCGGTCTCCTGGTCGAGGGCGACCACGCGGTCGCCGTCGGCCAGCGTGTAGACCTTGCCGTCACCGGCCGCGACGCCACGGCGAGTATCGGCCGGGGCGAATTCCTCAGGCACCCACTTCCACTTGGCCTCACCCGACTTGCCGTCGACCGCGACGACACCACCGTTGGGCGTATCGAGATAGATGACCCCTTCGATCACGATCGGAGTCGTCTGCTGACCGACGTCGTCAGACGCCGGGGCAACTGCGCTGACGTGGGTCCGCCAGGTCGGGCTGAGCTTGTCGAGGTTTCGCTTGGTGATCTGGTCGAGGGCGGAGTAGTGCTGGTTGCCCAGGTTGCCGCCCACAGTCGGCATGTCTGCGCCGGTGGGCTCTGTCGCCCCGAGTTCGTCTGGACCTATGGCCTGCTCGGCAGCAGCCATGAGCGGATTGGCGAAGGGAGCCACGGCGAGGCTGCTGACCAGAACGGTCACCAACGCTGTCGCCGTGCGCACTTTGGTTGGTCTGCGCACCTTGTTCTCCTCGGATGGTCGCGGACAGCCGTTTCCGGTGCCCTGGTGTCGCACAGCGGATCTCTCGCCCCGCCGCAGGTTGATCCATCTAGTGGGTCGATCGAACCGTCCCGTGACACGACGGTAACGAGCGTCACACGCTTCGGCAAGACCTCCGCTCGCCATCTCCTAGGGAGATTCCTGCTGTATTTGGCGCTGGACACCCTCTTGCTCGGTCGTGTGACGTCCGTTACATTCATGTCACCAAATGGACTTTATGACCCACCTAGTGGTACGGAGGCAGAAATGGACCTGAAGACGAAGGCAGGGTCGGTCGCCGTTGCGGCGCTCATGGGCGGCGCGCTGGCTCTCGGTGCCCCGAGCGCCGGGCGGGACGATGCATCGAGCGCGACCGACATCTACACCGACGAGATCGCCGACTACGGCGTCTGCCGCGGCGTGGACCCGTCCTGCTACCACGACTGGGGGGCTGGGTGGGAGGAGGGCGAGCAGAAGCGCGTCTTGATCTGGAGTCGTACAGCAGGGCCGCGGCACGCACACCTCGGTACTGCCCTTGACCCTGGGCTCAACCCTCCGTTGAACGCCAACAACGTGGCCCAGGCAAACCTCAAGGCATGGCTAGAAGCCGAGGGTGTGCAGGTCGACTACACCGAGGACCTTGCCCAGTTCCGGCTCAACAACTACAACGCGGTGGTCTTCCTGAGCTCGAACCGGGACACGCTTGACGACACGGCCCAGACCGCCCTGAAGCAGTACGTACGACGCGGTGGGGGATTCGTGGGTATTCACAACGCCTTCGGTGCCGAGTACAGCTTCGAGTACTACGAGGGCCTGCTGGGTGGCGCCAACTTCTACGACCACGGTCCCAACCGCGAAGGAACCGTCGAGACGATCAACCGCCGTGACGTGTCGACCGCCGATCTTCCGCGCGAGTGGACGTTCACGGACGAGTGGTACAACCTCACGCCGTACCCCAGCTTCGTCAAGGTCCTCGCCGAGGTGGACGCCGAGACCAGCATTCGGCCCGAGGGGACTCAGGGCCACCCCGGCCACGGCAAGCACCACCCGGTCAGCTGGTGCCACTACTACGACGGCGGACGAGCCTGGCTCACCACGCTGGGTCACGACGTCAAGGCTTGGACGGACGAGCCTCTGCGCGGCGACGCCGAGTTCAGGGAGCACGTGGTGCAGGGCACCCTTAGTGCCATGGGTGTCGAGGAGTTCTGTCGGTAGATTCGTGCTGGGCTGAGCGGCAAGATCCGCCGCAACGTGCTCCGTGAAGGAGCCCGCGGCGCCACCGGGTCCTTCGCGGTCAGCAGATGGCGTCCGCGGATGAACCGCAGGCGCTGAGGATCCGCTTGGTGACCTCATCGACCTCGCCGAGGCCATCGACCTCGACGATGAGGCCCCGGCTGCGATAGGCATCGATGAGCGGCGCCGTCTGCTCGAGGTAGATCTCCTGACGACGGCGGATGATGTCCTCGGTGTCATCGGCGCGGCCCTCGACCTGGGCACGCTGCAGCAGCCGCTCGACCACCTCGTCCTCGTCGACGACGAGGCTGATGACGACGTCGAGGTCGTGGCCGGTGGGGCTGATCATCCCGTCGAGCTCCTCGACCTGTGCGAGCGTGCGGGGATAGCCGTCGAGAAGGAAGCCGTTGGTCGCGTCGGGCTCAGCGATCCGGTCGCGAACCATGTTGTTGGTGACCTCGTCCGGGACGTACTCGCCGGCGTCCAGGTAGCGCTTGGCCTCCAGGCCGAGTGGAGTGGCCAGCGATACGTTGGCGCGGAAGATGTCGCCGGTGGAGATGGCCGGGATGCCGAAGTGCTGGGCGAGGTGCTTGGCCTGGGTGCCCTTACCCGCGCCGGGCGGGCCCATGATGATGATCCGCATCACACGTCTCCCATGATCCTGTGATCGCCTGCGGCACGTTGCGCGCAGGCGCGGCACGTCTCGGGAGACGTCATGTCGACGGGGAGCTCCCAGAAGGTGTACCAGAGCGCTGTCGGTTCTCCGCAGGCCGTTCGTTGGGAGCCGTTCCTTCGGATGTGGACCGTTCCCCATGGCAGTCGGTGGCGAGAGTGCCGCGGCTGTGTCTGAGGCGCCGTCGCGAGCCACTGCATGCCCACGGTGCCACGTGACTGAGGCCTGGGGAGAGTTGCCGGCGCTGGTGTCATCACGGATCCCTTCAGCTACTTGATCTCGGCGATGACGGCGCCGTTGGCGACGGTCTCGCCGACGGTGGCGTTGAGGCCGGTGACGACGCCGGACTTGTGGGCCTTGAGGGGTTGTTCCATCTTCATGGCCTCGATGACGACCACGACGTCGCCTTCGGTGACCTCTTGGCCTTCTTCGACCGCGATCTTGACGATGGTGCCCTGCATCGGCGAGGTCACCGAGTCACCGGAGGCGGCCGCGCCGGCCTTCTTCGCCGACCGCTTGGGCTTCTTCGCCGCGGTGCCGCCGCTGACCGCGAGCCCGCCGAGTCCGGCGGGCAGCGTGACCGAGAGGCGTTTGCCGCCGACCTCGACCACGACGGTCTGGCGCTCGCCGTCCTCGGCGGGCTCACCGTGGGCACCGGCGTAGGGGGTGATCTGGTTGTCGAAGTCGGTCTCGATCCAGGTGGTGTAGACCTCGAAGGACCCGTTGGTGGCGGTGTAGGCGGGGTCGGTGACCACGGCCTGGTGGAACGGGATCACGGTCGGCATCCCGTCGACCTGGAACTCCTCCAGCGCCCGGCGGGAGCGTTCGAGTGCTTGGGTGCGGTCGCGGCCGGAGACGATCAGCTTGGCGATCAAGGAGTCGAAGGCGCCGGGGATGGTCTGGCCCTTCTCATAGCCCCCGTCCAGGCGTACCCCGGGTCCGGCCGGGGGTGCCCATTCGGTGAGGGTGCCGGGCGCTGGCATGAAGTTGTTGCCGCCGTCTTCGGCGTTGATGCGGAACTCGATGGAGTGGCCGCGGACCTCGGGGTCGTCATAGCCGAGCTCTTCGCCGGCGGCGATGCGGAACATCTCCCGGACCAGGTCGATGCCGGTGACTTCCTCGGAGACGCAGTGTTCGACCTGGAGGCGGGTGTTGACCTCGAGGAAGGAGATGGTGCCATCGGCGGCGACCAGGAACTCACAGGTCCCGGCGCCGACGTAGCCGGCCTCACGCAGGATGGCCTTGGAGGACTCATAGAGGCGTTTGTTCTGCTCCTCGGACAGGAACGGTGCGGGGGCTTCCTCGACCAGTTTCTGGTGGCGACGCTGCAGGGAGCAGTCCCGCGTGGAGACCACGACCACGTTGCCGTGGGTATCGGCCAGGCACTGGGTCTCGACGTGGCGGGGCTTGTCGAGGAACTTCTCCACCAGACACTCACCCCGACCGAACGCACCCACGGCCTCACGGACCGCGGATTCGTAGAGGTCGGGGATCTCCTCCAGGGTGCGGGCGACCTTCAGGCCGCGGCCGCCGCCACCGAAGACGGCCTTGATCGCGACCGGCAGGCCGTACTCCTTCGCGAAGGAGACGATCTCGGTGGCGTCCTTGACCGGGTCCTTGAGGCCCGGCGCCAACGGCGCACCGGCCTTCAACGCGATCTGCTTGGCCTTGGCCTTGTCCCCGAGTGCGTCGATCGCTTCGGGCGAGGGTCCGATCCAGGTCAGACCGGCCTCGATCACCGCCTTGGCGAAGTCGGCGTTCTCGGCCAGGAACCCATAGCCCGGGTGGACCGAGTCCGCCCCCGAGCGGCGGGCGACGTCGAGGATCTTCTCGATGGAGAGGTACGACTCCGCCGGGGTGGCTCCACCGAGGGAGTAGGACTCATCAGCCAGCCGCACGAACAGCGCGTCACGGTCGGGGTCCGCATAGATCGCGACCGAGCCGATCCCGGCGTCCTTGCACGCACGGATCACTCGCACAGCGATCTCACCACGGTTGGCGATCAGGACCTTTGTCAGTTCAGGCACGGTGTTCTGCTTTCTACGACGTTCAGTTCGGAAGAGCGCTGGCGCGCCAGGCGCCGGGGCCGGGGTGGAGCGGGGTACGCAGCTGCGGAGCAGCCCACAGGGAGCGTGGCTTCTTCTTGGGTGCCTCGCCGGTCGATCCCAGGGCCGCGAAGACGGCCACGATCGCGGCTACCTCTTCGGGGGTGGCGTTGTGGTCGATGACCTTGAGCAGTGGCTTGGGCTCAGCCTTGGGCTCGTTCGTCGGGTTCTCGGGCGTGGTCACAGCGGGATGTTCCCGTGCTTCTTGGCGGGCAGGGTCTCGCGCTTGGTGCGGAGCAGCCGCAGGGCGCGGGTGACCTCGGCGCGGGTCTCGTGGGGTGGGATGACCGCGTCGATGTAGCCGCGTTCGGCGGCGATGTAGGGGTTGGCCAGGGTGGTCTCGTACTCGTCGATGAGCTGGGTGCGTTTGGCTTCGACCTCGTCGGTGCTGGCGCCGGAGGCTTCCAGGTCGGCCAGGGTGCGGCGGTGGATGATGTTGGCGGCGCCTTGGGCGCCCATGACCGCGATCTGGGCGGTGGGCCAGGCCAGGTTGATGTCGGCGCCGAGGTGTTTGGAGCCCATCACGTCGTAGGCGCCGCCGTAGGCCTTGCGGGTGATGATGGTGACCAGCGGGACGGTGGCCTCGGCGTAGGCGTAGATCAGCTTGGCGCCGCGGCGGATGATGCCGTTGTGTTCTTGGTCGGTGCCGGGCAAGAACCCGGGGACGTCGACGAAGGTGATCACCGGGACGTTGAAGGCGTCGCAGGTGCGCACGAAGCGGGCGGCCTTCTCGGAGGCGTCGATGTCGAGGCAGCCGGCGAACTGCATCGGCTGGTTGGCCACGATCCCGACCGGGCGGCCCTCGATCCGGGCGTAGCCGATGATGATGTTGGGCGCCCACAGCGGCTGGACCTCGAGGAACTCCTCATCATCGACGATGTGGGAGATGACCTCGTGCATGTCGTAGGGCTGGTTCCCGC
>NZ_JBEXJF010000046.1:0-41720 GCF_040608935.1 Nocardioides sp. NPDC004968
GCCGATGGCGGGCCGCGGGTGACTCAGATGGACTTCTAGCCGCAGCTCAGCCGCGGAACCACTTGTCCTTGTCCTCCTCGGGAGAGTCGACCGGCTCGGGAGCGAACTCGGGCGTGCCCTCCGAGGTGGGCTTGACCGCGGTGTCGCCACCGCCCAGGTCGTCGTAGGACGCCTGGTCGGGGGCGGCCGGCGGGGGCGGCGGGACCTCGGCGGCGTACGGGTCGGCCGGGGCGATCGGGTCGGTGAGCGGGTCACCGGTGACCCCGGCCTGCGGGGCAGACGGCGCCGGCGGAACCGGCGGAGCCGGCGGGTAGCCGCCGTACTCGCTGCTCGAGGACGAGCCGGTGGTCGACTCCGGAGCGGCCTCTGGGGTGGACTCCGGGACGGAGCCGTTGCGGTGCAGCTTTTCGGAGGCGACCTCGGCCGCGGCCGTGACCTTCTCCTTGGCCTGCTCCGCGTAGGGACCGGCCTTCTCCTTCACCGTGGCGGCGTAGGGACCGGCCTTGGCCTTGGCGGCCTCGGCATAGGGAGCAGCCTTCTCCTTGATGGGCGCCGCCTTCTCCGAGGCGGTCGCGAGGGCCGACTGGACGCGCGGGTCATGGGTGACCTTGTTCGCGCCGGCCTTCAGCTGCTCAGACTTGTTCTTGACCAGCACGCCGACACCAACGGCAGCGATGGCAAGCAGGATGAGCTTTTTCACTTCTTGACCTTCCGAGAGACAGCTTTGGTTCTGTTTGATGGGTATACGCCGGTGAACCCAAACCTAGGCGTCAAACACAAGATCAAGTCCCCCGACATGCCTAGTCTCTAACGGACCAGGCGATTCCGTCGAGGATGTCGGACTCAGAAACCAGAAGAGACTCGACCTGCGAGCGCCTCAGGATCCGACTGAGGATCACTCCACCGGCGGCGATCACGTCCGCTCGGCCGGGGTGCATCCAGGGCAGCGCCAGCCGCTCCTCGACGGTCATCGCCAGCAGGCGGTCGACGAGCCGGTAGACGTCGTCGGGCGCGATCTCGGCGTGATCGGTGGCGGTGCGGTCGTACGCAGCCAGCTCGAGCAGCCCCATGGCCAGCTGGATCATGGTGCCGCCGACGGCGACCACGGTGTTGGCTGTGGCCGGCTCGACGGGGCAGGCGTCGAGGTGCGCGTCGATGTCGCGTACGCAGGCCTCGATCTCCTCCCGCGTGGGCGGGTCGGAGCGCAGGTGACGCTCATGCAGACGCACCGAGCCGATGTCCATGCTGTCCGCCTCGCCGACGCTCGACGCCGAGCCGTCGCCGAGGATCAGCTCGGTGGACCCACCGCCGATGTCGATCACGAGCACCGGCGGCTCCGGGGTGCCGCGCAGGTTGCGGACCGCGCCGCCGAAGGAGAGCGCCGCCTCCTCCGCCCCGGTGACGACCTCGGGCGTGACCCCGAGCCGAGCGCGTACGCCGTCGATGAAGGTCGCCGCGTTGGCGGCGTCCCGGGTGGCCGAGGTGGCCACGAAGCGCACCTTCTCGACACCGTTCTCGCGGATCAGCGTCGCGTACTCGTCGATGGCCCCGAAGGCGCGCTGCAGGGCCTCCTCCGCGAACACGCCGGTGCGGTCGACCCCTTGGCCGAGGCGGACCATGCGGGCCTCACGTACGTCCTCGTTCAGGCCGTCGGCGGTGACCGTCGCGATCAGGAGCTTGATGGTGTTCGTGCCGCAGTCGATCGCAGCAACCCTCGTCACTGCTCCTCGTCCTCCAGCTCCAGGTCCACGCAGGGACCGGACTTCCACCACTCGCCGAGGCGCTCGAGCACCTCGTCGCCGAGCGGGTTGACGCCGGGGCCCTGGGCCAGGGCCTGGCCGGCGAGGACGTGCAGGCACTTGACCCGGTTGGGCATCCCACCTGCGGAGATGCCGTGGATCTCGGGCGGGTCGCCGAGCTCGTAGCGAGCCTCGAGATAGGCCTCGTGGGCCTTGGCGTAGGCGACGGCGAGCTCCTCGTCGGACGCCAGCCGCGCCTCCATGTCCTTCATCACGTGGGTGCCCTCGAGGGTGCCGATCTTCGAGGCGGCACGCGGGCAGGTGAGGTAGAAGGTCGTCGGGAACGGGGTGCCGTTGGGCAGCCGCGGCTCGGTGGTCACCACATCGGGCAGCGAGCACGGGCAGCGGTGCCCGACCTCGTGGATCCCCCGTGGCTCGCGTCCCAGCTGTGCCGTGATCGCGGACACGTCCTTGGGATCGATCGCCATGTCTTCAGTCTTTCTTCTGCTTGGGCGGGTCGATCTCCGACTCCGGCCCGTCTCCTGTCTGCTCCGGCGGGTCACCGGCCAGCAGCACGGAACCCCACGCATCGTCCCACCAAGCCTTCGGCTGCTCCGCACTGCCCACCTTGCCGGGGTCGGTGAGCTCCGGCTCGGTCTGGATGCGCTCGCCGTTCTCGTCGAGGGCGACGTACGCCGTCTCGCCCGGCATCACGAAGCCGAACCGCTCCCGGGCCTGCTGCTGGACGTAGGCAGGGTCCTCCCAGCGACGGGTCTGCTCCTCGAGCTGCTTGATGTGTTCCTTGCGCTCGGCGATCTCGGTCTGGAGGGCGTTGATGTCATGGCGCTGCTGGATGTAGGCGCGCAGCGAGGAGGCGTAGGAGATCACCATCACGGAGGCCACGACGATGATCATCATCGCCCGGCCGGTGAGCTTGGGCCGACGCAGGCGTTTACGCAGCGCATCGATGCCGCCGATCGACGCCGGGCGGGCAGGGATGGGAGCACGCGGCCGTCGCCCCGGCCCCTGTGGGGCCCGAGGACCGCGTACGCGCTTGCTCTGACCGGGTCCCTGCGTTGCCACGTCGCTCATCCTCCCATCCACGACCTACCTCCTGGCGGCAGACGCGCGGCGGCCCGTGTCCTGAGGACACGGGCCGCCGCGGCGTACGGAACTACCTACGCCTGGTAGCGCGGGAAGGCGGAGGCGCCGGCGTAGCGGGCGGCCTCACCGAGCTCGTCCTCGATGCGGAGGAGCTGGTTGTACTTCGCGACGCGCTCGGAGCGGGCCGGGGCGCCGGTCTTGATCTGGCCGGAGCCAACGGCGACGGCGAGGTCGGCGATGGTGGTGTCCTCGGTCTCGCCGGAGCGGTGGGACATCATCGTCTTGAAGCCGGCGCGGTGAGCCATGTCGACGGCGTCGAGGGTCTCGGTGAGCGTGCCGATCTGGTTGACCTTGACCAGCAGCGCGTTGCCCTGACCGCCCTCGATGCCGCGGGCGAGGCGCTCGACGTTGGTCACGAACAGGTCGTCCCCGACGAGCTGGGTCTTGGAGCCGATGGCGTCGGTGATCGCCTTCCAGCCGTCCCAGTCCTCCTCGTCGAGGGGGTCCTCGATGGAGACGATCGGGTAGGCCGCGACGAGCTCCGCGTAGTAGGCGGTCATCTCCTCGGCGGTCTTCTTCGCGCCCTCGAAGAGGTACGCACCGTCCTCGTAGAACTCCGAGGCGGCCACGTCGAGCGCGAGGACGACGTCCTTGCCGAGCTCGTAGCCGGCCTTGCCGATCGCCTCGGCGATCAGGTCGAGGGCGGCGCGGTTGGACTCGAGGTTGGGGGCGAAGCCACCCTCGTCACCGAGGCCGGTGGCCAGGCCCTTCTCCTTCAGCACGGACTTCAGCGCGTGGTAGACCTCGGCGCCGATGCGCAGCGCCTCGGCGAAGGTCGGCGCACCGATCGGCGCGATCATGAACTCCTGGATGTCCACGTTGGAGTCCGCGTGGGAGCCACCGTTGAGGATGTTGAGCATCGGCACCGGAAGCACGTGGGCGTTGGGGCCACCGACGTAGCGGAACAGGGAGAGACCCGCCGAGTCGGCGGCTGCCTTGGCGACCGCGAGCGAGACGCCGAGGATCGCGTTGGCGCCGGCCTTGGCCTTGTTGGGGGTCGCGTCGGCCTCGATCATCGCCTGGTCGATGGCACGCTGGTCGTCGGCGTCGAAGCCCTCGACCGCGGGCGCGAGGATCTCCACGACGGCGGTCACGGCGTTCTGCACACCCTTGCCGCCGTAGCGCTCGCCACCGTCGCGCAGCTCGACCGCCTCGAAGGCTCCGGTCGAGGCGCCACTGGGGACCTGGGCGCGGGCGAAGGTGCCGTCGTCGAGGACGACCTCAACTTCGACAGTCGGGTTGCCTCGCGAATCGAGGATCTCGCGGGCGCCTACGGCGTCGATCGATGCCACTGAACTACTCCTGGGTCAGGGACGGGACGGGTGTCGTCCGTCAGCCTATTACCCGGCCGGATGGGCCTGGCGATTGGAACGTTAACCGGTCGGTAGGGCCACTCCTACCCGCGCCCACCTGGTGTTCACGTCGAGGTCCGCACCTCGTCACCACGTCGATGCCTCCGGGTGCGGTGCCGCCCGGATCGTTCCTCCGGCAACAATTCCCCGAGAGGAACCCTCACATGCATCTCCGCAAGAACCGCCTCGCACTCGCCGGGTTCGGCGTCCTGGCCATCGGGGGCCTGGGCGTCTCGCTGATGACCGTCCTCGGTGGCACCGCCACCGCCGATCCTGGCCGGCACCGCGAGTTCAGCCGGCTCGCGACCTATCCGGTCTTCCAGAACGTTCCCGCCGGGGTCGACCCGGCCGACCCGACCGTCGCCGAGATCTCGGCCGTCTCCGAGGACGGCAGGACACTGGCGTACACCGACGCGGCCGGCGGCCGGATCGGCTTCCTGGACATCACCGACCCCTCCTCGCCGAAGGGCATCGGCAGCCACGACGTCGCCGGCGCGAAGGGCGGCTCGCCGACGTCGGTCTCGATCGTGGGCGACTATGCGCTCGTCGTCGTCGACGAGTCGACCTACCCCGGCCTCGAGGACACCGAGTGGGAGGACGAGGAGCCTGCCGTCGGCACCCGTGCCGGGCGGATCGACGTGATCTCGCTGGCCGCCCCGCACGAGGAGGTGGCCTCGTACGACCTCGGCGGTCAGCCCGACTCGATCGCGGTCAGCCCCGACGGGACGTACGCCGCGATCGCGATGGAGAACCAGCGCAACGAGGCCGTCACCCCTGCCGGCGGCGAGGAGGGCGACCTGCCCCAGGCACCGGCCGGATCGGTCAAGGTCGTCGGTCTCGACGGCGAGCCGGCCGAGTGGCGGATCACCGACGTGGCGCTGCCCGCCTCGCTGTTGAAGGGGCTGGACACTCCGGAGGACGCCGAGCCGGAGTACGTCGACATCAACGCCGACAACCAGCTCGCGCTCACGCTGCAGGAGAACAACGGCGTCGCGATCATCGACCTTCCGTCCGCGACCGTCGAGACGGCGTGGAGCGCCGGGAACGCGGTCGTCTCCGGTGTGGACGCGAGCAAGGACGGGTTGTTCAACCCGGTCGACACCATCGATGCGCCGCGTGAGCCCGACTCGATCCAGTGGGTTGGCAAGGGTCTGGT
Source organism: Nocardioides sp. NPDC004968 (assembly GCF_040608935.1). Taxonomy (NCBI): domain Bacteria; kingdom Bacillati; phylum Actinomycetota; class Actinomycetes; order Propionibacteriales; family Nocardioidaceae; genus Nocardioides; species Nocardioides sp. NPDC004968. Next base: position 5,412 of record NZ_JBEXJF010000046.1, read on the forward strand.
CGCCACCGCCAACGAGGGTGACTGGAAGGGCGGCACCCGCGGCTGGACCGTCTTCCGCGCCGCGACCGGCGAGGTGGTCTGGGACGCCGGATCCACCTTCGAGGACCTCGCCACGAAGTACGGCCTGCACAACAACGACCGCGCCGCCAAGAAGGGCGCGGAGCCCGAGGGGCTGGCCTTCGAGACCTTCGGCGGTGTCCCGTACGCCTTCGTGGGCTCCGAGCGCAGCAACTTCGTGGCCGTCTACGACATGCGTACGCCTTCGGCCCCGAGGTTCACGCAGGCGCTGCCCGCGACCAACGGGCCCGAGGGACTGCTGCCGATCCCGTCCCGCAACCTGCTGGCGATCTCCTCGGAGGAGGACTCTGCCGAGGACCTGGTGCGGGCGTCGGTCTCGCTCTACGGGTTCGGCCGGAAGTCATCGTCCTTCCCGACCGTGGAGTCGGCCTCCCGGAACGGCAAGCCGATCGGCTGGGGTGCGCTCGGCGCGCTCTCGAAGGTGCCCGGCGAGCCCGGCAAGCTCTACGCCGCCAGCGACGCAGCCTATGCCACCGGCCGGATCTACACCCTGGACGTACGCCGCTCGCCGGCCGTGATCCGAGCCGTCCTCGAGGTCACCGACTCCTCGGGCGAGGTGGCCGAGGGGCTCGACATCGAGGGCCTGGCCGCCCGGCGTGGCGGCGGCTTCTGGGTGGCGAACGAGGGCGCGACCGGTGCAGGGAACGCGCTGCTCCGCCTCGACCGCGACGGCCGGATCGCCGAGACGGTGCCGCTGCCCACCGAGATCGCCGAGAAGGTCGGCAAGTGGGGCCTCGAGGGCGTCACGGTGACCGGGAAGCGCCGCTCGGAGAAGGTGTACGTCGCGCTCCAGCGCCCGCTCTGGGCCGACTCGACCGCGAAGAAGCCCGGCGTGGACGGCGCGAGCACCGCCCGGATCGGTCGCTACACCCCGGCGACGGGTGAGTGGGAGTGGTTCGGCTACGGCTTGGAGTCGACCTCGGTGGCCGGTGACTGGCTCGGGTTGTCCGAGATCACCGCCGTCGACGACGACACCCTCGCGATCATCGAGCGCGACAAGCAGAACGGCACCACCGCCGCGATCAAGCGGGTCTACACGATCGACGTGCCCCGCCAGGGCGTCACCGGACTCAGCCCGGTGACCCCGCTGCGCAAGCGCCTGGCGTACGACCTGCTGCCTACGCTGCAGGCCGGCCACGGATGGACCCAGGAGAAGCTCGAGGGCTTCACCATCGGAGCCGACGGACGCGCCTACGCGGTCACCGACAACGACGGCCTCGAGGATGCCACCGGAGAGACGGTCTTCCTCGACCTCGGTCGAGCAGCCAAGCGCTGAGGATCAGCATCACGCTGGCCCGTCACCGTCTCGGTGGCGGGCCAGCGTGATTTTTTGGACCGGTCAGTCTTCGGAGCAGCGGTCGGCCGGAAGATGCGTACCGGCCCACTCGGTGAGCGCGCCGAGGGTCGGCGCGAGCGCGGCACCGGATCCGGTGAGCGCGTAGCGGACCGCCACGGGCGGGCCTGGGTCGACCTCGCGGGCGAGCAGGCCCAGGCCGGCCAGCTCGCTGAGCCGCTCGGAGAGCATCGAGTCGCTGATGCCGGCCACCGCTCGCTTGAGCTCAGCGAAGCCGAGCGGGCCCTGGGTCAGGCTGCCGAGGATCACGCCGTTCCAGCGCTTGCCGAGGAAGTCGAAGGCCCGCACCAGCGCGGCACTGCACACCTGCGGATCGTGTGCGGGCTTCGTCGCGGGCATGCATCCCAGCGTACAGGACTTGCCTGAATCCCGAGGTACTACTATTTTCGAAGTAACCGGAATATCCCTAGTAACCACGGAGTTCAGAGCAACATGACCGAGACCACTGCCCTCGAGACCACTACGCTCGAGAAGCTGGACGACCGCGGCCGCCAGATCGTCTTCACCGGTGCGCGCACGTCCAACACCTTCGCCGACACCCCTGTCACCGACGACGAGCTCGCCGACGTCTGGGAGCTCACCCGCTGGACTCCGACGATGGCCAACACCCAGCCGCTGCGCGTCGTGTTCGTGCGCACGGGAGAGGGCAAGGAGCGCCTCCTCCCGCACATCGCCGAGGGCAACCTCGAGAAGACGAAGGCTGCCCCGGCGACCGCGATCGTCGCCTACGACAACAACTGGCACGAGGAGATCCCCAACGTCTTCCCGATCCGCCCGGAGATGAAGGACTACTTCGACGCCGACGAGGCCGCCCGCCACGGCGCCGGTGGCTGGTCCGCCGGCCTGCAGGCCGGCGCCTTCATCCTCGCGGTCCGCGCTGCCGGGCTCGCCGCCGGTCCGATCGCGGGCTACGACACCGCGGGCGTCGACAAGGACTTCTTCCCCGAGGGTGACTGGACCACCAAGATGATCGTCAACATCGGCCACCCGGGCGAGAACCCGTGGTTCGACCGTCTCCCCCGCGTGGAGACCGAGGCCGCGGTGAAGTGGGCCTGACCTGCTGAACTGTTCGTTCGAGGCGCTCGCCTGCCAGCACGGCAGGCGAGCGCCTTATTGTTTTCGCCGGAATACAGTTAGCCAAGCTAAACTTTGCCTCGATGTCCGTGACCCACACCAGCCCCCGCCTCACCTTCGCCATCGTCGCCATCGGCGTCTGCTCCTACTCCTTGCTGCAGTCGGTCTCCGTGCCGACGATGCCGCTGATCCAGACCGAGCTGGAGACCGACCAGGCGACAGGGTCCTGGATCCTGACCGCCTTCCTGCTCTCGGCCTCGGTCGCGACCCCGATCATCGGCCGGATGGGCGACTCCTTCGGCAAGCGCCGGATGTACGTGTGGAGCCTGGCCGCCCTCACCGCCGGCGCCCTCCTCGCCGCCGCGGCGCCCAGCATCGAGGTCATGATCGGGGCGCGGGTACTGCAGGGGCTGGGTGGCGGCACCCTGCCGCTGGCCTTCGCGATCCTGCGTGACGAGCTGCCCAAGGAGCGCGTCGCCGGTGCGATCGCGGTGACCTCGTCGCTGCTCTCGATGGGCTTCGCAGCCGGAATCGTGCTGGCAGGTCCGGTCGCCGAGACGCTCGGCTTCCGGGCACTGTTCCTGCTGCCCGCCCTGGTCGCTGCCGGTGCCGCGATCGCCGCGCTGTGGCTCGTGCCCGAGTCGCCGGTGCTCACCCGTGAGCCGATCCCGCTGCTCCCCGCCGTGCTTCTCGCCGGCTGGCTGGTCGCGCTCCTCCTCGGTGTCAGCCGGGCGCCGTCGTGGGGCTGGACCTCGCCCGCCACCATCGGTCTGCTCGGTGCCGCCGTGGTGCTCCTGGCCACCTGGATCCGGGTCGAGTGGACCGTACGCCAGCCGCTGGTCGACCTGCGCCTGATGGGCCGCCGCGGCGTCTGGACCGCCAACCTGGTCGCCCTGCTGATCGGCATCGCGATGTACGCCTCCTTCGGCTTCATCCCGCAGCTGACCCAGACCCCGCCGTCGGCCGGCTACGGGTTCGGCGCGTCGGTCACCGTCGCCGGCTACCTGATGCTCCCGACGGCCATCACCTCGTTCCTGTGCGGTCTGGTCAGCGCCCGGCTCGCCGAGCTCATCGGGATGCGCCGCATCCTGGTCATCGGCGGGCTGCTCACCGCGGTCTCCCTCGCCATGGTCGCCTTCGTCCACGACGAGCCGTGGCAGATGTGCGTCGCCGCCGGGCTCTCCGGCTTCGGCACCGGCCTGGTCTTCGCCAACCTCGCCAACGCGGTCGTCGCTGCGGTCCCACCGGAGCACACCGGCGTGGCCACCGGGATGAACGCCAACATCCGCACCGTCGGCGGCACCATCGGCACCGCGGTCATGACCTCCCTGGTCACCGCCCACACCCTGCCGTCCGGCTACCCGACAGAGCAGGGGTACATCAACGGCTTCGGCTTCCTCACCGTCGTCGCTCTGGGCGCGGCCCTCGCGGCCATGCTCATCCCCCTGGCTCCGCGAAAGGTCGCCCCCGTCGGCCGAGAGGTCACGTACGCGAGCCGAGGCGTCGCTCCCGTCGGCCGAGACGGCACCGAGATGCCGTGTCGGCCGACGTAAGTGCCGTCTCGGCCGACGTAGGTGCCTATTCGGCGGGGTGGGCGCGTTCGGCGGCCTTGGCGGCCGACCAGAGCTTCTCGACCTCTTCGAGGGTGTAGCGGCGACCGGAGGCGGCCTCGGGGCCGAAGACGTGCGGGTTGCGGCGCTTCATCTTGGCGGTGAGGCCGGCGATGACGTCGTCCATGGTGAACTCGCCGGCCTCCTCCGCGATGGCGGCGTGGAAGTAGACCTGAAGCAGCAGGTCGCCGAGCTCTTCCTTGAGGTGCTCGGGGTCGGCCTCGTCGATGGCCTCGAGGACCTCGTCGGACTCCTCGCGAAGGTACTGCGCGAGCGATGCGTGAGTCTGCGACGACTTCCACACGCACCGTTCACGCATCAGCCGCATCAGTTCGAGGAACTCGACGAGCCCCTCCCCCGATGCGTACGTCCTGCCCTCGTCGTCTGCTGGGTTCAATCCAGCGCCCCGAACGCACTCAGGCACTGCCGCAGCAGCACTCCCCGACCACCCTCCATGTCGCCGACGACCTCGTCGGAGGCGGCCTCGGCCGGCGTCATCCAGGACAGCTCCAGGGCGTCCTGGCGCGGCTCGCACTCGCCGGTCACGGGGATGACGTAGACCAGCGAGACCGCGTGCTGGCGCGCGTCCTGGTAGCGCTCGCCGGGCCACGGGAAGTATTCGGCGACGGTCACCGGCACCGTGGTCAGCGGCAGGGTCGGGAAGGCGACCGGGCCGAGGTCCTTCTCCAGGTTGCGCATCAGCGCGTCGCGGATCCGCTCCCCGTGCAGCACCCGGCCTGAGACCAGCGACCGGGTGATCGTCCCGGTCGTGGGTGAGCCGCGCAGCAGCAGCCCGACCTCGGTGACCCGGCCGTCGGGGTCGACACGTACCGGCACCGCCTCCACGTAGAGGATGGGCACGCGCCCGCGGGTCTCGCCCAGCTCCTCCTCGGAGAGCCACCCGGGCTCGGTGTCCCACTCGTTGCCGAAGGGCTCCTCAGGGAAGGACTGCTCGCCGAAAGCCTCCATCGTCATGCGTCGATCCTGCCAGACACAGGCGTACGTCACGGAGCGACGGCGCCGCAGTGTGGACTCTCACCGCCGCAGGAGGAGGAAGCTGTCGGCCTTGAACGCCTTCTCGACCATCCACCAGGAGAAGCCGTCGTAGTAGGGGCGCGCCTCGTCGCGGCCCAGGATCCGCGGCTGGGTGGCGGCGTGGTCGCGGCCCTTCCAGGTGATCGTGCACTCGCCGGCGGCCAGTACGTTGCGGACCCAGTTGGTGCCGGCACCCCACGGGAGCGTGATCACGAACTCGTCGTCGGTGTGCAGCAGTGCGACCGGGAGGCTCAGGTCGCGTCCGGTCTTGCGGCCTCGGTGGTGCACCACGGCCCAGAGCGGGAACAGGCGGCGCCCGGCCAGGGTCCGCATCATCGGGGCGGTCGCCTTCGCCATCCGCCAGGAGTCGTTGCTGGGAGTGATCGTCGTCATGCTCCCCACTGTGCCCAGGGTCGCGGGGTCGCCGCTTCCCGGACAGTGGGCAGGCGGACTGACGGGTTCCCGTCAGTGTTCCTCAGGCCGCGCCGTTGCGGATCGCCCAGGCGGTGGCCTCGGCGCGGCTGCGTACGCCGAGCTTGCGGTAGAGGTTGGCGGCGTGCCGCTCGACGGTGTGCTCGGTGATGCCGAGGTCGCGGGCGATGACAGCGTTCGTACGTCCCGTGGCGATCAGCCGCAGCACCTCGTGCTCGCGCGTGGTCAGTGCCGTTGTGGCCTGACCCGAGGCGGGCGCGGACCCGCGGTGCACCTCACCGGTCAGGAACCAGCGGCTCACCATGGCGAGGTCACGGGCTCCGCCCTCGACGAACAGCGTCGGAGTGCTGCCCTCGAGCTCGACCAGCGTCCCGTTGCGTACGCCGTCGGCCAGCCGCCGGGACACCTCGACCGGGATCTGGCTGGCTGCCTGCCGGTGCAGCACGAGCGTCGGCGCCACCACCTGGTCGAGGAGGTCGCTGACGTCCATCCGGGCGGCCTCCGCGAACCAGTCGCGGGCGACCGCGGGCGTCGCGGCGGTGCGGAACGCCTCGGCGACGCGGCCGGCGTTCTCACCCGACCCCCATCCCAGCCAGGCGGTCGCGGCGGCGTCGGCGAAGAGGTCCCAGTCCTGCTCGACCAGCGACAGCAGCGCCTGTGTCTGCGCGGGGCTCATCGCCTCGCGCATCCGCGCCGCTCCTCCGAACAGGAGCATCCGGTCGACGCGTTGCGGGTTGGCCGCTGCGTACGCCACCGCGGCCGCGACCGCGTGGTAGTAGCCGAGCAGGTTGACCCGGTCGGCGCCGACCGCCTCGATGACCGCCTCCAGGTCGCGCAGGTGTGCGTCGAGGCCGAGGTCGCCGGCGCGGCGGTCCGAGGAGCCGGTGCCGCGGCCGTCGTAGAGCACCAGCGTCAGGTCCTGGCTGAGCCGTTCGTAGGCCATCCGCAGCGCGGGCACCCGCCACTGCGCCCGGATGTTGCTGAGCGAGGGCATCCAGATCGTCACCGGCCCGCTCCCGACGGCCTGGTAGGCGATCGCGATGTCGTCGCTGGTCTGCGCGTAGCGCACCTCTGGCTCGCCGGTCACGCGGCCATTCTTGCGCGTGGAATGCCCCAGTAGCGTCGTTGTCATGAACCGAGTCCTCCTCATCGGGCTGGCGCCCGAGGCAGTCGATCTCTCCGACGCACCCATCGACCTGGCTACGTTGAAGGAGCGGATCGCCGTCGGCAACGCCGAGGTCGCCGAGGCCGGCTACGACGCGCTCTCCTGCGAGATCGGCACCGGCGTCGACAACGCCGTCTCGCAGGTGCGCGAGGCGCTCGGACAGAAGACCTGGGACATCGTCATGATCGGCGGCGGTGTCCGGGCCGTCCCGGCCCACACCGAGCTCTTCGAGGCGATCGTCAACCTGGTCCACGAGCTCGCGCCCGGAGCCCGCTTCGCCTTCAACGCCGGCCCGGATACGACCCTGGCGGCGCTGCGCCGCGCAGCCGGCACTCGCACCTGAGTCGGCTGACTCAGGTGTCGAGCCGCGCCAGGGCGGCGTCGTACAACGTCTGCGCTGCCTCCGCGGCCGCGTCGGCGGCGGCGTGCGTCACCGGCTTGCCGAGATAGTTGTTGGCGTTGCGGTCCAGGCGCATCACGTCGTAGTGGGCGGCCGCGTCACGCGGCGGCGGGGTGTCGAAGATCGCAGCGAGGAACCTGCCGACCTTCACATGGCCACCAGCGCCGTACGTCGTCTTGTAGCCATAGCCGGCAAGGACCGCCTCGCCGACGTCGTGGGCGGCCTTGTAGGCGAGGTTGTAGCGGTTCTCGGTCCGGGTGACGTTGGGTACGTCGGCGAGGGCCGACTCGGCGCCGGCGAGGAAGGCCCGGGCCTTCTTCTCATCCGGCCTCACGGCACGCAGGGCGCCGGAGCGTACGAGCGCGTCAACCGCCTTCTGCTGCGCCGGCGTCAGCGGCAGGGGCATCCGGTCCTCCTCCATAGATCTCGATCACCGGGCTGGCCCGGACCTCCTCGAGGAACCCGGTCTGCTCCTCGGCCTCCTCCGGGCTCATGATCGTCGGGTTCACGATGCGCCCGACGTTGTCGGAGACCTCCCGGCAGACGCGGTAGACCGCCCGTGCGTCGGGACTGCCGATCACCATCAGGTCGATGTCGTTCGGCGGCGGCCCCGGCTCGCCCTTCGCCCTGGCCGCGAACGAGCCGAACAGGAACGCCCGTTCGATCCCGCCGACGTCTTCGAGGGCCTCCCGGAGCAGCACGACCGGGCCGGTCACCGTCAGCAGGATCTCTCGCGTCGGCGCCAGCAGCGGGCTCTGCTCGTTTCCCCTGATCAGCCGGGTCCTGCCGACTCGGCGGTCGACGAGCAGACCCGCCTCGAGCAGCCGCGCGACCTCGCGATGGACCGTCGGATAGGGCAGTCCAGCCCGCTCGGCGAGGTCGGTCATGCTCATCTCCTCTGCCGGGAGCAGCAGTTCCGAGAGCAGCAGCGCCTGCGCCTCCGACCGGAACAGAGGCGCGAGCACCGGAGCCTGACTTCTCACAAAATGGATAATAACCTCCATTTTGTGGATATGTCACCCCTTCGGCCCGCAGCTCACGCGGCGACAGGCGTGTTCAGGGCGGCCGCGAGGCCCGGCATCCCCGACCCCACCTGGATGACCACGTCAACAGTCTCGTCCCGAAGGTGCGCTCGGTGGGTCAGCACCGTCGCAAGGACACTGAGCCAGGACTGCACGACCGCCCCCGTCACACGGTGAGCGGGTGTCGCCTGACGTACGTCATCCAGCAATGGCGCCGAAAGCGCGACCGACAGGTCGGGAAACATCGATGGACCATGGATGGCTGCGACCTGGAGATCCCCACGGGCGCCCATCACCAGCTCGTTGTCCACCAGGCGCCAAGCACGAGCTGCCGCAACAGCCGCGCCGGCGTCGACCAGCAACCCGACCACGACGTCGACAATGTGCGGCGCAGCATGCCATCGTCCATCGGGCGGCAGGCCGTCGATCGTCGCAGCGAACGCGACCGGACCCGTCCCGGTCAGCTCTTGGTCCGTGGTGAGCTGGTCCGCGACCGCAACCGTCAACAGATGACTGATCACGATCGTCTTGACCATCCGCCGAAGGTTCTCCTCCGGGAAGGGGTCGTCGCTGTTATCGCTGTCCAACCAGTCGCGCGCAGCCGGCCAAGCGGCGCGGCTCCAGGTGAGACCGATTCCGTCGACCAGCGTCGACGTGTCCTGGGCAAGGCGGTCGAGCGCGGCACTTCTCCCGACGCTTCGCGCCGCCGCGCGCGCCACCAGTTGCGGATGACCGGCGGCTCTCGCCGCCTCCAAAGGAAACGCGATGTTCACCAACCCGATCATGTCCTCTGGCGAGAAGGCGCAGATCACGCCAGCGTGAGCGGCCACCAGCGGCGTACGCGGTCCCCATCGCTGGTGCGGATCCCAGGATGGAACGGAAGGCAGTGCCCATATCCCACCGGGAGCGCCATCTGAGCGCCGGAAGCCCGCGCTGAGTCCGGCATACTCAGCTTCAGCAACATCGATCGCGTCATCATCCATCGCTACGAGCGCCCCCTCGGGCACACGATGGAGCGACCAGCGCAAGGGTATGACGCTCGATGGCTCCGCCTGGTAGGCGTCGAGGCTGGCTGCCTCCACGGGGGCGCCGAGCTCGAAAGTGACCTGCACCATCCCGGCGTCGAACCGCTGGCTGTACGTATCGCCCGGGGCGATACGACCATCGATCAGCCGCCAGGCAAGCTCATTGAGGATGACAGCCGCATCGTGGGAGCTGAACCGCCAGTCATGGCCGGGGTCTTCGCCGGCATTGGGCCGCGCCCACATGTGCACCTCAGGCAGCCCGCGTTCGGCCAATCCGACCGTGTAGGCGAAGTCTCGACTGTCGTCCTCGTTGTGAAAGACCGCCAGGACTTGCCAGGACGGCTCCCTCGAAAGCTCCTGCTTCTCCGTCATGTGCCCACCGTAGATCTGAGCACCGACATCGAGGCCGGGCTCAGGCCGCGAGGCGCTTCACAGCCAGCGTCGTACAACGTCTGCGCAGCGTCGGCCGGGAGATCTCCCCATCCAAAGGTAGGTTCCCCACGCACCGGAGCGTGGGGAACCTACCGACGAGGTGGGAAAGATCCGGGTGAGTGGGGAAATGCCCGGCCCCGGCGCCGCATCACTTCAGCGGGTCGATGATCGCGTCGATGACGACCCGGGCCCAGTCGAGGAGATCCGGGCCGTCGAGGGGCTTGGCGGGGAAGCCGGAGGAGACCGGGCGCGGGACCATGATGGTGTCCAGCTGCGGCTTGACCAGGGACTTCGGGTACATCCGGTTGAGCCGGACGACACGGGAGTCGGGCAGCGAGACCGGGTGGAAGCGTACGTTCTTGCCGGCCAGGGTCACCTCGGAGACGCCGGCCTGGCGGGCGCGGGCGCGGAAGCGGGCGACCTGGAGCAGCGAGGAGACCTCCGCGGGCGGCTTGCCGTAGCGGTCGAGGAGCTCGGCGGCGACCGACTCCACGTCCTCGTCGGAGCGGACCTCGGCCAGGCGCTTGTAGATCTCCAGGCGCAACCGCTCCGAGGGGATGTAGTCGTGGGGCAGGTGGGCGTCGACGGGGAGCTCGATGCGTACCTCGTTGAGCTCTTCGGCGGCACCGTCCGGGCCGGCCTTGAACTCGGCCACGGCCTCACCCACCAACCTCACGTAGAGGTCGAAGCCGACGTCGGCGATGTGGCCGGACTGCTCGCCGCCGAGCAGGTTGCCGGCGCCGCGGATCTCGAGGTCCTTCATCGCGATCGCCATGCCGCCGCCGAGGTCGGAGTGCTGGGCCAGCGTGGCCAGGCGCTCGTGGGCGGTCTCGGTCAGCGGCTTCTCGCCGGGGTAGAGGAAGTAGGCGTAGGCGCGCTCACGCGAACGGCCGACGCGGCCGCGCAGCTGGTGGAGCTGGCTCAGACCCAAGGTGTCGGCGCGCTCGATGATCATGGTGTTGGCGTTGGAGACGTCGAGGCCCGACTCGACCAGCGTGGTGCACACCAGCACGTCGAACTCCTTCTCCCAGAAGTCGACCATCACCTGCTCGAGCTGCTTCTCGTTCATCTGGCCGTGGGCGACCGCGACCCGAGCCTCGGGCACCAGCTCGCGGATCCGCGCGGCCGCCTTCTCGATCGAGTTGACCCGGTTGTGGATGTAGAAGACCTGACCCTCGCGGAGCAGCTCACGCCGCACCGCGGCGACGATCTGGCGATCCTCATAGGCCCCGACGTACGTCAGGACCGGGTGTCGCTCCTCGGGCGGCGTGGTGATCGTGGACATCTCCCGGATGCCGGTGATCGACATCTCCAGGGTGCGCGGGATGGGCGTGGCCGACATGGACAGGAAGTCGACCGAGGTGCGCAGGCGCTTCATCGCCTCCTTGTGCTCGACGCCGAAGCGCTGCTCCTCGTCGACGACGATCATGCCGAGGTCCTTGAACCGGATGTCCTTGTTGAACAGGCGGTGGGTGCCGACCACGATGTCGATGGTGCCGTCGGCGAGGCCGGCCATGACCTCGGCGGCCTCCTTGTCCGTCTGGAACCGGGACAGCCCGCGTACGTTGACGGGGAAGCCCGACATCCGCTCCATGAAGGTCGACAGGTGCTGGGAGACCAGCAGCGTCGTCGGCACCAGCACGGCGACCTGCTTACCGTCCTGGACCGCCTTGAACGCCGCCCGCACCGCGATCTCGGTCTTGCCGTAGCCGACGTCACCGCAGACCAGCCGGTCCATCGGCACCGGCCGCATCATGTCCTGCTTGACCTCGTCGATGACCGCGAGCTGGTCGGCGGTCTCCTGGAACGGGAAGGCGTCCTCGAGCTCGCGCTGCCAGGGGTTGTCGGGGCCGAACTGGAAGCCCTTGGTCGCCTGCCGCGCGGCGTAGAGCTTGATCAGCTCGGCGGCGATCTCGCGGACCGCCTTGCGGGCACGGGCCTTGCGCTTCTGCCAGTCCGCGCCGCCGAGCCGGTCGAGGCTCGGCTGCTCGCCACCGACGTACCTGGTGACCTGGTCGAGGGCGTCGGCCGGGACGTAGAGCCGGTCGGCCGGACCGCCGCGCTTGGAGGCGCCGTACTCCAGGACGAGGTATTCGCGGGTCGCGCCCTGCACTTCGCGCTGCTTCATCTCGATGAACTGGCCTACGCCGTGCTGCTCGTGGACGACGTAGTCACCGGGCTTGAGCTCGAGCGGGTCGATCTGCTTCTTGCGCCGCGCCGGCATCTTGACCATGTCGCGCGTGGACGACTTCTGCCCCGAGATGTCCTCACCGGTGAGCACCACGAGCTGGTTGCCCTCGTCGACGAAGCCGTGGTTGAGCCGGGCGTGGACGACGGTGACCGTCTTGTGGACGGGCTTGGCGCTCTCTTCGTCACCCTCTGCCAGGCGGGCCGGGACGTCGCGCTCCCCCAGGGCCTCGACCGTACGTTGCGCCGTGCCGTGCGCGGGCTGGACCACGACCACGCGATAGGAGTCGTCGCGCCAGTTCTCGATGTCGGTCAGCGCGGCAGCGGTGTCGCCGCGATAGGCCTTCGCGGGCTGCCAGTCGATCTTGCGGGTGGAGACGCCCACGACGTCGGGGTCGGTCTCAGCGGCCTGGTCGTCGAGGCCGAACGGGCTGACCGACCACCACGGCTTGCCCTGGGCGATGGCGTGGGCGCGTACGTCGGCGAGGTCGCGGTAGGAGGCCGCGGAGAGGTCGATCGGGGCGACTCCCCCGCTGGCCGCGGCGGCCCAGGAGGCGCCGAGGAACTCTTCGGCGGTGGCGACCAGGTCGTGGGCGCGGCTGCGGATCCGCTCGGGGTCGAGCAGCAGGACGTGGCTGTCATCCGGGATCAGGTCGAGCAGCAGCTCCATGTCGTCGACGAGCGCGGGCGCGAGCGACTCCATGCCGTCGACCGCGATCCCGGCGGCGATCTTGTCGGTGAGCTCGATCAGGGTGGGGTGGGCCTCGCCCAGCTTTCGCGCCCGGTCCCGGACCTCCGGGGTGAGCAGGAGCTCGCGGCACGGCGGCGCCCAGAGGCGTTCGGTGGCCCCACCGTGCTCCTCAGCGATGGCGCGCTGGTCGGCGACCGAGAAGTGGCGGATCGAGTCGACCTCGTCGCCCCAGAACTCCACGCGTACGGGGTGCTCCTCGGTCGGCGGGAACACGTCCACGATGCCGCCGCGGACGGCGAACTCACCGCGCTTCTCGACCAGGTCGACGCGGGAGTAGGCCGCGTCGGCGAGCTTCTGCACGACGACATCCAGGGTCGCCTCCTGACCGGTGATCAGCTCGACCGGCTCCAGGTCGCCGAGGCCCTTGACCTGCGGCTGCAGCACGCTGCGAACAGGGGCGACGACCACCTTCAGCGGGCCGTGGGCACCGTCCGCGTCGGGGTGGCGGAGGCGGCGGAGCACGGCGAGCCGACGTCCGACGGTGTCCGACCGCGGGGAGAGCCGCTCGTGCGGCAGCGTCTCCCAGCTCGGGTAGAAGGCGACCGAGTCGGGCGGGAGCAGGTCGGTCAGGTCGCTGACCAGATCCTCGGCCTCGCGAGAGGTCGCGGTGACCGCGAGGACGGTGCGCTCCTGGCGTACGAGCCCGGTGACCACGAACGGGCGCAGCGCCTCCGGCCCGGTGACGTCGAGCGCCAGCATCCGGCCGCCCTTGGCCTCCGCCATCACCTCGCTCAGGGCAGCATCGCGCAGGACGAGATCGGCGAGCGGGGCGAGGATCACGGGTGACTCCAAAATGACGGCAAGCACGAGAGCCCCCGGCCGGAAAGACAGGGGGTGCTGGCACCAGTCTAGAAGACATGTGTAAAGACGTTTGACTTCGAGCGCACGCGAGGCCGGAGCGTGGATCGCATGAGATACACGACCATCGGAACAGGCGCCGGGTCACGGCACGTCAGCAAGCTCGCGCTCGGCGTGATGCGGTTCGGGACGGACACGGACGTCGAGACGTCGTACGCGATCCTCGACCGCTTCGTCGAGGCCGGCGGCACCTTCGTCGACACCTCCAACAACTACGCCTACTGGGCCAACGGCACCCAGGGCGGCGAGAGCGAGACCGTGCTCGGGCAGTGGCGCCGGGACCGCGGGATCGGCGAGGAGCTCGTCATCTCCACCAAGGTCGGCGCACGCCCGACCGACGTCGTCGAGCGCGTCGAGAACGGATGGCTGAACCAGCGCAACCGCACCTGGGAGGGGCTGGCTCCGGAGAACGTACGCGAGCAGGCCGACCGCTCCCGCGAACGCCTCGGCGTCGAGCGGCTCGACCTCTACTACGCGCACGTGCCGGACACGAAGGGCGTGCCGCTGGAGGAGTACGCCGCGGGCTTCGCCGCCCTCGTGAAGGACGGCGTCATCGGCCAGTTCGGGCTGAGCAACCACTGGTCCTGGCAGGTCGAGCGGGCTCGGGCGGTCAACCCGGAGGAGGCCCGGCCGAGCGTGCTGCAGTATCACCACACCTATCTGCGGATGCGTACGGACATCCCCAACCCACGGCTCTCCATCGACGGCGAGATCGGCGTCGCCGACGCATCCCTGCTCGCCTACCTGCGCGCAACGCCGGGGCTGACGCTGGTCGCCTACACACCGCTGCTCAGCGGGGCCTACACGAATCCTTCGAAGCCGCTCGATCCCGCCTACGACCACCCCGGGACGACCGCACGCCTCGCGGTGCTCGACGAGGTCGCCGCCGAGACCGGCGCGACCCGCAACCAGGTCGTGCTGGCCTGGATGCTCGGCGACGCCCTTCCGGTGATCCCGCTGGTCGGAGCCTCATCTGTGACCCAGATCGACGAGAGCCTGGCGGCGGTCGACCTGGAGCTCAGCGAGGAGCAGAGGGCTCGGCTCGACGCTGCTGGGCGATGAGCTCGGCGTCCGGGTCGGTCTCGCCCACGGCCGCGGCGTAGTAGGAGACCTTGAACTCGATCGCGTCGAGATGGGCCGCCGTCTCCTCCAGCTGCGCGCGTACCCGGTCGCGGTGTGCGCGCAGGAGGGCGAGGCGGGCCTCCTCGTTGCCGGAGCCGTCGCGGACCATCTCGGCATAGCGCCGGATCTCCCGGATCGGCATCCCCGTCGAGCGCAGCCTGGTGATCAGGGTGATCCAGCCGAGGTCGCCCTCCGTGTAGGCGCGGTGGCCGGAACCGTTGCGGCCGACCCCGAGCATCAGCCCGTCACGCTCGTAGTAGCGCAGCGTGTGCGCCGTCAGGCCGGTCCGCGCGGCCACCTCGGCGATGCTGAGCCCGTTGCTGTGCGCCTGCGTCGTCATGGACTCCAGTCTCCTGGTTCGAGTGCACTCGAAGTCAAGTAACTCAGAGCGCCGAGCCGCCCGTCACGTCGAGCGTCTCGCCGGTGACCCATCGCGCCTGGGGCGAGGCGAGGAAGCCGACCGCGTCGGCGACGTCTTCAGGGGTGCCGATCCGGCCGAACACCGACAGCGCGTCGGCCTGCGCCCTCGGCCCGGGCAGGTTGATCCAGTCGGCGTTGATGTCGGTCTCGATCACGCCGGGGAGAACCGCGTTGACCGTCGCCCCACGTGCGGCGAGCGGCGCGGCCAGGGAGCGGGTGAGGTTGTTGATGCCGGCCTTGGCCGCGGCGTACGCCAGATGGGTCGGCGCCGCCACCCGGGTGTAGCCGGTCGACACGTTGATCACCCGGCCGCCCTCGCGCAGGTGCGGCGCGACCGCTTGGGTCAGGAACATCGGCGCGATCAGGTTGACCTCGAGCACGCGGCGCGCGGTGGCCGGGTCGAGCTCGTGGAGTTCCTGGTTGCCGTTGATGCCGGCGTTGTTGACCAGGATGTCGAGGCCGCCATCTTCGACCAGCGCCGCCTCGGTCCATGCCTCCGCGATCTCGGCCGCCGCCTTCGCGCCGTCCTCGCCGAGGTCCGCCTCGATCAGGACCGCCCGGGCGCCGGCCGACTCGACGAGCCGCGCGGTCTCCTCGGCGGCCGCGCGGTTCGAGCCGTAGTGGATGCCGATCCGGCCGACACCGTCGGAGGCCAGACGTACGGCGATGGCACGGCCGATCCCGCGCGAGGCTCCGGTGATGAGTGCGTTGCGGGTCATCTCGGACTCAATTCTGTAGTGGTCGCTAAATAATGTGGTGAGGGTTAATGTAGGGATCACTATGGAAATGCGCAAGCCCTCCCGCGGACGACCGCGCTCCTTCGACGAGGACGCGGTGCTCGACGCGGTGATGCGGGCGTTCTGGGAGCACGGGTACGAAGGCACGAGCGTCGCGACGCTCGAGGCCGCGACCGGGCTGAAGGCCCCCAGCCTCTACGGGGCGTTCGGCTCCAAGGAGGTGCTCTACCAGACCGCGCTCGAGCGGTACGCGAGCGAGCATGGCACCGTGCTGCGGCCCGACGGGCCCGCTCGCGACGCCATCTCGGAGTTCCTGTACGAGGCGGCCGACCAGTTCAGCGAGAGCGGGCTGCCGCCGGGCTGCATGGTCTCGACGGCCGCGCTGGCGCTGGGCACCGCCCAGCGCGGCGTCGCCACCCGCCCGGCGAAGATGCGCTCCGAGACGCTCGCCGGGATCGAGCAGCGACTGCGGACGGCCGTCGCCGAGGGCGAGCTGCCGGACGGAACCGACACCGGCGCCCTGGCCCGGCTCTTCGGCGCGGTGATCCAGGGCATGTCGGTGCAGGCGATCGACGGCGCCACCCGGCAGGAGCTGCGCGGCCTCGCCACGGCCGCGATGGCTGCGTGGCCACGATGACGATTCGCGGATCGCTGAGAGCCAGGACGTACGTCGCCGGGGCGGCTGCCCTCCTGCTCGCGCTCAGCGCCTGCGGCGGGACACCCGAAGCCGAACCGTCGCCGACGACCAGCGCGTCGGCTCCCTCGACGTCGGCGGAACCGTCACCCAGCGACGTACCTTCGTCTTCCTCTCCGACTGTCACGGAGCCAGGGTCGGTGCCGCCGCCGTGGCTCGGCACCCGGGTGCTGAAGGAGGACGCGGAGGGCTACGGGATCGCCGGGCCGACGCCGAAGGAGCTGCGCAACCGGGCGTGGACGCTTCCGGACATGATGCCGATGCTGCCCGGTGACGGCTTCACAGCCGAGGTCGACATCGCGCCGGACGAGGTGATCGCGCGCTCGACCTGGGTGCCGGGATGCCCGGTCTCGCGGCGGGAGCTGGCCTGGGTACGGATGACGTTCTGGGGCTTCGACGGCGCCCGCCACACCGGCGAGATGCTGATCAACGCCCGGGTCGCCGAGGACGTCGTCGGGGTCTTCCGGCAGCTCTACGAGGCGAGATTCCCGATCGAGCAGATGGACATCACCACGAAGGCGGCCCTGGACGCGCCGCCGACGGGCGACGGCAACGGCACCGGCGGCTTCGTCTGCCGCCCGTCGGTCGGCCAGACCTCGTTCTCCCAGCACGCCTACGGCCTGGCGATCGACCTGAACACCTTCCAGAACCCGTACGTCAAGGGTGACCGCGTCATCCCCGAACTCGCCCGCTGGTACCTGAACCGGTCCAGGAGGGCGCCCGGGATGATCCACCCGGACGATGTGGTCGTCCAGGCCTTCGCCGACATCGGCTGGGAGTGGGGCGGCGACTGGAACTCGCTGAAGGACTACCAGCACTTCAGCGAGAACGGCACCTGACTCAGGCGGACTCGGTCTCGGCGAGCTCGCGCTTCCAGTCGCGGAAGGTCTCCTCGGTGCGGCCGCGGCGCCAGTAGCCGGAGATGGAGAGGTCGGCCTTCGGGACGCCGCGCTCCTTGAGGAGATAGGGGCGGATGCCGTGCATGGTGACCGCGGCCTCGCCGTGGACGAAGGCGTGGACACGGCCGTCGAGCCACTTCAGGTCGCGGATGGCGGTGACCAGCGGCTGCTCGTGGCCCTCGGCGTCCTCGGCGGCGTGGTGGGTGTGGCCGCCGGTGACCAGCCAGGTCACCTCGACGCCAGTGGGGTGGTCGAGGGGCTGCTCGTGGCCCGGCGCCGGGATGTCGATGACGGCGTAGCCGCGGGCGTCGGAGGGCAGTGCGGCCAGCGCGGCGCGGATGGCCGGCAGGGCGGTCTCGTCGCCGGCGATCAGGTGCCAGTCGGCCTCGAGGTCGGGCGAGTAGGCACCGCCGGGGCCGCGAGCCGCGAGGGTGTCGCCGGGCTTGGCCGCGGCGGCCCAGGGGCCGGCGTACCCCTCGGTGCCATGTACGACGAAGTCGATGTCGAGGGTGCCGTCCTCGACCGAGGGGTTGAGAGCGGTGTAGGTGCGCACCACCTGGCCGTCGTTCTGCTCGAAGACGAGCTTCACGTAGCGGTCGGTGAAGACGCTCGACGAGAAGGCACTCAGGTCCTCGGAGCGGAAGCTCACCCGGATCATCGTCGGACTGAGTCGCTCGGTGGCGGTGACGACGAGGATGGTCTCAGGCTTGGCGGGACGGGTCATGTAGGCAACCCTAACTTGCCTTCAAACACGCCGCGGTCAACCCGCCGACCGGGTGGAGTGCGTGGACCGGGGCTGGGTGGCCTCGGCCGGGAGGGCCGGCGAGGGGATGTCGGGAGCGGGGCGCTGGGGCTTGGCGACCAGCGACAGGCTCGGCTCGAGCACCCGCAGCAGCGACTCGACGTGGCCACGGGCCTCGGTCACCAGCCGCCGGGCCTCGCGCGGGGTCCGCTTCCGCAGGTCCTGCAGGTCGTCGTCGGCCGGCCGCCGGACCCGCCGCCGGGCCTTCTGCAGCGGCGCGAGCTGGACGAGCGTACGCACCCGGGTGGCCGCATCCGCCTCCGAACCCGCGGGGCCACCCAGGGCCGTGCGGCCGAGCAGGTCGCCGAGCGCGGCGATCTCGACGAGGGTGAAGGTGCGCTTGACCGCGGAGGGCACCAGCCGGGCGACCTCGCTGCGGTGGGAGCGTTCGGCGGTGATGATCAGGTCGGCGCTCTCGATGTCGTCGACGTCGAGCGGGTAGGCTTGGTGCCTGGTCAGCCTGACCCCGGCGAGAGCGACCTCGGAGGCGATCATCGGGTCCATGTCGTAGCCCTCGAGCGCCTCGCTGCCGGCCGAGATCACCGTGATGCCGTGGCGAGCGAGCCCACCGATCTGGCCGACGCCCTCACGGAGCATCGCCTCGATCGCCGGCGATCGTCGTACGTTCCCGCTGCAGACGACCAGGATCGTCGCGGTGTCCATCCCTGCCTACCTTCGAAAAAGTTGCCTGCCGGTTCTCGAGCGTGGACCTCACATCCACGCGGCCAACCCCCCGAACGTGACGGACAGACATTACGCAGTCGACGTACGCCTCCAGAAACCGACGGCGGATCAATCCCCCATTTGGGTGAACGAGCCGGGCACCCGGCCCTGTCATCCCCAAAACGGGGTGAGGATGTGCGATGGCCCCGCGGCCCCGCCCTGACGGCGGATGAGTCACGGACGAGCAGCCTGGCAAAGACATCGGATGGAGTGGCCTGTTGGACCTGCGCGACTATGTCGCTGCCCTGCGGAAGCGCTGGTACATCGTCGCGGTGCTCGCGATCATCGGTGCCGGCGCGGCCTTCGCGCAGGCGCACGCGAGCCCGCCGCAGTACCGCGCGCAGAGCACCGTCTTCGTCTCGATCGCGCAAGGCGCGACGACCCAGGAGCTGGTCCAGGGCTCGACCTTCACCCAGGACATCGTCCAGTCCTACGCCAAGCTTGCGACGATGCCGGTGGTCCTCGACCAGGTCATCTACGACCTCGACCTCGACACGACCCCCAAGGCGCTGGCCGAGACGATCACCGCCGAGAACCCGCTCGACACCGTGATCATCGAGATCGACGCGGTGGCCACCACGAGCACCGGCGCCTCCGACCTCTCCAACGCGGTCGCCGACGAGCTCACCACCACGATCACCAACCTCTCCCCCACCTCCAACAAGAAGTCCGCTGTGCAGGTGACCGTGGTCGCCCGTGCCGACCCGCCCGAGGAGGCGTTCGCACCGCGTACGCGACTGGCCGCCCTGGTCGGTTTCGCCGGCGGCTTCGGCCTCGGTGTCGCGATCGCCGTGGTCCGCGCCCTTCTGGACACCCGGGTCAGGACCGCGGCCGAGCTCGAGCAGCTCACCGACATGGGGCTCCTAGGGGCGATCCCCCGGCGCCGGGGCCAGCGACGCTCGCGTGGCGCGGTGACCGCCATCGACCCGCACAACGTCGCGGCCGAGGCCTATCGGAGATTGCAGACCAACCTGCAGTTCCTCGACGCCTCCGCGAGGGTCCGCTCGATGGTCGTGACCTCCTCGATCGGCGGCGAGGGCAAGTCGACCACCTCGATCAACCTGGCCCTGGCGATCGCGGAGCAGGGCCAGCGCGTGCTGCTGGTCGACGCCGACATGCGCCGCCCCGCGGTCGCCGACTACTGCGGCCTGGAGGGTGCGGCCGGACTGACGACGGTGCTGATCGGGAAGGCCGAACTCGGCGACGTCGTCCAGGTCTGGGGCGACGCCAACCTGCACGTGCTCACCATGGGTGAGATCCCGCCCAACCCCGCGCAGCTGATCGGCTCGCCGCGGATGGTCGACCTGCTGGAGGAGGCGCGGGACGGCTACGACGTGGTCATCCTCGACTCCCCGCCGCTGCTTCCGGTGGCCGACGGCGCGATCCTGTCCCGGCTGACCGACGGCGCCCTGGTCGTCGCCAACTGCCGTACGATCCACCGCCCGCAGGTCCTGGAGGCCATCGACAGCCTCGAGGCCGTCGATGCTCGCTGCCTCGGCATCGTCGCCAACCAGGTCCGTGACACCGCCGCGCACACCTACTACGGCCAGCCGGAGCAGGGCTGGTTCGCCCGCCTCCTCTCCGGTCTCGTACGTCCCCGGGAACCGCGGCAGCAGGGCTACCCGGCCGCCGGGAGCTGAGCATGGCCGTCGCTACGGCGGTCCGGGTCCGCACCGGTCGCACCGGGCGTACCCGACGCGCCGAGCGCACCGGCTGGGAGGTGCTGACCGCTCTCCTGGCGGGGGCGGCCGCCTTCCTCGCCGGGACCGACTTCGATCTCGTCCGTGGACTGACCGTGGGCGGACTGATGGGTGCGGCCCTGGCGCCGGTCTGGATCCGGGAGGCGAGCCGCTACCGCGGTGCGGCCCTGGGCGGCGTACTCCTTCTTGCCTGTCTCTTCTCCGCCCTGGCGCTCGCCACCTGGCGCTCGGCGACCCACCCACCGACCGAGGCCGGCGTGCTGTTCGAGTTGCTGCCGGTCGTCTCGGCCGCGATGTGCGTCGGGGCGCTGCTGTGGGCGCAGCGCGTGCTGTCGCCGGGGGTCGTGGTGTGCCTCTACGCCCTCGGCTCGTTCATGACCGCGACGATGGGCTCGCGGTTCGCCGAGGACCCGTGGCGGTTCGGGTTCTCGATGCCCGCGACGATGCTGCTGCTGGGAGTCTGCCTGCTCATCCGGCGGCGACCCCGAAAGCGGCTCCTCGCCGACATGACCGTCCTCGGGATCCTCACCGCGGTCACCGCGCTGTCCGGAGCCAGGTCGATGAGCGCGTTCTTGATCATGACCGCGGTGCTGCTGCTGTGGCAGCACCGGCCGAGGACAGCCAAGCGGACCACCTCGGCGCTGCTCTCGCTGGTGCTGGTGGGGGCCTTGGGGCTCGGGCTCTACCAAGCGCTGGAGGGTGCCGCACTCGACGGCTACCTCGGCCAGTCGGCCCAGGAGCGCACCGAGGAGCAGACCCAGGCGGCCGGGTCGCTCATCCTCGGCGGCCGGCCCGAGATCGGGGCCACGGTCGCGCTGATGCTCCACGAGCCGCTCGGCTACGGCGCCGGCGTCATGGCCACGCCGACCGACATGCAGGCCGCGAAGCAGGGCATGTCTCTTCTGGGCTACGACCCCGACAACGGCTACGTCGAGCACTACATGTTCGGCACCCGGATCGAGGTGCACTCGCTGATCGGCGACCTGTGGATCTGGTTCGGGCTCGCCGGACTGGTGCTGGCGGGATGGCTGCTGTGGCTCGCCACCATCTATCTGGGCCGCAGCATGGCCAACCGCACCGGCACCGCGCTCGGCATCTTCCTCGCCCTGCAACTCGGCTGGAACCTCTTCTTCGGCCCGATCATCAGCTCGCTTCCCCCGCTCGCGCTCGCGCTCGGGGTGTTCCTGCTCCAGCGCAAGGAGACTGCCGCCTCGCCGTCTGCGCCCGTTCAGATGTCACGGAAGCCGCCGGCGCGACGGCAACGCCAGGGCCGTCGGAACCAGCGCGCTCGCCGCCGCTACCTCGCCGGAGGTCCGCAGCGTGCGTGAAGGCTGGATCGACTCCGCACGCGGCGTGGCGATCATCCTCGTGGTGCTCTTCCATGCCGTGATCAACCTCGACCTGGTCGGCCTCGCCGGCCCGTGGTCGCGGCTTGCCTACACCCTCGACACGTTCCGGATGCCGCTGTTCTTCTTCCTCTCCGGCCTCCTCGCTCCCTCGCTGCTCGCCCGGCCGCTGCGGGAGGTGCTGCGCACCCGGTGCCTGAACCTGATCTACCTCTACGTCCTGTGGTGCCTGCTCCTCGGTATCTTCCGCGGGCTCCTGCCGCATCCGCCGCCCGACGCCTTCGCGTCCCTCGCCCGGATCCTGGTCGAGCCCAACGTCTACCTCTGGTTCCTCTACACGCTGTGTCTGTTCACGCTCGTAGGATGGCTGACCCGTCGGCTCCCCGCATGGCTCGTCGTCGGCGCCGCGCTGATCGTCTCCGCGGTCTTCGCCGCCGGGCTGGTCTCCACCGGCGACGTCCCGTGGGACAAGACGTTCCGCTACTGGTTCTTCTTCGTCCTGGCCTCCCGCGCCGCGCCCACGGTGCGCTCGGTCGTGCCGCGGATGCGGCTGGCTCACGTGGTCGGAGCAGGCGTGGCGTACGTCGTGGTCTTGGGGTTCTTCCTCTACGTCGCCGACGACCGGATCATCTTCGTACGCCCGATGTTGGGCCTGCTCGCGGTGGCCGCCGGCTGCGGGCTCGGGGTGATCATCGCCCGCGTTCCGGCGCTTGATTTCGTACGCCATCTCGGCACCCGCACACTGCCGATTTACGTCGTCCACGCCTTCCCGATCACCGCCGCCGCGGCGCTGCTCACCCAGCGCAACATCGACTGGCCACCGGGGACCGGGCTGGTGGCGGTGCCGCTGCTGACGCTCGTCGCGATCCTGCTCGCGCTGGCTCTCGACCGGCTGATCACCGGCCGCATCCGCGGCATCTTCGACTTCCCTGTCGCACGCTGGACCGCCAAGGGCCCGGCCGGCGTGGGTCAGCGGGCGTACTCGGTCACGTAGGAGCCCCAGGCGCCGCGGAGCATACCGAGGCCGCGGAGGAGGGTGCGGGTGCCGCGGGCGTGGTGGGTCAGCGAGCCGGTGAGGCGGCCGACGACGAGACGGGCGGATCCGCCCAGGACGCGGACGAGGCCGCGGGCGGTGGCGCGCAGCCGCGCCACCGGTCGGCGGCTGGAGGGGGCGAGGTAGACCTGGACGCGGGAGTCCGAGTTGCCGATGCGTGCGGCGCGGGCGCGCACCCACTCCGGTGTCGCGCGGTCGGCGGGGACCAGGTCGTCGACGGCAGCCTCGTCGCACCACACGATCCGGCCACCGGCGGCGGAGAGGGTGCGGGTGAAGACGGTGTCGGAGCCACCGGAGAGGCCGAAGCCGAGATCGAAACGGAGCTCGCCGACCTGGCTCATGTCGAGCAGGAGGTTGTTGGTCGCCGCGGTGGTGACGACGGTGCCAGTGGGGTGCCGCAACCGCCGGAAGAATCCGCCCGCGGTGATCCACGGGTCCGGCTCGACGGTGAACGTGGAGAGCACCGGCCCGACGACGGCAGCGGCGCCCGTCTCCTCCCGACAAGCGAGCAGAGTCGGCAGCCACTTCTCCGAGGGCTGCTCGTCGTCGTCGATGAAGACGACGACCGCCTCCGGACCGGCCTCGGTCAGCGCCCGGTTACGGGCGGCGGCGATCCCGGGAGTGGGCTCGTGGACGTAGACGACGCGTACGTCACCCCCGGCCGCCTCCGCCACCGAGGATGCGGCGCTGGGCTGCTCGTCGTTGTCCACCACGAGCAGCCGAGCGCCAGGAACCAGATCGAGCTGGGCCCGGAGCATGCCCACCGCCCCGGCCAACCCCTCAGGGCGCCGATAGGTGAGCATGCAGACCCAGACCGCCCGGGTCATCGGAGTCGGATCACTTGATCGTGACCGTCACCCAGTCGGAGCGGGAGATGTTGCCGAGCGGGTCCACTGCCTCGATCTTGTACTTCTGCGACGAGCGACTGGTGCGGCCGGTGTCGGTGAAGGTCATCGCGGTGTGCTTCCAGAACGGGGCCGAGACCTTCACGGTCTTGATCGGCGTGGAGTCGAGCGAGCCGCGGTAGAGCTTGTAGGTGACGGTCGCGTTGTCCTTGTCGGGGTTGCCAGGCCACTTCAGCGTGGCCTTGCCCGCGGAGGGTGAGGAACCGGTCAGGGCCCACTTGGCGCCCTTCAGCGTCGGACCGACCTTGTTGGGTGCGACGTCCTTGACGGCGAAACGCACCAGACCCTGCTGGGCGACGCCGTTGACCTTCAGGAACTCACCGCCGTACACCACGTAGCTGGCGTTGGCGGTCACGGTCCAGGTCGACTGCTTGGCGCTGGTGTAGGTGCCGTTGGTCCACTTCGGGTACCACTCCAGGAACTCCGGACGCGGGGTGCCGGGGTGGTCGGCGTAGCCGTACTTGTCGTCGGCGATGTTGGTGCCACGTACGTCCTGGGTGGTCGCGGTGGCGTGGTACCACGCCCGCGGCTTGGTCTCCGGGAAGCCACCGGAGGTATCGCAGCCGTGCTTGTGGCTGGCTTGGTAGACGGTCTCGGCGGTCGGCCAGACGGCGTAGGTGTCGCCGTGGCAGTCCTCGAGCCAGGTCAGCTTGCCGGTGGCCCAGTCGGCCTTGAAGGAGCCTTCGAAGTTGCCACCGCTGCCGTAGTCGTAGCCGGTGCCGTAGAAGCTGGTGCCGTCGGACTCGAGCGACAAGATCGCCGCCTCGGCGCCGCCGTTCCGGATCTCGGTGTTGACCGGCAGCGCCAGCGAGCTGCCCGAGGAGACCTCGAGCCGCGCCACCCCATAGCCAGGCGACGAAGAGCCGTTGACGCTGGTGAACGCCCCGCCGATCACGATCTTGGTGCCGTCGGAGGAGACCACGATGTCGTTGACGTTGCCGCCGGCGAGCTTGGGGTTCATCGGCAGCAGGCCGGTGCCGGTGTCGCTCGGCTTGACGGCGGCCAACTTTGTACGTGCCGTGTTGTCGGCAGAGGTGAACACGCCGCCGTAGAAGACCGCGGTGGACGTGGCCGCGACCGCGTTGGTGGTCGAGTTGAAGATCGGCCGGAAGCTCGTCACCTTGCCGGTCGCGAGGTCGATCGCCGCGCCGCGGTAGCGATTGACGCCGTCGATCTGGGTGAAGCCGCCCGCGACGTAGAGCAGCTTCTTGTCGGGCGAGAGCGCCATGTCCTTGACCTGGCCGTTGAACTTCGGCGCGAAGGTGGTGACCAGCTTCCCGGTCGAGAGCCGGTAGGCCAGCATGTTGGACCGGGCCGTCTCGCTGGCGCCGGCCGCCGCACCCGCCGGGCGAGCGGAGGTGAAGCTGCCGCCGACGTAGACGATGTCGCCGACGATCACCTGCTTCCAGGCGACACCGTTGATCTGCACGGTGGGAAGTACGTCGGCCGCGACCGTCTTCGGCAGGTCGGTATCGGTCGGCGCGGTGTCCGCCGATGCGGAGGTCACGGAGGTCGCCAGGGTCAGGCTCGTTGCCACGAGCAACAGAACAGCCAGGATCGGCTTCATCACATCTCTCATCTGGGGGGAGGGTTATCGCTGGGGACGGCCCTTGAAGACCACCACGTCGGCGCCGTTGCCCAGATCGAGCTCGACGCGTACGGGGCGGGCTTCCTCAGGGATCTGGAAGACGTAGACGCCGTTGGCCGACTCGCCGTCCGCGACCGAGGCCGGGAACGGCACCTCGCCGTCGGAGGCGACGCTGACCGCAGGGGTGCGCTCAGGCCCGTAGTAGGCGTTGACCACACCGAGGCCCAGGTCGAGCTTCTTCCCGGTCTGGTTCTTCACCTTCACCGTGATCGCGAGCGCCGGTCCGCCGATCTCGCCGGGCAGACTCGCCGTGGCCTGGACCGAGTCGATCCGGGCCAGCCGGGCCGTCACGCCCGGGGACGTGGTCGCCACGGCCTTGAGACCGAGCGCGCGGTTGTCGTCCGACGGTTTCCCCGCCTCGTCGTCCTCCGAGTCGGAGGACGATGTGGACTCCTTCTCCGACGGGGTCGCCGTCGGAGAGGGGGCGGCGGCCACCGTCGAGTCCGACCCGGCGTTCGCCGGACCGGACGGGTTGCGCACGATGAGCACGACCGCGACGCTCACCAGGACGACGGCAGCGACAGCTGCCGCGACGTACATCCTCGAGCGCGGGACTTGACTGAGCATGGGGGATCTTCCGCGGGCGGGTCGGACAAAGACATCGATTCAAAGACGTTGGATTAAAGCCCAAGCCGGACGCCCGTGGGGGGATCCGCGCACGCGCTCCCCAAGATCGGGTATGCCTCCTACGGCTCGATGACCTTCAGGTCGTCGTAGCCGACGCTGACCGGCGTGGTGCCGATCGTCGAGGCGCCGAAGCTGCGCAGCATGACTCCGCCAGCGACCTGGTTGGCGAGGGTCGAGTCGGAGAGCTCGTACGTCCAGCCCGACGGCTCCGCGGAGCCGGCCGGCCACACCTTGGTGCGCACGGTCGCCGGTGCGGTGCCGGTGACCTGGAGGCGGACCGTCAGCCGGTCACCGCCAGTGACGCTCAGGCCCGGGACGGCGTTGGCGCCGACGACCGGGGTACCGCTGCGGACGAGATGGAGGCCGACGGTGCCGTCCGGGTTGAACCGGAGCCGTGAGGCGTAGTGGTTGATGCCGGAGACTCGGGCACCGAGGATCGACCAGACGTAACCCGCGTCCGGGAGCCGGGAGGCGGCGACGCTGACGGTGGCGTCGACATCGGTCGCTGAGACCTCCTCGAGCCGGGACTCGGTGGTTCCACCGGGGGTGACGGAGTGCCAGCCGCGGCCCTCGGAGACCGAGAAGTTGCCGGCGGTGCCGGTGCGGGCCCAGGTGCCGCCGGTCTCGGCCGTCCCCCAGCCGCTCGCCTCGGCACGTTCGAAGGTGTCCCCGGCGACGGTGCCCTCGGCCGGCGGGACGGGCTCGCCGTCGACCTCGACGGTGACCCACTCGGTGGGCGACTGGTTGCCGAACGCGTCCTCGGCGACGACGCGGTAGCGCTGGGTGGAGCCCGGCGGTGCCTCGGTGTCGAGGAAGCTCTGCGTGGTCTGCTTCCAGAACGCGGCGGTGACGGCGTTGGTGTGGATCGGCGCGACGTCGGTCGAGCCGCGGTAGACCTTGTAGGTCACGGTCGCGTTGTCCTTGTCGGCGTTGCCGGGCCAGGTCAGCCGGACCTGGCCGTCGGCCGGAGAGGTCGCGGTGAGCCCGAACTCCGCGCCCGACAGGGCTGGGCCGACGTCGTTGGGGGCGATCGTGTTGACCGCGAAGCGCACCAGTCCCTGCTGGGCGACGCCGTCGACCTTCAGGAACTCGCCGCCGTAGACGACGTAGTCGGCGTTGGCCGTCACCGTCCAGGGCGCCTGGTTGGCACCGGTGAAGGTGCCGGGGGTCCACTTCGGGTACCACTCCAGGAACTCCGGACGCGGAGTCCCGGGGTGGTCGGGGTAGCCGTAGATGTCGCGGGTGTTGGTGCCGCGTACGTCCTGGGTGACCGCCGTCGAGTGCTGGAAGCTGCGCGGGCTGGTCTCCGGGAAGCCGCCGGAGTTGCCGCAGTAGTGCTTGTGGCTGGCCTGGTAGACGACGTCGTCGGTGGGCCAGATCGAGTAGGTGTCGCCGTGGCAGTCCTCGAGCCAGGTCAGCTGGCCCGTGGCCCAGTCGGCCTTGAAGGTGCCCTCGGAGTTGCCGCCGCTGCCGTAGTGGTAGCCGCTGCCGTAGAAGCTGGCGCCGTCGCTCTCCAGGGCGAGGACCGCGGAGTTGGTGCCGGCGTCGCGGAACTCAGAGTTGACCGGCAGCGCCATCGAGGCGCCGGTCGCGACCTTGATCCGGGCCAGGCCGTAGCCCGGATTGGAGGAGCCGTTGACCTTGGTGAAGTTGCCGCCGATCACGATGTCGGCACCGTCGGGCGAGACCACGACGTCCTGCACAGACCCGTTGGAGACGGTCGGGTTCATCGGGAGCAGCTGGGTGCCGGTGTCGCTGGGCCGGACGGCGGCCACCTTCGTACGCGCGGTGTTGTCGGCAGAGGTGAAGACGCCGCCGTAGAAGACCGCGTCGGCGGTGGCCGCGACCGCGTTGGTGGTCGAGTTGAAGATCGGCCGGAAGCTGGTCAGCGCCCCGGTGGCCAGGTTGATCGCCGCGCCGCGGTAGCGGTTCACCCCGTTGACCTGGGTGAAGCTGCCGGCGAGGTAGAGCAGGGACTTGTCGGGCGAGAGCGCCATGTCCTTGACCTGGCCGTTGAAGCTCGGCGCGAAACCGGGGATCAGCTCGCCGGTCGAGAGCCGGTAGGCCAGCATGTTGGACCGCGGCGTCTCATCGGTGCCCGCCGCAGCACCCGCCGGGCGCGCCGAGCTGAAGCTGCCACCGACATAGACGATGTCGCCGACGATCACCTGCTTCCAGGCGACCCCGTCGATCTGCACCGTCGGGAGTACGTCGGCCGAGACCGTCTCCGGCAGCTCCGGGTCGACCGGAGCCGTGTCCGCCGTCGCCCCTCCCGACATGACCAGGCTGCTCACCCCGAGAACAGCTGCGACCGCTCCCGCCGCCAGCAGACGCCATTCGTGAATCCGCGTCATCATCCATCCCTGCACAAGGCGGCCACCTCGGCCGCGACACGGCAGTGTCGCGGACACACACGGTCATCCGCCCGTCAATCGCACGTCCGATCCCCTGAATCGGGTATGTGTGGGGGCGTAAGCATCCAACGCTCGCAAACTGCGTGGTTCAGGGGGCAGACTCCCACACCGTCAGTTGGATGCAGAGTCCACAGGAAGGCGTACGTCTCTTGGCTGTCCCGTCCCGGGTCCTTCTCGGTATATCCACGGTCGCCACCGTTGTCGCGCTGGGCTCGACCTACGCGCTGACCTCCGGCCCCGCCGAGGAGCCCACGCCGCGTGCGGAGAGGAACTACGGCGATCTGCCGCCCGACGACTTCGGCGGGCCGGTGACGCTGACGCCGTCCCCCTCGCCCTCGGTCTCTCCCTCTGCGTCCTCGACGCGCTCGGCCAAGCCCTCCGACGGCGCGGAGCCGAAGAAGCGGCCCACGGACTCGGGGAAGCCGAACCGCTCCGGCGATCGGCCGGGCGAGCAGGGCCCGCGCGAGGGTGAGCCGCTGAGCTCACCACCACCGGCGGGCGGCGCTCCGGGGCCGGGCGACACCGGCGTACCTCCGAAGAAGAAGCTGCGCGTCCATCGCGGAGACCTGATCATCAGGACCCCTGGGAAGGTCGTCGACGGGCTCGAGGTGCACGGCCGGATCAACGTCGAGGCGCCGAACGTGACGATCCGCAACACCAGGGTGATCGTGCCGACACGGTCGGAGACCGCTGGGATCTCCAACAACAACGACAACGGTCGCGGGATGCTCGTCAGCAACGTCGAGGTGCTGGCCGAGAACGCCGCACCGGGCGTCAACGGCGTGGTCGGCCACGACTTCACGCTCCAGAGCTCCGAGATCCATCACGTCACCGACCAGGTCCACATCACCGGCAGCAACGTGACCGTGCGCGACAACTGGTTTCACGACAACTACCACTTCGAGAGCGACCCCTACCAGGGCGGCGGTGCCTCCCACGACGACTCGATCC
This sequence comes from Nocardioides sp. NPDC004968, assembly GCF_040608935.1. Taxonomy (NCBI): domain Bacteria; kingdom Bacillati; phylum Actinomycetota; class Actinomycetes; order Propionibacteriales; family Nocardioidaceae; genus Nocardioides; species Nocardioides sp. NPDC004968. Next base: position 34,877 of record NZ_JBEXJF010000046.1, read on the forward strand.
AGATCATCGGCGGCGGCAACATCACGATCGCGAGCAATCGCTTGACCGGCGCCTACAACGCCGGCGTGCAGATCACCCAGAGCATCGGGGACGTCAACGGGGTCACGATCCGCGACAACCTCCTCGGCGGAGGCGGCTGCACCGTCAACATCGCCGAGAAGGGTCGAGGCCCGGTCGACGGCCTGGCGATCCGGGACAACCGGTTCCTCAGCGACCAGCGGATCGACGGCTGCGCGATCATCCACCCGTCCTCGACGAAGGTCAGCCACTCCGGCAACGTCTGGGACGACTCCGGCCGCCCGGTGGCCCTCAGCCGCGGCTGACCTTCTGGGCCAGCGCACCCCTCACGGTCACCACCAGCGACATCACGTCGCGGCGGATCGGCGGGATGAGCAGAAGAATTGCGTACGCCGCGGCCCCGGCCACCACGCAGACCGACACCGTCACCGCGGGGTGCTGCCCGTGAAGGGCCTCGGCGGTGGCGTACGCAGCGGCCGCGACCGCCCCGGCGACCACCAGGATGCGGGCGGCACCGAGATAGAGCGGGCCGACCCGGAGCTGGGTGCGGCGGGAGATCCACCACAGCGACAGCGGCCACTCCAGGAGATGGGCGGTCGCGTAGCCGACCGCTACCCCGGTGACCCCGTACTGCACCCCGACGAGCACGCAGAGGACCTTCAACGCCGAGGCGACCAGGGTGTAGTGGCGCAGCTCTGTGATCAGCCCGTGAGATAGATAGACCCAGTAGCCGACGTAGGCCAGCGTCTGGAACAGGCCCGCGCAGGCGAGCAGGGCGACGATGCCGGCGACGTCCCAGCCCGGACCGAGCAGGAGCGCACAGACCGGGGCCGCGGCGCCCGCGACCAGGCCGAGCCCGGCGCCGAGGCTGTAGCCGAGCGCGACCTGGCCGCGCTGCACGAACCGCTGGGTCAGCGCCGGGTTGTCGCGGATTCGGCTCAGCACCGGCAGTGCGACCGTCGTGGTGGGGCTGCGCAGCTGGACCAGCGGGTTCATCAGCAGCTGCCAGGCGCGGTTGTAGGTGCCCAGCTCGTGGGCGCCTAGGCGGGTACCGATGAGGACCGAGTCGATGTTGCTGGCGGCATAGTTGATCAGCTGCGTACCCGCCAGCGACCAGCCGAAACGCAGGAATCCGCCCATCTCGACACCACGGCGGGGGCGGCCGGGGAGCCAGCCGGCGAACGCGCCGATGGCCACCAGGCCGACAGCGGCTTGGACCAGCTGCTGGACGACGAGGGCCCAGTAGCCGGCGCCGTTGGCCGCTGCGTACGCTGCGATCCCGAGGGCCAGCAGGGGCGCCAGGACTGTGGCGGCGGCGAGCCTGGTGAAGAGCAATCGACGGGTGAGGTCGGCGCGATACTGCGCGCCCATGCCGTTGAGGACGAACATCCCCGCCATCGCGGAGGTGAGGGCCGTCAGGGCCGGCTCGTCGTAGAGGGCGGCGACGAGCGGGGCGGCCGCGATGACGACGAGCGCGAGGCCGACGCCGAGGGCGGTGTTGAGCCACCACAGGTTCGACTGCTGCGCCCGGGTGAGCACCTTGGCCTGGATCGCGGCGGTCGAGAGCCCGAAGTCGCGGAAGATCTCGGCGACCGCGACCACCGCGAGCACCATCGCGACCAGGCCGTAGTCGCGCGGCGTGAGCAGCCGCGACAGCACCACGACCGAGGCGATCTGGACCAGGATGCGTACGCCCTGGCCGCCGAGCACCACCATCCCGCCGCGGGCAGCGCTCCTGCCGAGGCCGCGCCGCTCGGTGTCCTCCACGCTCAACCGAGGACCTCGGCCGCGATCTCCTCGCGGTAGCGCTCGGCGCCGAAGCGCTCCTCGGCGTCCTTGCGGCCCGCGGAGGCGAGCTCGGCGGCGAGGGTGGGGTCGGCGGCGAGCCGCTGGATCGCGTCGGCGAGGTCGGTCGCATCGCCCGGGGTCACGAGAAGGCCGGTCTCGCCGTCGGTCACGATCTCGGCCAGGCCCTGCACGCGGCTCGCGATCAGCGGCCGCTCGGCGAACAGCGCCTCGACCGCGACGTTGCCGAAGGGCTCGACGCGCGAGGGCACCAGTACGACGTCGGCCTGCTCGAGCTCGCGGGCGGGCTCGGCGACGTAACCGAGGAACTCGACGTTGCCGGCGAGGTCGCTGTCGGAGGCACGAGAGCGGAGCTCCTGCTCGAACCACTCATAGCCCGCGAACACCGACCCGCACACCCGCAGCCGGGCGTCGATCCCCCGGCGGCGCACCTCGGCGAGCGCCTCGAGCGCCACGTCGGTCCCCTTGCGCGGCGAGAGCCGCCCGACCAGCACAAGCCGCAGCGCCTCGTGCGGCATCCGGTTGCGCGCCGACACCACGGACTCCGGTCCCGGCACCCCGTTGTAGACGACGGTCGTACGCCGCCCCAGCACCTTCACCGTGTGCGTGAGGACGTCGCGGGATGCCCGCGAATTCGCCACCACGCGGGTGGCCAGCAGGAGCGGAGCGGTCAGGGCGAGGCGTACGGGCTTCGGCTGGTCGTCCTCGGCCTCGTGCACGTGGCAGACCACGGGGACGCGGGCCGCGCGCGCGACGACGATCCACCACGGGATCGTCACGGTGTTGACCAGCACCCGGCTCGGCCGGACCCGTCGCCACAGCCGCGCCGCACGGACCCAGAAGACCATCAGCGCCGCGGCCAGGCGGACCAGTCCGATGGGACTGAGATACGCCTTGCGCAACACCGGGAACGCCATCACCTCGACGCTCGCACCGGCCGCCTCGAGGAGCGGGAGGAGCGGTCCGCGCTCGGGTACGACGACGGTGACCCGCTGTCCCGCCTGGTGCAGCCCACGCACCGTCTCGACCAGCTGAAGATCGGAACCGTAGACGTCCGGCGACGGGTGGGCGACCAACAAACGCATGATGGGCAACGGTATGTCACCGGCAAGGCCCGGGCCGAAGGTCCTGGCAAAGTCCTACCCAGATCTGGGGAGCAGACGGCCTCGGCGACCTGGAGCGATGGAGGGTCGTCTAGGGTTCCGACGTCACTCACCCCCACGTATGAGCGAAGCAGGATCGAGCATGGCCGCGACCGGCGCCGAACGCGCCCCAGCCGGGTTCCGTGCACATCTGGAGGCGCTGGCTCAGGCTCAGAAGCCCTCGCTCAACACCGCGGCCTACTCGCGCCTCGTCAACCGGCCCGCCGGCCGGGTCGTCGCCGCGGCCGCGCACACCGTCGGCGCGAGCCCCAACCAGGTGACCGCGCTGAGCGCGACGCTCTCGGCGGCCGGACTGGCGGTGCTCGCGCTGGTCGAGCCGCGCTGGTGGACCGGGATCCTGGTCGCGGTGCTGCTGGCCGCGGGGTACGTGCTCGACTCCTCCGACGGGCAGCTCGCCCGGCTGCGTGGCGGCGGGTCGCGCTCGGGTGAGTGGCTCGACCACACCATCGACTGCTTCAAGACCGCCAGCCTGCATCTGGCGGTGCTCGTGTCCTGGTATCGCTTCGGTCCGGTCACCGACGGCTGGCTGCTGGTGCCGCTGGGCTTCGAGGTGGTCGCCGTGGTGACGTACTTCGGGCTGATCCTGATGCCGACGCTGCGCCCGGCCCCTGTGACCGAGCCTGCCGGGTCGCCGGCGGCGGTCCACGAGAACCCGCTGCGCAAGTGGGCGCTGCTGCCAATGGACTACGGCGCGCAGTGCTGGATGTTCGTGCTGCTCGGCTTCGGGGTGGTCTTCTCATGGGTCTACGCCATGGTCTTCGTCTGCAACGCCGCCGCGCTGGCCATCGCGCTACGGAAGTGGTGGCGTGAGCTGCGCGTGCTCGACGGCTCGGTCGAGGTCTCGTCGTGAGCGAGCTCTCCCGGCTGGCCGTCGTGGTGGTCAGCTATGGCGATCCTGCGCTGCTGGAGCGGCACACGACCCAGGTCGCCGCCGCGCTCCCGCCCGCGCAGATCGTCGTCGTCGACAACCATTCGACCGATTCCCATCGCGACGCGGTCCGGGCCCTCTGCGAGCGCGAGGGCTGGACCGGCGTCTTCCCCGGCACCAACACCGGCTTCGGAGCCGGCTGCAACCTGGGCGCCGCGGCCGCACTGGCCGAAGGTGCCGAGGTGCTGCTCTTCCTCAACCCGGATGCCACGATCGACACCGAGTCGGCCGTACGCCTCATGTCCGCCGTCGAGGCCGAGCCACTCCTGCTCGCCGGGCCGACCGTGCTCGGCCCGGACGGCGAGGTCGCCTCCGCGGGCCTCGATCTCGACCTCGACACCGGGATGATGCGCCCCTGGCGACGCCGCTCCGAGCACCCCGAGGCCGAGACGCTGCCGTGGGTCACCGGGGCCTGCTTCGCGGTCACGCGTGAGCTGTGGGAGCGGCTGTCCGGCTTCGACGAGCGCTACTTCCTCTACTGGGAGGACGTCGACCTCTGCGCCCGGGTCCAGGCGCTCGGTGGCCGGGTCGCCGTCATCGACGGGGCCACCGCGATCCACTCAGGCGGCGGCACCCAGCGCGCGGAGGGTTCCCGCGCCAAGTCGCCGGCCTACTACTACTTCAACATCCGCAACCGCGCCCTCTTCGCGCGGACCTGGCTCAGCCAGGAGCGTCAGCGAGCCTGGCGTCGCGGGGCCGCCGGGGCTGCGTACGAGATCCTGATGCGAGGTGGCCGACGACAGCTCCTGCACCCGGTACGCCCCGTCTCCGCGGTCGCCCGTGGGCTGCGCGACGGGCGCCGCGACCGGCCGGTCCGGGTCCTGGCGTCGGCCCGGGAGCTGCGCGCGACGACCAACCCCTACATCGTCCAGCTCGTCGAGACCCTGGGGCAGCGCGACGACACCGAGGTCGTGCTCTTCGGCTTCGCCCGGGCGATCGCGGGCCGCTACGACGTCTTCCACGTGCACTGGCCCGAGCTGCTGCTGACCTCGGCACGCACCCCGCTGCGCCGACTCGCCCGCCGCCTGCTCACCACCGCGTTCATCACCCGTCTCCGGCTGACCCGGACCCCGGTCGTACGCACCTGGCACAACCTCGTCCGACCCGACGGCCTGAGCCGCTGGGACCACCTGCTCCTCAACGCCCTCGAGCGCCGCACCAGGCACGTCATCCGGCTCACCGACCAGACCGCTCCCCCGCTCGACGTACCGACCTCGACGATCCTCCACGCCCACTACCGCGACTGGTTCGAGCCGGTGCTCGTGCCCGTCGAGCCCGTCGAGAGACGGGTCCTCTACTTCGGTCTGATCAAGCCCTACAAGGGCGTCGAGCAGCTCCTGGACGCGGTCGCCGACAGTCCCGAGGCAGGCCTGGACGTACGCCTCGTCGGCTCCCCCTCCGACCCCGCCCTAGCCGATCAGGTCCGCGCCGCAGCAGCCGCCGACGCCCGGATCAGTGCCGACCTCACCTACGCCGACGACGCCACCCTGGCCGCCGAGATCGCCGCCGCCACGTTGGTCGTACTGCCCTACAAAGCCATGCACAACTCCGGCGCCCTGCTCCTGGCTCTCTCACTCGACACCCCGGTCCTGGCCCCCGACAACGAGGTCAACCGTCGCCTGGCCGAGGAGGTAGGCGAAGGTTGGCTCCACCTCTTCGAAGGCACCATCACCATCGAGGACCTGGAGCGTGCGCTGAAGGCAGTCGCCACGTCCCCGCCCGATGGGCGTCCTGATCTTTCGGCTCGGGAGTGGCCCGAGTCTGCTGCTCTTCACGCTGCCGTGTTTCGGGCTTCGTTGTACCCGTAGGTCCCGTCTTTTTCGGGCCGGCGATCAGACAGGTTGTACGTCGTCGGCGTGCAGGTTGCCGGCTGTTGCTAGGTGGTTGGTGTTTGCCGCAGCGGATTCAGTTGGGTGCGTGCTTGAGCCGTGGGTTGGCCGTGCAAGGACCGCCCGGTGCCCCGTGGGCGCCTATGACAGTGGGCGCGACCTTCTGAACCGTTCACAAGGGAGCCGTCGCTTGGCCGGGGCGGGTTCGGTGCCGGCAGGGTCATCAGTTCCCCACTGATCCGGAGAGTTCCCCACGGGCGTGGAGGTTCCCCACCCTCCGGAGCGTGGGGAACCTTCGCCGCAGTGGGGAAAAGTCCCCATCAGGAGGGAAGCGGCCATTGTGGAGTCGAGGGAGCTGGCCAGAACGCTCGTGGGGCACCAGGACGGACGGCTTCAGCGAGCGCTGAGACCGGTCAGCGGTGGGGTCATCAGGTCTGGCGGGCAGGACCCGGTGGAGTGATTCACGGGCACGGCCAGTTAAGGGCGACGGGTGAACCGGATCGTGCCATCCGGTAGCCGCTCATGGCCGTAAGCCGGGTTGTGCGCCAAGCGGTGATGATGAGGGCACAACAACGCCCCGTCCTTCAGATCCGTCTTCCCGCCCGCCGCCCAGGGTTCTAGATGGTGGGCATCGCACCACTCCGGTGGCATGTCACAACCCTCGGCCTGGCAGCACTTCCGCTGCAACCGCATCGCCTTGCGCTGAATCGGCTGGAAGAACCGACTGCCACGACCGGCATCGAGGACCTCACTGTCGCCGCCCAACACCCAGGGGATGATGGTGGCGTTGCAGGCCATCCGCCGGGCTTCGGCCGCACTAATGGTGGTGCCGTTGGTTTCGTCGTAACCGAGGGTGGCGATGCCGAGGTCCTTGCGGAGCTCCTCGAGGGAGATGACCACGTTGATGGTGGTCGCGTCACCACCGTGACGCGGCAACGCCGCCGGGTCGACGGTCTCCAACAGTCGTGAGAAACCCTGGCCCATCAACCGCTCCCACGGCGGCAACGGGGCACCCTTGCCGACCAACTGCTGCTTACGGGGTTGAGCCCAGGCCTCGACCAGCCGCTTGAACCGCATCCCCATCGAAGTCGGCAACACAC
>NZ_JBEXJF010000047.1:0-39516 GCF_040608935.1 Nocardioides sp. NPDC004968
CGGGCGCCGGACTTCTCCGGCTTTTCCTGCGCTTCTCAGGTGTTGCAACGCCAGAGAAGTGCAGGAATACCCGGTTAACCGGGTATTCCTACCTCAGGCGCCAGCCGCAGCCTTGAGGGCGTCGGCGCGGTCGGTGCGCTCCCAGGTGAACTCGGGGAGCTCGCGGCCGAAGTGACCGTACGCAGCGGTCTTGGCGTAGATCGGGCGGAGCAGGTCGAGGTCGCGCAGGATCGCGGCCGGGCGGAGGTCGAAGACCTCGAGGACGGCCTTCTGGATGTTGGCCTCGGGCACGGTGTGGGTGCCGAAGGTCTCCACGAAGACGCCGACGGGCTGGGCCTTGCCGATGGCGTAGGCGACCTGGACCTCGGCGCGACGGGCCAGGCCCGCGGCGACGATGTTCTTGGCCACCCAGCGCATGGCGTACGCAGCCGACCGGTCGACCTTCGACGGGTCCTTGCCCGAGAAGGCGCCGCCGCCGTGGCGGGCCATGCCGCCGTAGGTGTCGACGATGATCTTGCGGCCGGTCAGGCCTGCGTCACCCATCGGGCCACCGACGACGAAGCGGCCGGTCGGGTTGATGTGGAGCTTGTAGCCGTCGAAGGGAACCGACGACTTGAACTGCTCGAGCACCGGCTCGATGACGTACTTCTTGATGTCTGCGTGGAGCTGCTCCTGGGTGGTCTCCTCGGAGTGCTGCGTCGAGAGGACGACGGTGTCCACGCGGACGGCCTTGTTCTCGTCGTCGTACTCGATGGTGACCTGGGTCTTGCCGTCGGGGCGCAGGTAGTCCAGCGTGCCGTCCTTGCGGACCTCGGTCAGCTTCTCGGCCAGCGTCTGCGCGATCTTGATGGGCAGCGGGAACAGCTCGGGCGTGTCGTCGCAGGCGTAGCCGAACATCAGGCCCTGGTCGCCGGCACCCTGCAGGTCGAGCTCGTCGACCGAGCTCTCCAGGCGGTGCTCCTCGGCGGTGTCGACGCCCTGGGCGATGTCCTGGCTCTGGGCGCCGATGGCGACCTGGACACCGCAGGAGTGACCGTCGAAGCCCTTGAGAGAGGAGTCGTAGCCGATGTCGAGGATCTTCTGGCGCACGAGCTGAGCGACCGGCGCGTAGGCGTCGGTGGTCACCTCGCCGGCGACGACGACGAGGCCGGTGGTGAGCAGGGTCTCGACAGCCACCCGGCTCTTGGGGTCGTGCTCGAGCAGGTAGTCGAGCACGGTGTCGCTGATCTGGTCGGCGATCTTGTCCGGGTGCCCCTCGGTCACCGACTCCGACGTGAAGAGACGTCCGGTCACGTGTAGCTCCGTTTCAAAGGTTCGTGTGGGTTGAACAGGTAGGCAAACGTCAATCGTTCTGGTCGACAAACATAGACCCCGAAACCCAGGACCGCAGGGGTGGTCCTCATCGTGGCGCGTGGCGTGTCGTCAGTTTGTACGTTGTTCATCCAGGCGTAAGGAGATCTGGTCCCAGATCACCGCTGCGAGGGCGGATTTCGCCCCTTCCTGCACGTCGACGTGGCCTCCGTCGGCGCCCAGGATGACCGCCTTGTTGACCTCGCTGCCGAAGACCGCGCCGCCGCTGACGTCGTTGACGACGAGCAGGTCGCAGCCCTTCCGCTTCAGCTTGGCCGTGGCGAGCTCGAGCACCGAGCCGGTCTCATCGCCCGTCTCCGCCGCGAATCCCACGATCACCTGACCGGGTTTGGTCCGGTGGTGGGAGATCTCGGCCAGGATGTCGGGGTTCTGCATCAGCTCGATCGTCGGCGCCGACCCGTCGGCGGCCTTCTTGATCTTGGCCTCGCTCACCCCGGTCGGCCGGAAGTCGGCCGGGGCGGCGGCCATGACGACCGCGTCCGCACCGGTGGCCGCGGAGACCACGGCGTCGCGCAGCTCAGCGGTCGTGCCGACACGTACGACCTTCAGGCCGGCCGGGTCGGGCAGGGTCACGTTGGCGGCGACCAGGGTCACCTCGGCACCGCGGGCGGCGGCGGCGCGGGCGATGGCATAGCCCTGGAGCCCGGACGAGCGGTTGCCGAGGAAGCGGACCGGGTCCAGGTACTCCCGGGTGCCGCCCGCCGAGACGACGACACGACGACCGACGAGGTCGGCACGCCCGCCATGGGCGAGGACGGCACGGGAGAGCTCGAAGATCTCGGCCGGCTCGGGCAGGCGGCCCTTGCCGGTGTCCTTGCCGGTCAGTCGGCCCTCGGCGGGCTCGATGACGATGTTGCCGCGCTCGCGCAGGGTGGCGACGTTGGCCTGGGTCGCCGGGTGCTCCCACATCTCGGTGTGCATCGCCGGGGCGAACACGACCGGGCAGCGTGCGGTGAGCAGTACGTTGCTGAGCAGATCGTCCGCGAGGCCGTGGGCCGCGCGGGCGAGCGTGTTCGCGGTCGCGGGCGCGACCACGACGAGGTCGGCCTGCTGCCCGATGCGTACGTGCGGGACCTCGGTGATGTTCTCGAAGACGCCGGTGGCGATCTCCTTGCCCGACAGCGCCGCCCAGGTGGGGGCGCCGACGAACTCGAGGGCGGCGGCCGTGGGGACCACGGTCACGTCATGGCCGGACTCGGTGAACCGGCGTAGCAGCTCGGCCGCTTTATAGGCGGCGATGCCGCCGGCGACCCCTAAGACCACGCGCGGCCGCTCCCCCTCGAGGGGAGCGGCCGAAGTGGTGCTGTTGGTGGACAGCGGAGGACCTGGACGATCAGGCGTCGCCGGCAGGCGCCTCGGCAGCGGCAGCCTGAGCCGCAGCCTGGGCGGCCAGCTCGGCCGGGTCGATGTCCTCGCAGGTCAGCAGGTCCTCGTTGATCTCGCGCAGCGCGATCGAGAGGGGCTTCTCCTGAACGTGGGTGTCGACCAGGGGGCCGACGTACTCGAGGAGGCCTTCGCCGAGCTGGGAGTAGTAGGCGTTGATCTGGCGAGCCCGCTGGGCGCTGTAGAGAACCAGCTTGTACTTGCTGTCGGTCTTCGTCAGCAGGTCGTCGATCGAGGGGTTGGTCACGCCCTGGGCGTCGATCTGAGGGGCAGCCACGTGAGCCTCACTTGTCGGCTTGGTCGGATTTCTTGCTCGGAAGCCCGAGCGTCATCAAGGTTACCAACTCATCGGCTGCCTGATGAACTTCGTGGTTCACGATCGTGACGTCGAACTCCTTCTCCGCCGCCAGTTCGACCCGCGCGGTCTCCAGGCGGCGCTCCCGCTCGGCCTCGGTCTCGGTGCCTCGACCGACCAGCCGGCGTACGAGCTCTTCCCAGCTCGGCGGGGCCAGGAAGACGAAGATCGCCTCGGGCATGGTCTCGCGTACGAGCCGGGCGCCCTGCAGGTCGATCTCGAGCATCGCCGGGCGTCCTTCGGCAAGCGCCTTGTCGACGGGGCCACGAGGGGTGCCGTAGCGGGCCATGTTGTGGACCGTGGCCCACTCCAGCAGCTCGCCACCGGCGATCATCGCGTCGAACTCCTCGTCGGAGACGAACAGGTAGTGCACCCCGTTGACCTCGCCCGCGCGAGGCTTCCGGGTGGTCGCCGAAACGGACAAGAAGACCTCGGGGTGGTCGTCGCGCACCGCCGCGGAGACGGTGCCCTTGCCGACCGCGGTCGGACCGGCCAGGACGACCAGTCGCTTCTCGTGGCCTTCGCCGGCACCGGCCGGGGTCTTCTCGTCCGTCATCAGACTCATCGGCGAGCGAACTCCTCGACCAGCGCGGCCACCTGCTTGGGGCCGAGGCCCTGCACACGGCGGCTCATCGCGATGCCGAGACGCTCCATCATCTGGGTTGCCCGCACCTCACCGAGGCCGGGGTGGGAGGTCAGCAGGTCGATGACCTTCATCTTGCCGACGACCTCGTTCTTCTTCCCTTCCTCGATGACCTCGAGGACGGACATGCCGCCAGTGCGGACCTTGTTCTTGACAGCAGCCCTCTCCTGGCGCGAGGCCGCGGCTTTGACGAGCGCGGCAGCGCGCTGTTCAGGGGTGATGTCCGGAGGCAGAGCCACGAAGACTCCCTTTCACGATCAAGTGTGTAGTCGACAGGGCAACCGGGGCGCGCGGTACAGGGATCGTGCCCCCCGGCTGAGCGCTGAAAGTAAGCGCTCGCGCCAATCTAGCCATTACGTTGCCGGGGCGGCAATCGGGGTCGCCTAACTCGTGTCCATTCGGTTCACAGGGTCAAGGACGTGTGACACACGTCCCGGGCCTGCTGCTGGACGCGTACGGACGCCTCCTGCGTCTTCGTGCTGCTCACCTTCGTGGCCGCGTCGGCGATCTTCTTCGCCTCGGCGTCGCTGACGCCCTCGGGCGGCTCGCCGTTCTCGAAGTCGTCGGCCGAGACGCCGGCGTCCTCCAGAGCCGTGCTGAGCCCCGAGATCGCCCCCGTGAGCGTCTTCCAGTCCTTCACGATGTCGTCGGGCGCATTGCGCTCGAGGTCCTCGAAGATCGGCAGGGCGGCGATCAGTCCGCTGGTGCCGTCCTCCCCCAGGGTGTTCGTCAGCTGCTCCTGGTGGCCCCTGAGGGACTCGCAGTAGTCGTCGATCGGATCGCCGCACGAGCTCAGGCCCGTGGCGAGGATCGGCAGGACGAGGAGCTGGGCGGCCATCCGGAGACTGGTCATGGCGCCAGTGTCTCAGCCGAGCTCGTCTCGCAGCCTCAGGGCCTCGTCGCGCAGCGCGGCCACGTCCGGGCCCTTGCGCAGCAGTCCGCGGCTGGTGCTGGCGACCACGTTGGCGTTGGCGGAACCGAAGATCCGGGCCAGGTCGCCCGGGGTGCCGCCCTGCTCACCGAAGCCCGGCGCCAGGATGGGGCCGTTGAACCCGAAGTCGTACGCCACCCCAGCACCGTCCGCGCCGTCGATCGTCGCGCCGACGACCGCGCCGAAGGAGCCCAGCGGCGTCTCGGCCTCGTTCAGCCGGCGCAGGTGGTCGAGCATGACCCGGCCGACGCTGCGGCCGTCCTCGACCGTCGCGTGCTGCACCTCGGGGCCCTCTTTGTTGGAGGTCAGGGCGAGCACGAACAGACCGGCGTCGAACTTCGTGGCCGTCTCGACGAACGGAGTCAGCGAGCCGAAGCCCAGATAGGGGCTCACGGTCACCGCGTCGCTGCCGAGCGGGCTCGCGGGATCGAGGTAGGCGTCGGCGTACGCCTGGCTGGTGGAGCCGATGTCACCGCGCTTGATGTCGAGGAGCACCAGCGCGCCGGCAGCCTTCGACTCGGCGATGACCCGCTCCAGCACCGCGACGCCACGCGAGCCGAAACGCTCGTAGAACGCGCTCTGCGGCTTGACGACGGGGACGTAGGGGGCCAGGCCCTCGACCGCGGTCAGGGCGAACCTCTCCAGGCCGGCGAGGTCGTCGTTCAGCCCCCAGTCCAGGAGCAGCGCGGCGTGCGGGTCGATCCCGGCGCAGAGCCTCCCCCGCTCCGCGAGGGCGGTCGCGTAGCGGGCACCGAACGTCATCGAGCCACTCCGTTCGCGATCCGGCGGGCGTAGCCGGGACCTTCGTAGATGAACCCGGTGTAGCCCTGGAGCAGGTCGGCACCGGCGTCGAGGCGCTCGCGGGCGTCCTCGACGGTGGCGATGCCACCGACCCCGACCAGGGTCATCTCGGGGCTGACCCGGCTGCGGAGCAGCCGCAGGACGTCGAGCGCGCGCGCCTTGAGCGGGGCGCCGGAGAGACCGCCGGCACCGGCCGCGGTGATGTCGGCGGGCGCAGAGGCGAGGTGCTCGCGGCCGATGGTGGTGTTGGTCGCGATGATCCCGTCCAGGCCGATCGCGCTGGCCAGGTCGGCGACCTCGACGACGTCGGAATCGGCCAGGTCGGGGGCGATCTTCACCAGCAGCGGGACCCTGTGCTTGGTGACCTGGTCGGCGATGGAGCGGACGTGCTCCAGCAGCGGCTGCAGCTTCTCGACCGACTGCAGGCTGCGCAGGCCGGGCGTGTTGGGCGAGGAGACGTTGACCACCAGGTAGTCGGCGTACGGAGCCAGCAGCCGGGCCGACTTGGCGTAGTCGGCCTCGACGGCCGCCTGGTCGTCCTCCGGGACGAGCTTGGTCTTGCCGATATTGATGCCGAGGACCGGCCCGCCGGCCGCCGTGCCACGGCGCTCCAGACGGCTCGCCAGCCGGGCGGCCACCTCCTCGGCGCCGTCGTTGTTGAAGCCCATCCGGTTGATCACGGCGCGGTCGGCGGGCAGCCGGAAGAGGCGCGGCGCCGGGTTGCCCGGCTGCCCCTCCCCCGTGACCGTGCCGATCTCGACGTGCCCGAAGCCGAGCCCGCCCAGCGCGTCGATCCCGACCGCGTTCTTGTCGAAGCCCGCGGCCAGGCCGATCACGTTCGGGAAGGTGAGCCCCATCGCGTGCACCGGGGATCCCGGCGTACGTGTCCTGGACAGCGCCGGGCCGGCCGCGCGGATCGCGGCGAACGCCTGCTGGTGGGCACGCTCCGGATCCGTCTTCGTCAGAACCTTGTCGAACAGGGTCCGGTAGGCCTTCATGTGGCGGACACCCCGCCGTCGTGGTGACCGACGACGTCGCGCCACTCCTGAAGGCTGCGTACGTCGATCTCACCGCGCCGCAGCGCCTCGATGCCCTGCACGGCGGCGCCGAGGCCCTGGACCGTGGTGATGCAGGCGATGTTGGCCATCACCGCGGCGGTGCGGATCTCGTAGCCGTCCATCCGGGCCGACTTGGCGTTGGAGGTGCCGTTGGGCGTGTTGATGACCAGGTCGACCTCGCCGTCGAGAATCCGCTGGACGGTGGTCTTCTCGCCATCGGGCCCGGTGCCCTCGGAGTGCTTGCGCATCAGCCGCGACGGCACGCCGTTGCGGCGCAGCACCTCGGCGGTGCCCTCGGTCGCGAAGATCTCGAAGCCGTGGTCGGCGAGCACCTTGATCGGGAAGATCATGGTGCGCTTGTCGCGGTTGGCCATCGACACGAAGATCCGGCCCTGGGTCGGCAGCGGGCCGAACGCACCGGCCTGACTCTTGGCGAAGGCGCGCCCGAAGTCGGAGTCGAGCCCCATCACCTCGCCGGTCGACTTCATCTCCGGGCCGAGCACGGTGTCGACCTGCTGACCCTCCGGGGTGCGGAACCGGTTGAACGGCATGACCGCTTCCTTGACCGCGATCGGCTGGTTGGGCGGCAGCGCTCCCCCGTCCCCGGTTGTGGGAAGTACGCCCGCAGAACGGAGGGCCGCGATCGACTCGCCGAGCATCACCCGCGCTGCGGCCTTGGCCAGCGGGGTCGCGGTCGCCTTGGAGACGAACGGGACCGTGCGGGAGGCGCGCGGGTTGGCCTCGATGACGTAGAGCACGTCGGAGCCGAGGGCGTATTGGATGTTGAGCAGACCGCGTACGCCGACGCCTTCGGCGATCGCCAGGGTGGCCACGCGGATGCGCTCGACCTCGGCGGCGCCGAGGGTGATCGGCGGCAGCGCGCAGGAGGAGTCGCCGGAGTGGATCCCGGCCTCCTCGATGTGCTCCATCACGCCGCCCAGGAACAGCTCGGTGCCGTCGTAAAGGGCGTCGACGTCGATCTCGACGGCGTCGTCGACGAACTTGTCGACCATCACCGGCTTGTCCGGAGTGACCTCGGTGGCGGCTTCGATGTAGGAGCGCAGCGCCTCGTCGTCGTAGACGATCTGCATGCCGCGCCCACCGAGGACGTAAGACGGACGCACCAGGACCGGGTAGCCGATCTCGGCGGCGATCTCGCGGGCCTCGTTGAACGTGGTGGCCATGCCGTGCTTCGGCGCGACCAGGCCGGCCTTGTGGAGCACCCGGCCGAAGGCACCGCGCTCCTCGGCGAGGTGGATTGCCTCGGGGCTGGTGCCCACGATCGGCACCCCGTTGTCCTTGAGCGCCTGCGCGAGCCCGAGCGGGGTCTGGCCACCGAGCTGGCAGATGACTCCGACCACCGGTCCGGCCTGCTGCTCGGCGTGGACGATCTCGAGCACGTCCTCCAGGGTGAGCGGCTCGAAGTAGAGCCGGTCGGAGGTGTCGTAGTCGGTGGAGACAGTCTCCGGGTTGCAGTTGACCATGACGGTCTCGTAGCCGGCCTCGCTCAGCGCGAGGGAGGCGTGCACGCACGAGTAGTCGAACTCGATCCCCTGCCCGATCCGGTTGGGCCCGGAACCGAGGATGATCACGGCCTCCTTCTCCCGGGACGCGACCTCGGTCTCCTCGTCGTAGGAGGAGTAGTGGTAGGGCGTACGCGCCTCGAACTCGGCCGCGCAGGTGTCGACCGTCTTGTAGACCGGGCGGATGTTCAGCGCGTGGCGTACGCCTCGGACCACGTCCGCCGTCATGCCGCGCATCTTCCCCAGCTGGTAGTCGGAGAAGCCGTGGCGCTTGGCATAGCGAAGCACGTCGGCAGTCAGCTCGGGCGCTGCGATGATCTCCTGGGCGATCTCGTTGATCAGGAAGAGCTGGTCGACGAACCAGGGGTCGATCTTGGTGCTCTCGAAGATCTCCTCCGGCGTCGCACCGGAGCGGATCGCGTCCATGACCCGCTTGAGCCGGCCGTCGGTGGGGACCTTGATCTCCTCCAGCAGCGCGGGCTTGTCGAGCTCGATGACCTCCTGGGTCCAGTCGAAGACCGCCTCGGGCTTCTCCAGGCTTCGCAGCGCCTTCTGGAGGGCCTCGGTGAAGTTGCGGCCGATCGCCATCGCCTCGCCCACGCTCTTCATGTGGGTGGTCAGGGTCGTGTCTGCGCCCGGGAACTTCTCGAAGGCGAAGCGCGGGACCTTGACGACGACGTAGTCGAGGGTCGGCTCGAACGACGCGGCGGTCGAGCCGTTCGGCCCGGCGGTGATGTCGTTCTCGATCTCATCGAGGGTGTAGCCGATCGCGACCTTCGCGGCGATCTTGGCGATCGGGTAGCCGGTCGCCTTGGAGGCCAGCGCCGAGGAGCGCGAGACGCGGGGGTTCATCTCGATGACGATGATCCGGCCGTCGGCCGGGTTGACGGCGTACTGGATGTTGCAGCCGCCGGTGTCCACGCCCACGGCGCGGATGATGCCGATCGCCAGGTCGCGCAGCTTCTGGTACTCGCGGTCGGTCAGCGTCAACGCCGGGGCGACGGTGATCGAGTCGCCGGTGTGCACGCCCATCGGGTCGAGGTTCTCGATCGAGCAGACGATGACCGAGTTGTCCTTGCGGTCGCGCATGACCTCGAGCTCGTACTCCTTCCAGCCGAGGATGGACTCCTCCAGGAGCACCTCGGTGGTGGGGCTGGCCGCGAGGCCGGCGCCGCCCAGGCGCCGCAGCTCGGTCTCGTTGTACGCGAAGCCCGAGCCCGAGCCACCCATGGTGAAGCTCGGTCGGATGACCACGGGGTAGCCGAGCTGCTCGGCGCCGGCGAGCAGGTCGTCGATGCTGTGGCAGATGACCGACTTGGCGCTCTCACCGCCGAGCTCGGCGACGATCTTCTTGAACTCCTCGCGGTTCTCGCCGCGCTGGATGGCGTCGATGCTCGCACCGATCAGCTCGACGTCGTACTTCTCCAGGGTCCCGCGCTCGTCCAGCGCGACCGCGCAGTTGAGCGCGGTCTGGCCGCCGAGGGTCGCCAGGAGCGCGTCGGGGCGCTCCTTGGCGATGACCTTCTCGACGAACTCCGGGGTGATCGGCTCGACGTAGGTCGCGTCGGCGAACTCCGGGTCGGTCATGATCGTGGCCGGGTTGGAGTTGACCAGGACGACCCGGATCCCCTCCTCGCGCAGCACGCGACAGGCCTGGGTGCCGGAGTAGTCGAACTCGCAGGCCTGGCCGATGACGATCGGCCCGGAGCCGATCACGAGCACGGACTTGATGTCCTCGCGCTTGGGCATCGCTCAGACCTCCTTCGCCATGAGAGAGATGAACCGGTCGAAGAGGTAGGCGGCATCGTGCGGGCCGGCCGCGGCCTCCGGGTGGTACTGGACGGAGAAGCCCTTGAGCTTCCCGGTCTCGGCGTCCTTGAGCTCGAGGCCCTCGACGCAGTCGTCGTTGAGGTTGACGTGGGAGACGGTCGCGATGCCGTAGGGCGTCGTGGTCTCCTCGCCGATGGGTGCGTCGACGGCGAAGCCGTGGTTGTGGGCGGTCACCTCGACCTTGCGCGTGGTGAGGTCCATGACCGGCTGGTTGATCCCGCGGTGACCGTACTTCAGCTTGTACGTCCCGAAGCCCAGCGCGCGGCCGAAGAGCTGGTTGCCGAAGCAGATGCCGAAGTAGGGGATGTTCTCGGCGAGGGCCGACTCGAGCAGCTCCACCTGGCCGGTGGTCGCGGCCGGGTCGCCGGGGCCGTTGGAGTAGAAGAGTCCGTCGATGCCCCCAGATTCGGCATTGATGGCGAGGACGTCCTCGAGGGTCGCGGTCGCCGGGAGCACGTGGACCTCGATGCCGCGCTCGGCCATCCGCTCCGGGGTCATCTCCTTGATGCCCAGGTCGAGGGCCGCGACGGTGAACCGCTTCTCGCCCTTCGCGGGGACGACGTACGCCTCCTGGGTGCTGACCGCGTCGGAGAGGTTCGCACCGCTCATCTCCGCGCTGGCGAGCACCTTCTTCAGCAGGACCTCGGGGTCGGTCTCGATCGTCGAGATCCCGACGCGCATGGCGCCGCGCTCACGCAGGTGGCGGGTCAGGGCGCGGGTGTCGATCCCACTGATGCCGACCACGGACTGATCACGCAGGTCGTCGTCGAGGGTGCGCTGGGCGCGCCAGTTGGAGGGGACCCGGGCTGGGTCGCGTACGACGTATCCGGCCACCCAGATCCGACGGGACTCGGGGTCCTCGTCGTTCACGCCTGTGTTGCCGACGTGCGGGGCGGTCATCACGACCACCTGCTGGTGGTAGCTCGGGTCGGTCAGCGTCTCCTGGTAGCCCGTCATACCGGTGGAGAAGACCGCCTCGCCGAAGGTCTCACCCTCGGCGCCGAACGACTCTCCCCTAAACGTTCGACCATCCTCGAGTACGAGGAGTGCTTCTTTGTGGGCATGCAGCGGCACGCCGTACCTCCTTCTCCGCCTCACAGGACGGTGCTTAAAGGATGTCGGTCAACTTGCTGGTGACAGTATCAAGCAGATGCCGGTTGACGGCAGTTGGCGTCCGCCGCGTACGCCAGCACTGTGACGTACGCGGCATTCGGCCAGTTGCCGTCGGGCTCAGCTGTGCGAGTGGGGCGGCACGACCCCGCCCTCGGACGGCTGGACGATGACGAAGCCGGCGCCGTGGAAGGCCACCTGGAACGCCTCGCCGCTGCCCCGGCCGATGAGCGCACCGGCGGTCAACGACTTCTGCAGGCTGGTCTGCAGGCCGAGCGACCAGCCGACCACCGCGTTGGTGTCGGTGAAAGTCGGCGCCTCACCGGCGTTGAGAACGACCGGGTCACCCTCGGTGGTGACGGCGATCCAGCCGGTGCCGCGCAGCGTGGTGTTGAAGAGACCGCCGGTGAGCATGCCGGCGCCCTGGACCCGCTCGATGTTCCACTGCAGGCCCCCGGAGAAGGCCAGCACGTGGTCACCGTTGATCGAGATGCCGGAGTTGTTCAGCTGAAGGATGTGGACCTCCTTGGCCGCGTCGGCCAGGAAGACGTCGCCCTGGCCCTCGACGCCCATCAGGCTGAGGCCCTCACCGGTCACGGCCTTCTTGAGGAACTTCCCCACGCCTCCGCCCTGGTACTTGAACTGTACGTTGCCCTGATAGGCCACCATCGAGCCCTGGCGCGCCTGGAACGGCTCCCCGACGCGTACGCGCAGGAGCTTCTTGTTCTGCAGCACCGCGCCGCTGCCCTCGATCTCGGCGAAGCGGCCGTCGATCAGGTCACCCGAGATCCCGGCGAACGGGTCGCCCGTGGGCTGCTGGGCCTGCGCGGGCTGCTGACCGTACTGGGCGGCCTGCTGACCGTACTGGGCGGACGCGGACTGGGCCGGCTGCGCCTGGGCGCTCTCACCGTACGCAGCCTGCACCGCCTGCGCCGACCCGACCTGCGTCGGCGCCTCCTGCTCCACAGTGGCCTGAGGCGGCGTCAGGGGCGCCGTCGACTGCTGCCCGCCCGTGGAAACGTGCTCGGTCCACTGGCTCCCGTCGTAGTAGCGAAGCTCGGCCTGTCCGGTCGGGTCCGGGTACCACGCTGCGTCCGTCATCTCTAACCCTTGCGTTCACGGACCCACATCGGTCCTTCTCGACTCCATCCTGGCATGTGCTTGATGCGCGACTCACCGGTGTTCCACTCGGTCGCCCGATTCTGTGACCGAAATCCGGCCGAGGCGATCGGCCACGTGTCGCGGGCCTCGCACGCGGCGGACAGATGATCTAATCGTCTCAATCTAGGCGATCACTCCGAAGTACCGGGCCAGCCAGGTCTGCGAGAAGGGGCCGCCAGTCGCGAGGGTAAGTAATAGCGCCACAGGCGCCTCCAGGAGCGGCGAACGTACCGCCTGCAATCGCAGGCGGTGATTCGTACGCCTCCAAGGAGAACGACCCATGACTGACGACCTTTCACTGCCCGACGGCTACGCCGAGTGGCTCGGGGACCTCAAGGAGCGGATCCGTTCCGCGCGACAGCGGGCCGCGCTCGCCGTCAACACCGAACTTCTGCGTCTTTACTGGCAGATCGGCCGAGAGATCGCCGATCGCCAGGAAGCCCAGGGCTGGGGAGCAAAGGTAATTGCCAGGATCTCCCAAGACCTGCGTCTCGCCTTCCCCGATATGACTGGACTCTCCAAGCGCAACCTCGCCTATATGCGCGCGTTCGCACTGGCTTGGCCGGATCCGGAATTTGTGCAGCAGCCTGCTGCACAAATTCCGTGGACTCACCACCAGATGCTTCTCGACAAGTTCGACGAAGCCCAGCCACGGTTGGCCTATGCCGCGGCAGCTGTCGAACACGGCTGGTCGCGCAACGTGATGTCGATTCACATCGAGGCCCGCACTCTGGAGCGTTCCGGGCGTGGGATCACGAACTTCGAACGTACGCTTCCGCCCGAGACCTCTGATCTCGCTCGAGAGATCGTCAAGGACCCCTACAACTTCGAGTTCCTCGGCGTCGGCGGCGAAGCCATGGAGCGCGAGATCGAGAAGGCCCTGGTCGACCATGTCACCGAGTTCCTGGTCGAGCTCGGCGTCGGATTCGCGTACGTCGGGCGTCAGGTTTTGCTCGAGGTCGGTGGAGAGGACTTCTTCATCGATCTTCTCTTCTATCACCTGAAGCTGCGCTGCTACGTCGTCATCGAGCTCAAGGCAGGGAAGTTCAGGCCCGAGCACCTGGGGCAGCTCAACTTCTATCTGGCGGCGGTCGATGGGGAGATGGCGCATCCCGAGGATGCCCCGACGATCGGGATCCTGCTGTGCCAGAGCCGCAACCAGGTCGTCGCGGAGTACTCGCTGCGCGGTTCAGCCCAGTCGCTCGGAGTAGCCGAGTATCAGTTGCGGGCCAGTCTCCCGAGTATCGAGCGGCTCCAGCGGGAGTTGAGTGGTCCTGAGTGACGCTCAGGCGCCGAGGGTCTTCAGCTTGTCGAGCATCCGGCCCATGTGCGGGTCGAACAGCCCCGGGTCGGCGGCGCGGATCTCGGAGGGTGTCCACCAGCGCACACTGGCGTACTCCCTCTCGTCCGGCACCAACGGCCCCAGGTGGTCGTGGGCGAGGACGAACCAGAGGCTGACGTCGGTGTGCGGGTCCGGGCGGTCGGGCCGGGTCGTGGTCACAGTTGGCCGGCTCGGTCGGAGCGGTGGTGCGTCGGAAGACGTCGTTGGTCACGCACAACCACGCTGACGCGTCGGCGATGTGGCCGCTTTCGACCGGGTCCATCGGCTCGATCGAGTCCACCATGATCGTGATGTCGGTCAGCAGTCGGTCCTCCGGGCTCATGGTTGTGGACCATAGAGGCGAGCACCGACATCCCGGCCAGGGGTGGCGTCAGGTGAGTGCGACACGATGTGACGGTTCTCGCAGGTCATTGCGTTGCATGGTTGTGCACCGCTAGCGTTTCGATGTTTCATCCAGATTTCCGTGCGGGGGTACGCAATGACCGAGACGTCGATCAGCATCGACAAAGAGCTGTTGGCCGAGGCGAGGAAGATCGCCGGGACGACGACCAACCAAGCTGCGATCGACCGCGCGCTGCGTGACCTCGTCGAGCGTGAGGCCGCCTCGGCGGAGTTCGACCGCATCGTCTCGCGCGAGCTCGGCGACACGAAGGTCACGCTGGAGTTCTGAGCTCACCGAGTTCGTCCAACGGGACCGGCCAGAAGTCTTGGTCGGTCGCGAGGTGGATGACATCGACCGGTACGGCGGCCACGGCACACGCTCCGTAGAGATGGGCGGCGTTCTTCCGGTCAGACTGACTCGGTGGTCCACCGCCCGGCCGGCACAGCAGGAGCTCGACCCGGTCGAGACCCAGCTCATCGATCAGGTCGTGCAGCATCGTGGCGACATTGCCCGCACCGTCGTCACCGATCTCGACAGGCAACTGCTCGATCTGGCACAGCTGTGGGAACGGAACGCCGTCTGCCCCGACGAGCATGAACCACAGCCGCGGCTCGGGCCAGCCGAGTGGATTGATCAGGTGTCGCCAGGCGGCCTCGACGTCGGCCTGGGTGCGGAGGACTGGAGCGTACGGAATCTTGTCGGTCATGGGTCAACGGCACCATGGCCCGTCGAGGAGGACAACGACGAGCTCGGCGCCTGTGGATAACTCTGCTCATCCACAGGGTTTCGTCCGCAAGTGGCCCGCCCGCGGCACCTCAGGGCACAAGACGGTGCTCCGGACCCGACCAGCGGCGCCGCAGCCAGCGGTCATGGGAGGCGACGACGATGGTGCCCGGGGTGATTCCGATCGCCTCCTCCAGCTCGCCTGCCAGGGTGAGCGAGATGTGGTTGGTGGGCTCGTCGAGAAGCAGCAGGTCCGGGCCGGTGGCGATGGCGATCGCCAGGTCGAGCCGCCGACGCTGGCCGACGCTCAGCGCACCGACGGGCCGGTTGACGTCGCGCGGGTGGACCAGGCCCAGGTCACGTAGCGGCACCTGGGTCGCCAGCAACTCCCCCACCGACTCCAGGTAGACGTCGGAGACCCTGCGACGCAGGTCCCCGAACTGCGGGTCCTGGGTGAGCTCCTCGACATGCCGGGCGCTGACCTGGACCTCCCCCGAGGTCGGCTTCACGCGCCCGGAGATCACTCCGAGCAGCGTGGACTTGCCGCTGCCGTTGGGCCCCGTGATCAGCAGGTGCTCCCCTGCCACGATGTCCAGGACCGGCAGGCTGACCCGCTCCTCGACCACCAAGTCGCGTACGACGACCATCCTCCCGCCCGCCCCGGCAGCCGACAGCGCGGCGTTGAGGCGCAGGGGCGGCGGTGGCTTGCGTACCTGTGCCTCCTCGGCCTCCTCCAGCCGGCGGTTGGCGTCCTTCTTGCGGCGGGCGACGGTGCGCTCGACGTTGCTGCCCTTGAACTTGTAGATGAACTTGTCGTTGTCGGTCGGGCCGCGGTTGTGGGCGATCGCGTCGTTGCCGATCTTGGTCGCGGTGCGGAGACGCTTGAGCTCGTCCTGCTGTTCGGCGTACGTCTGCTCCCACCGCTCGCGAGCGGCCTGCCGGGCCTCCTCGTAGGCGCTCCACCCGCCTCCGAAGAGCCGGCCGCCGGCACCATCGGTGCCGAAGGCGGTCGGGTCCAGGTCGAAGAGGCCGGTGGCGACCTCGTCGAGGAAGACGCGATCGTGGGAGGCCATCAGCACGACGCCGGGGAGTTCGCGCAGGAACTCCCCCAGCACCGCAACCGCCTCGTCGTCGAGGTGGTTCGTGGGCTCGTCGAGCAGCAGCGCGTCGGGACGGCGGGTGATCGCGGTCGCCAGCGCCAGCCTGGTCCGCTGCCCACCGGAGAGCGTGCTGATCGGACGCTCCCGGTCCAGGCCGCTGAGGCCGAGACGCTCAGCTGCCAGGATGGCCCGCCTGTCGGCGTCCCACGCGTCGTGGGCAACCGCGAAGTCGAGCGCGCTCGCGTACGTCTCGGCGACCTCGGGGTCGTCGAGACGGTCAGCGAGCGTCTCGACCGTGGTGACGGCCTCCCGAAGCGGACGCAGCGTGGTGGCGAGTACGTCCTCGATGCTCGCCGCGTCACGGAACGGCGGCTCCTGCGGCAGCCAGACGAGGTCGTCGGGCGCCTCGAGCGTGCCTGTGCGTTGGGCGGTGCGCGGAAGCTGGTCTGCGATAGCGCGGAGCATTGTGGACTTACCGGCACCGTTCTCCCCGACGAGCGCGATCCGCTCGCCCGGGGAGACGGTGAGGTCTATCCCGGCGAAGACGGAGCCGCTGCGGAAGGAGACGGAGAGGTCGCGGACGAGGATCGGTCCGGAAACGATGGAAGATGACATGAGAGCGCTGGCCTTCGGGTTCGAGGACGACCCGCCGGGCATGTGCCTCGGGCGCGGGTCGGAGGTCAGCGCAAGAACTTCATGATGAGTAAAGAATACGCGGCGACGGGCGCGCCGTCCAACCGGTTAACCGCGCAGGATCTTCTCCATCGCCTTGCCCTTGGCCAGCTCGTCGACCAGCTTGTCGAGGTAGCGCACCTGGCGCATGACCGGGTCCTCGATCTCCTGGACCCGCACGCCACAGACAACCCCGGTGATCAGCTCCGAGCTCGGGTTCAGGTCGGCGGCGGCGAAGAACTCCTCGAAGCTCGTCCCCACCTCGATGTGCTTCGCGATCGCGTCGTCGTCGAAGCCGGTCAGCCAGGTGATCACCTGGTGCAGCTCGGCCGTGGTGCGGCCCTTCCTCTCCACCTTCGTCACATAGTGCGGGTAGACGGAGCCGAAGGGCATCTTGTAGACGCGCTCGAGGTTATCCACGTTCCCGAGCCTAACCCGGCCGCTCCGCGACGAGCTGGTACATGCCGGCGAGGCGTACGAACGGCTCCTGGTCGCACAGCTCGCGCTCCAGCTCGAGGAGACGGTCGAAGTAGGCGGGGTCAACCTTGGCGGCGTCATCGGTGAGCAGGTCGTTGGCGATCCTGGTGCCGAACCGGCCGGTCAGCCGCAGGCCGGCAGAAGCGAGCTCGGCCTCGAGGTCGGCCATCGGGACCTTGCGTACGTCATGGTCGAAGGTCACGGTGCGCTTGGTATCCGCGCGCAACTCGGTGAGCGCGGCCTCGGGTCCGCCCGTGACCAGCTGGCGCAGCACCATGCTCGCGGGGTTGGGGACCATCACCGAGAGGCGCCCGCCCGGACGGACCGCGGCCGCGAGGCGGCGTACGTCTGCGGCGGCGGACGAACGGTAGTGCAGCACGAAGTGGCACAGGACCAGGTCCCACTCCCCCTCGGGCAGGTCGTCGAGGCCGCCGACGAGCGTGGTCAGCGACGTGCCCGCATCCGCTGCCCGGCGCTTAGCCTCGGCCAGCCAGGACTCCGACGGGTCGAGGATGGTGACGTCGTGCCCGGCCAGTGCCAGCGGCAGCGCGTCCATCCCGTCCCCGCCGCCGACGTCGAGGATCCGCAGCCCCTCACCCAGCTCCGCACACTGGCGCCGGAGAATCCCCTCGACCACGGCGTAGCGGATCCGGCCCCACGGGGTCGCGGTGTAGGCGCGCCACTGCGAGAGCTTGTCGGAGAAGACGTCGGTCATGGCGGTGGAGCCTAACCGGCGTAGGTCTGCTTCCCGCGCAGGTAGGTGGCGACGACGCGACCGGTGAGCTTGCGGTCGTGCCAGGGGTTGTTGCGGGAGAGCGAGAGCGAACGGTCGCGGTCCACGACGTAGGTCGCGGCCGGGTCGACCAGGGCCAGGTTGGCCGGCTCGCCGACCGCGATCGGGCGCCCGTGCTCCTCGAGGCCGGCGATCCGGGCCGGGGTCGAGGACATGACCCGGGCGACGCCGGCCCAGTCCAGCAGACCCGAGGAGACCATGACCGTCGAGACGACCGAGAGCGCCTCCTCGAGCCCGAGCATCCCGAAGGCCGCGTCGACGAAGGCGTGCTCCTTGTCCTGGCGAGCGTGCGGGGCGTGGTCGGTGGCGACCGCGTCGATGGTGCCGTCAGCCAGCGCCGTACGCAGGGCCTCGACGTCCTCGGCCGGGCGCAGGGGCGGGTTGACCTTGAAGGTCGGGTCGTAGCCGGCGAGCAGGTCGGTGGTCAGCAGCAGGTGGTGCGGGGTGACCTCCGCGGTGACCGCCCAGCTACCGTCCTTCTCCGCCTGCGCCTTGGCCCAGCGCAGCACCTCGACGGTGCCGGCGGTGGAGGCGTGGGCGACGTGCACGCGCGAGCCGGTGTGGCGGGCGAGCATCACGTCGCGAGCGACGATGACCTCCTCCGCGACCCCCGGCCAGCCGGGCAGACCGAGCCGCCCGGAGAGCTCACCCTCGTGGCAGCAGGCCGAACCGTAGGGCGCCAGCGACGGGTCCTGGGAGTGCTGGGAGATCACGCCACCGAACGCCTTGACGTACTCCAGCGCCCGTCGCATCACCCGCGGGTCCGCGACGCAGCGGCCGTCGTCGGAGAAGACCTTGACGCCCGCCCGGGAGCGGTTCATCAGGGACAGCTCAGCGAGCTCCTCACCGGCCAGTCCCTTGGTCACCGCGCCGACCGGGAACACGTCGGCCAGCCCGGCCTCGCGGCCGAGGTCCCACACCGAGACCGCGGCCTCGGCCGTGTCGGTGACCGGCGAGGTGTTGGCCATCGCCAGCACGGCGGTGTAGCCGCCGGCGGCAGCCGCGGCCGCACCCGAGGCGACGGTCTCGGCGTCCTCGCGGCCCGGCTGGCGCAGGTGGGTGTGCAGGTCGACCAGGCCCGGGAGGAGGACGAGGCCGGAGGCGTCGACCACCTCGTCGACGGTCGCGGAGAGGGTGCCGATCTCTCGGATCACTCCCCCGTCGACATGGACATCGGTCGGCTCGGCCCCGAGGACGGAGACTCCCTTGATCAACAGACTCATGCGGACTCCTCGCCGGCAAGCAGGTGGTAGAGGACGGACATCCGGATCGCGACCCCGGCCGAGACCTGGTCGAGGATCCGCGATGAGGCGGCGTCGGCGGCCTCGGGAGAGATCTCCAGGCCGCGGTTCATCGGCCCGGGGTGCAGGATCGGCGCGCCCTCGCGCAGCATTGCGAGCCGCTGACGGGTGAGCCCGTAGCCGACGGTGTACTCCCTCGACGTCGGGAAGTAGCCACCGCTCATCCGCTCCCGCTGGACGCGCAGCATCATCACCGCGTCGACCTCCGGCAACACGTCGTCCAAAGAGTAGGAGGTGGCGAACCCGTCGGCCTTGGCCCACTCGGTGATGCCCGAGGGCATCAGCGTGGGCGGGGCGACGGCGGTCACGGAGGCGCCGAGCTTGGTCAGCGACTTCACGTTCGACCGGAACACCCGCGAGTGGGTCAGGTCGCCGACGATGGCGATCCGCTTGCCCTCGAGGGAGCCGGGTCCGCCGAGCTGGCGCTGGAGCGTGTAGCCGTCGAGCAGGGCCTGGGTCGGGTGCTCGTGCATCCCGTCGCCGGCGTTGATCACCGGGATGTCGAGCCAGCCGGCGACCTGATGGGCCGCGCCGGAGGCCGAGTGACGCATCACCAGGCCGTCGACGCCCATCGCGGTCACGGTCAGCACGGTGTCCCGCAGCGACTCGCCCTTCGAGGCCGAGGAGCCCTTCGCCGACAGGTTGATCACGTCGGCCGAGAGCCACTTCCCCGCGATCTCGAAGGAGGACCGGGTGCGGGTCGAGTCCTCGAAGAAGAGGTTGATCACCGTACGCCCGCGCAGCGCCGGGAGCTTCTTGACCTCACGCTTCTGGACGTCGTGCATCTCGGCGGCGGTCGCGAAGAGCTGCTGGATCTCCTCCGCGCTCACGTCGTCGATGGACAGCAGATGCTTCGTCATGCCGGAACCCCCTCGAGCTCCACGATGCGTACCTCGTCGATGCCGTCGATCTCCTCCAGGCTCAGCCCGACCCGCTCTGAGCGGGCGGTGGGGAGATTCTTGCCGACGTGGTCGGCCCGGATCGGCAGCTGCCGGTGGCCGCGGTCGACGAGAACAGCCAGACGTACGACGGCGGGGCGGCCGTAGTCGGCCAGGGCATCGAGCGCGGCGCGGACGGTGCGGCCCGAGAAGAGCACGTCGTCGACCAGCACGACCGTCTTGCCGTCGATGCCGCCGGGCGGGATCTCGGTGTGGTGCGGAGCGCGGGTGGGATGGGTGCGCAGGTCGTCGCGGTACATCGTCACGTCGAGCGCGCCGTGCGCGACCGGGTGACCCTCGGCGGCCTCGATCCGCGCGCCGATCCGCTTGGCCAGCGGAACCCCGCGGGTGTGCAGACCCAGCAGCACCAGGTCTTCCGCATCGCGGTTGCGCTCCAGGATCTCGTGGGAGATCCGGGTCAGCGCCCGGGAGATGTCACGGGCGTCGAGCACGACACGGCCTTCGGCCGCAGGCTCTTGGACAACATCAGACAAGGTTGTGGTCTCCTTCTCCGCCTCACGGGACGGCTCGTTAAAGGATCGGGGCAACCATAGCCCAGATCCGTCCGATCACCGCCGTCGCGAGCGTCGCCAGACGGGTGTGATGGCCAGGCGCCGCCGCGAAGGCATACCGGGCGTCTGTCGAGCGGCGGCAACGCCGCCAGCGCGGCCGTATGGCGGCGCGCAGCAGGCGGGGATCGGATGGATCTGGGCTCGTCCTCACTCCAGGTCGATCAGCACTTTCCCGACGGCACCCGCCTCGACCGCGTCGTGGGCGGCAGCGGTCTCCTCGAGCCGGTAGTGGTGAAGGGGTACGCCACCCTCCGGGCCGACCCGCAGCGCCCCTGCTGCCACGGCGGTGGCGACGTCGTCGGCCGCGGCCTGGATCTGCGCCTCCTCGATGCCGTAGAGTTGGATAAACTGGTAGCGCAGGTTGAGCGAGAAGGTGGCTCGCAGCGGCATGGTGAGCTCGTCGCCGCCGTTGTTGGCGTAGATCGCGATCGTGCCGCGCTTGGCGATGACCGCGCGGTCGAGGTCGTTGTTGACAGCCGGGGCGACCTCGACGATCTGGTCGACGCCGTCGGGCGCGATCTCGCGGATCACGGCAGCGGCGTCGTCCTCCCGGTAGTTGACGATGTGGTCGGCCCCGGCGGCCTTCGCCAGCGCGGCCTTCTCCGCGGAGCTGACCGTGGTGATCACCCTCGCTCCTGCCCACACGGCGAGCTGGATCGCGGCGTTGCCGACCGCTCCGGCCCCGCCATGGACGAGGATGGTGAGGCCGCTGAACGACTCGGGGGCGACACGCTCGACCGCGCCGGAGGTGAGCGCCCGATGGGCGGTCATCGCCGGGACTCCGAGCGAGGCGCCGAGGTCGTAGGAGGCGCCCGCGGCCAGCTCGACGGCCTTGTGGGCCGGCACGGTGACGTACTCCGCCGCGGTCCCCCAGGGCTGCCCGTGCTGGACCATGAAGAGCCAGACCGGCTGACCGACGATGTGGGTGGTGACGCCCTCGCCGATCTCCTCGACCACGCCCGCGCCGTCCTGGCCCGGGGTCGCCTCGGGAGTCGTGAGGGTTGCGCTCAGGCCGGCGCGTACCTTCCAGTCGGTGGGGTTGACCCCCGCCCGCACCAACCTGACCAGGACCTCGCCCGGGCCGGGCTTCGGCACCGGGCGCTCGGTCAGACGCATGGCGGAGGAGGGACCGTTCTCGGAGTAGACGACTGCACGCATAGGTAGGACGCTACCGTCCCCTCCCACTCGTCGGCCGCGCGCGGATTGCGAAGCAATCCCAAAAGTTACAGCGCGTGCGCCATCCCAGCGCAGGCCTTCAGCCACGACATCTTGGTCTCCTCCGACAGCTGGGAGTACTGGACCGTGGACCCGGCGACGAGCACCGGGTCGAACGGGACCCGGTAGACCCCGCGGGTGCGCTGCGTGTAGACCTCGGTGAGGTCGCGGGCCAGGTTGGTGTCGACCTTCGGGGATGGGTCCGAGAGCACGGTGATCGTCTTCAGCTTGAGGTCGGCGTAGCCCGACTCCTGGAGCGCGTCGAGCATCCACAGGCCGCTGTAGCCGGTGTCCTCGCGAACCGTCGAGGTGACCACCAGCAGGTCGGCGGTGTCGGCCGCGGCCAGCCAGTTCTCGGCACGCATGTTGTTGCCGGTGTCGACCAGGATCACCTTGTAGAAGCGCTCCAGCAGCTGGTGCACCTGCCCGAAGTCGTCGGCGTGGATCTGGCCGGTGACATCGGGCCGCTCGTCGGAGGCGAGCACGTCGAAGTGGGCGTCGCCCTGGGAGCGTACGAAGGCACCGAGGTCGCCGATGCGGGACTGGTAGACGTTGTTGAACGCCGCCAGGTTGTCGAGCAGCTCGCGGGTGGTGTTGCGGTGGGTGCTCCGCATACCGCGGATGCCGAGGGTGCCGCGGGTCTCGTTGTTGTCCCAGGCCACGATCCCGCCACCGCGCACGGTGCCGAAGGTGTAGCCCGCCGCGAGCACGCCGGTGGTCTTGGCGGCGCCACCCTTCGGGTTGATGAAGACGATCGTGCGCGGCCCGTCGAAGTCGCGCTGGATCATCGCCCGGTCCTGCTCGTAGGCGACCTCGTCCTGCCCCATCTTCGGGCTGATCAACCCGCCGGACATCCTGCGGATCGCTCCTCGCCAGCCCCAGGTCGCGGGTCCGAACCCGGCCGACTCCGCGCGCCGGTCGAGGAAGTCGGTCGCGCTGGGGACCTCCTGCCCGTGAACGCCTGGGGGTGGCGGCGTCACCGCCACCGGAGGGGGCGGGGCGGGTGTCGTGGTGACCTGTGGGTTGGTGATGCGAGTCGCCTCCTGGCTCGGGTCGGGATGGGGCTGGGTCGGGGGCGTCGGCGGCCGTCCCCCCGTGTTCGGCGGGGGCGGCGTCACCCAGTGCGAGGGTGCGCCGGCCGGCCGGGTGCGCGAGTCCGGCTCGTCGTAGGGGTTGTTCTCCTGCGTCATGCGCTCTCCGAATACGGGTGCTTGGTTACGGCCTCCATCACAGCCTTGGGTCCAAACATACGGTCCCGACCGAAGCAATCGTCGATAACCGGAAAACACACGCGTCGCGCCGCACCCGAAATGACGCCACGCCTGCCCGGAACGGTCCCGGACAGGCGTACGTCTCGTGCCGATCAGGCCTTGGCGAGGTCCTTCGCGACCGCGGCGAGCACACCGTTGACGAAGGACGGCGAGTCGTCGGTCGACAGCTCGGTCACCAGGGCGGTGGCCTCGCTGATCGCGACCTCGGAGGCGACATCGCCGTCGAGGAGCTCCCAGACGCCGAGGCGGAGGACGTTGCGGTCGACCGCGGGCATCCGGGCCAGCGACCAGTCCTTGGCGAAGGCGGCGATCAGAGCGTCGATGCGCTCGGACTCGGCGACCACGCCACGGACGAGCTTGACCGTGAAGGGGTTGTTGGGCACCTCACCCTCGCGGATCTGCTGGTCGAGCAGATCACCGGCGGAGAGTCCACGGGCCTCGGCGGCGAAGAGCAGGTCGAGCGCGCGCTTACGGGCCTTGGTGCGGGCGGTGGCGACGTGAGCCACAGGTCAGCCCTTGACGCGGGAGAGGTAGGAACCGCCCTCGCGGGTGTCGACCTTGATCTTCTCGCCCTGCTCGATGAAGAGCGGCACCTGGATCTCGGCGCCGGTCTCCAGGGTGGCGGGCTTGGTGCGGCCGGTGGCCGAGTCACCCATGACACCGGGCTCGGTGTAGGAGATGACGAGCTCGACCGACGGCGGGAGCTCGACGAAGAGCACGCGACCCTCGTTGGTGGCCAGGATGACCTCCTGGTTCTCCAGGAGGAACCCGGCGCCGTCGCCGATGATCTCCGGGCCGACCTCGACCTGGTCGAAGTCCGCGACGTCCATGAAGACGAAGTTGTTGCCGTCGTTGTAGAGGTACTGGAACGAGCGGCGGTCGACCGTGGCGGTCTCGACCTTGGTGCCGGCGTTGAAGGTCTTGTCGACGTTCTTGCCCGACTCGACGTTCTTCAGCTTGGTGCGGACGAAGGCCGGACCCTTGCCGGGCTTCACGTGCTGGAACTCGACCACCTGCCAGAGCTGGCCCTCGATCTTCAGCACCATGCCGTTCTTGAGGTCGTTCGTCGTCGCCATAACCGTCCGTCAGCCTTCGTCTCTTTGACCTGCACCAATGCAGGCTTCAATTGTCAATGTTCGTCAAGGTTCGCAGGGCCCCGAAGGGCCTCGGAGAATCCTATCCGCGAGTCCGCACAGGGCCGAATCAAGCAACGACCGCGGTCTTCCCGGCAAGATCCACCAGAGACAGTACGCCGAGGACCAGCGCCAGCGCGCGCAGCACCCACAGCGTGGCGCTGCCCGCGGCCCCCGTCCGAGGCGGGACCGGCCATGCAGCCAGGATCCACCGCTCCGCGACGACGGTCAGCGCGGCACCGTACGCCGCCGGGACCGCCACGAACGCGAGCACCGAGACAAGGGCCGGCTCGAGCAGAGTGAAGTCGACGCCGTCGGTGTGCACGAGGAGGTTGCCCACCCCCACGCCGGCGGCGAGGGTGACGCTGAGGACCCGGAACCACCAGGGCCCGAACAGCAGCCACCGGATGAGCAGGTAGAGCACCGCGCCGACGACACCGAGGATCGTGCCGACGAGGATGAGGTTCAGCGAGCCGCTCAGGGTGAACCGCCCCATCTCGAACCCGTCATCACTGGTCACCCCGTCCGCATTCGGCGTGAGCACGATGAGCAGGAACATCACGATCCGCCCGCCGACGCCGCCGATCAAACCACCGAGCACGCCACCGGCGAGCAGCACGGCGAGAACCCGCGCGAGACCTGTCGCCAGCCCACCCATGGGCCCACGGTGGCCCTGGTGGCGGCGTCCGCCCTCAAGCTGGGGCGGGCGCTCGCCAATTTGGGTCAGGCGTCGCCGAGCTTGGCGGCGATGACCGAGAGCGCCTGGTGGTAGCCGTCGATGCCCTTGCCCGCGACGACCGCGACCGCGTGGTCGGTGACCACGCTGGTGTGCCGGAAGACCTCGGGGCGCTGGGTCGGGTCGGAGATGTGCACCTCGACCAGCGGAGCCGTCAGCTGCGCGCAGGCGTCGTAGATGGCGTAGGAGTAGTGGGTCCAGGCGGCGGCGTTGAGCACGACCGGGATGTCCTTGTCGGCCGCGGCGTTGAGCCAGTCGACCATGTCGCCCTCGTGGTTGGTCTGACGTACGTCCACGGCGAAGCCGAGCGCATGGCCCCAGTCGACGCACATCGCGGCGAGCTCGTCGTGGGTGGTGTGCCCGTAGATCTCGGGCTGACGCTTCCCGAGACGTCCGAGGTTGGGGCCGTTGAGGACCAGGACCGGCTGCAGCTTCTCACTCACCCGGTCATCCTGTCACGGGCCCCGGGCGGGCTCCGGGCCGTCTCGACACCCGTGACGGCGATCCCAATCTAAGCGGTCACTTATATTGTGCGACACTGGATCCGACACCAGGAGACTCCGAAACGAGACTCCGACATGAGGAGGGCGATGAACGAGCTCCGCACCAGCACCCAGGCGCGCGGCGACCGTAGCCGCGCCCGTCTGCTCGACGCGGCGGTCCAGGCATTCTCCGCCAAGGGGTTCCACGGCACCAGCACCCGCGACATCGCCACGGCAGCCGGACTGAGCCCGGCCGCGGTCTACGTCCACCACCGCTCCAAGGAGGAGCTCCTGCACGCGATCGCGGTGCGTGGCCACGAGGTGATCCTCGAGGCGGTCACCGACGCGACCCGCGCCGACGCCACGCCTGCCGAACGGGTCGCCGCCGCCGTACGCACCTATGTCCTCTTCCACGCGCGCTCCCACACGACGGCCCGAGTCATCAACTACGAGCTCGCCGCGCTGACAGAGGAGCACTTCCGCGAGATCGCGGGGCTGCGCCGCGCCATCGACACCGTCATGCGTGAGGTCGTCGAGGAAGGCGTACGCAGCGGCGACTTCGACACCCCCGACCCCGCCAAGGCCGCCACCGCCCTGCTCTCGCTCGGCATCGACCTGGCTCGGTGGTACCGCGACGACGGCTCCTGGACCCCTGAGGCCCTGGCCGACTTCTATGCCGACCTGGCGCTCCGCGCCGTCGGCGCCCGTCCCTGACCCCTACAAGGAAGCACCGAGGAGACAACACCGCCATGCGCCGCACCATCTACACCGAGGACCACCAGTCCTTCCGCGAGACCATCCGCTCGTTCATCGAGAAGGAGGTCACCCCCGTCTACGACGAGTGGTACGAGGCCGGGATCGTCCCCCACGACTTCTACCTCAAGCTCGGTGAGCTCGGTGTGTGGGGCATCCAGGTGCCCGAGGAGTACGGCGGCGCCGGGATCGAGTCGTTCAAGTACTCCGCCGTGATGACCGAGGAGCTCTCCCGCGCCGGTGTCTCCTTCGGCGGCTCGTCCGTCCACGTCGGGCTGTGCCTGCCCTACCTCCTCAACCTCGGCACCAAGGAGCAGATGGAGCGCTGGATGCCCGGCTTCGTCGCCGGTGAGGAGATGTGGGCGATCGCGATGACCGAGCCCGGCACCGGCTCCGACCTCGCCGGCATGACCACCAACGCCAAGCTCACCGAGGACGGCAAGCACTACGTCCTCAACGGCGCCAAGACCTTCATCACCGGCGGCGTCAACGCCGACCGGGTGGTCGTGTGTGCCCGCACCGCACCGGCCTCCGCCGACGATCGGCGTGGCGGCATCACCCTGCTCGCCGTCGACACCTCGCTCCCGGGCTACGAGGTCGGCCGCAAGCTCGACAAGCTCGGGCTCAAGGTCTCCGACACCGCCGAGCTCTCCTTCACCGACGTGCAGGTCCCGGTCGAGGACGTACTCGGCGAGGTCGGCAAGGGCTTCTCCTACCTCGGCCAGAACCTCCCCGTCGAGCGTCTGGGCATCGCCGTCGGCGCCTACGCCCAGGCCGCGGCCGCCGTCGAGTTCGCCAAGAAGTACGTCGCCGAGCGCAAGGTCTTCGGCACCACCGTCGCCTCGTTCCAGAACACCAAGTTCGAGCTGGCCGCCTGCAAGGCCGAGGTCGACGCCGCCGAGGCCGTGGTCGACCGCGCCATCGAGGCCGAGGACCTCGGCACGCTGACCGCCGCCGAGGCCGCCTCCGCCAAGCTCTTCTGCACCGAGGTTGCCCACCGCGTCATCGACCGCTGCCTTCAGCTCCACGGCGGCTACGGCTACATGAACGAGTACCCCATCGCCCGCCTCTACGCCGACAACCGCGTGAACCGGATCTACGGCGGCACCTCCGAGGTCATGAAGCTCATCATCGCCAAGGACATGGGTCTGTGAGTTGACCTCTAGGCGGGCTGGGGCTTTTCCGATGCTCCAGCCCGCCGCAGCTCGGCGATGTAGTCGTTGAGCCAGGCGACCGCCTCGGAGACCGAGGCCAGTACCTCGAGCCCCTCGGCCGCCTCCTCGTACAGCGACTCCCATCGCGCACCCGGCGACAGCTGCGGCGGCCAGTCGTGCTCCTGACGAAATGCGAAGAGCCGCTCGGTCACCTTCGCAACCAGCATCGGATCCGTCGTAGGAACGATCAGCTGAAGGTCGACGAGGTCGTGGGCTCGTTGACTCCGCGGAGCGGTGCAGGCATGGATCTTCTGAGCGATCTGGTGATGTAGCGGCTGGACCCGCACCGCGCCCGGTTCGGGGAGACCGAGCGCATCGAAGATCTCCAGAACCTCTGACGACATCACCAGCTCGGGCGGCTCGTTCGTCGTCGACTCCAGCTCGTCGTACCCGATCTCGAGGTCGATCGCCTTGAACGTCTTGTGAGCGAACTTGAGTCGCACCCGGAAGGGTTGCATGACGTACGCCGCCGGAACCGACTCGGGCGCACGCCGTTCACCCATCGTCACCTCGCCGGTGAATCCGCACCAGCCCACGCCAAGACGATCCGCCAGCTCATCGCGGAACGTGTCGAGGTCACCTCGATAGGCGGCATCGACATCAGGTGTCTCACGGGTGAGCCGCTCGCCGAAGCGCAGCTTCAGACCCGTGCCCCCCTTGACCGCCGAGTCGGGCAGCATCTGAGCGAGCACCACATTCGCAACCAGCGCCACCAGACGCTTCTGGGAGATGCCGCGCTCCGCGGCCAGGGCCGTCGTCGACCGGATCAGGTCACCAACTCGCCTCGGCGCTGCTCCGCCCATCCGCCGCCTCCAGTTCCGAGATGATCCGCTGCGCCTCGTCGTGGTCGATCAAGCCGCGAGCCGAAGCCGAATTCGTTGCATCGACCAGTCGTGTCTCCATCACCTTGCCACGACAGGCGAGCACCGCGGCGCCGACACGCATCGAGTCGATCCCCTCGATATCGGCCCGGAGGTGTGCCGGCACATGCTTTCGAACGATCTGGACTGTCGGAGGCAGCCGCTTGCGGACTCGCGCGGTCGTCGCAACCTTGATCCGGCGCACGTTGATCTGCCCGAGGTCGTACGCAGCCAGCACCGACTCGTCTGCCAGGACAGCATCCGCGCCGACCAGCGCCACCGCGGCCGCGAACTCGTCCAGAGGCCCAGGCCCGACCTCGGCCATTCGATATACACCCTGACCCAGTCGGATCAGAGCGCCACGGGACGCCAGTTTGCGCACCTCGACCGCGGGCACGCCACAGGATTCGGCCTCCGCAAGCGTGACCACCCCATGGGTGTCGAAGCCCAGTTCACGTAGGACGCTGCGGTAGCTCATCGGAATCACCTCGGGCAAAAGCGTACCGGACTCGGTACGCTTTTGCCCGATCGCGTTCCGTGAAGGGTCTACGCTCGGGGCATGACGCCGCGCGAGGACGAGAATCGCCGCTTGCTGCGGGCGCGTGACGTGATGGACCGGCACTACGCCGAGCCGCTCGACGTCGCGGCGATCGCGCGGGTCGCCCACGTGTCGCCGGCGCACTTCAGCCGCCGGTTCAAGGCGGTCTTCGGGGAGACGCCGCACCGCTACCTGCAGCGGCGGCGGATCGAACGGTCGATGGCGTTGCTGCGGGACACCGCGACCCCGGTCACCGATGTCGCGCTCAGGGTCGGCTTCACCAGCCTCGGCACCTTCAGTCGTACGTTCCGCGACATCGTCGGAACCTCGCCGGCCGACTACCGCGTCCAGGCCGACAGCCCGGCCGTTCCAGGGTGTGTGGCCCGCGCCTGGATGCGGCCGGCGAGCTGAGCAGTTTCGGAGAAGCGCGGGGCGTAGAAGACGCCGCAGACTGGTCGCATGCTGACCAACATCAACATCACCGGATTCTACGTGCTCGACCAGGACGAGGCGCTCGACTTCTACGTCGGCAAGCTCGGGCTCGAGGTCGGGAGCGACGTCGACATGGGCTTCATGCGCTGGCT
This sequence comes from Nocardioides sp. NPDC004968, assembly GCF_040608935.1. Lineage (NCBI taxonomy): Bacteria > Bacillati > Actinomycetota > Actinomycetes > Propionibacteriales > Nocardioidaceae > Nocardioides > Nocardioides sp. NPDC004968. The sequence continues at coordinate 29,253 of NZ_JBEXJF010000047.1, forward strand.
CACCGTCCACCTTCCCGGCGACCCCGACCACCAGCTGCTGCTCGAGGTCCCGGGCGGCTCCCCCGCTCACAGCGAAGAGACCGCCGCCCAACTGCGCGACCTGGTGACCAAGGGAGCCATGGGCGCCGTGGTCATCTTCAACACCGATGACTGCGACAAGCTCTACGAGGACCTCTCCGCCAAGGGCGTCGAGTTCACCGACAAGCCGACCAAGCAGCCCTACGGCATCGACTGCGCCTTCCGCGACCCCTTCGGCAACCACATCCGTGCCACCCAGCGTGTCGAGGGCCCTGTCGAGGTCACCGACGAGGACATCGCGCGCTGGTCCGGAAAGTGAGTCGAACCACGGAAGGAATTTTCCTTCCACGCCGACCGGCACAGCCCAAGCGATCGTGGTCAGCCGGCGACGACCGCGTACGCCTCCCGCAGCTGCTCCTCGGACGGACCGGTGAGGATCCGGGGGGTGGCGAGATCGTGGAGGACGAGGAAGCGGAGGACGGAACCGCGGGCCTTCTTGTCGACACGCATGGCACCGATGAGATCATCGAAGCCGGCCTCGACGCCCAGCTCCTTGACGGTGGTCGGGAGGCCGACCTTCGCGAAGGTCGGCGCGTGCCGGGCGGCGACGTCGTCGGGGAGGACTCCGGCGAGCCGGGCGAGCTCGGCGGCGTACACGCACCCGACGGCGACCGCGTCACCGTGGCGGATCGAGAAGCCGGAGTGCTTCTCGAGCGCGTGGGCGAGCGTGTGGCCGTAGTTGAGCGTCTCGCGACCGGGGTGGCCGTCGGCGCCGCCGGTCTCCTTCAGGTCGGCGGCGACGACCTCGGCCTTGACCCGGATCGCGCGCTCGACCAGCTCGGCGAGGACGGGCGAGGAAGCGGTGATCTTGTCCGTCTCTTCGACCAGGCGCAGGATCTCGGGGTCGGCGATGAAGCCGCACTTGACGACCTCGCCGAGACCGGCGATCAGGTCTGCCTCCGGCAGGGTCTCGAGCAGCGCGAGGTCGCACAGCACGCCGGCGGGCTCATGGAACGCACCGACGAGGTTCTTCCCGGCACCGGTGTTGACGCCGGTCTTGCCGCCTACCGCGGCGTCGACCATGGCGAGCACCGTGGTGGGCACGTGCACGACGCGTACGCCGCGCAGCCAGCCGGCCGCGACGAACCCGCCGAGGTCGGTGGTCGCACCGCCGCCGAAGGTGACGACGGCGTCCGAACGGGTGAATCCCCGCTCCCCCAGCGCCTCCCAGCAGTCGTTGGCGACCGCCACCGTCTTCTGGTCCTCGCCGCTGGGCAGCCCGAGCCCGAGCACGTCGTAGTGCTTCAGCAGCTCCTCGAGCACCGGCTCGGCGTACTCGGCGAGCTCGGCGGCGTAGAGGAACGCCACCCGCTGGACGCTCTCACCCAGGAGTCCCTGGAGCCGGTCGGCGAGGCCTGAGCCGATGACGACGTCGTACGCAGCGGCACTCTCGACCCTGATGACGGTGCTGACGGGTTCGGTCACTTCTACTCCGTGGTGTTCAGCGCGGTGAGGGCTGTTGCGAGCTCGGCGGCGACGTCGGCGGCCGAGCGGCCGTCGGTGTCGACGACCAGCGTCGCGACCGACTCATAGATCGGTGCGCGCTCCTCCAGGAGCGTCTTGATGCGGCCGCGTACGTTGCCGAGCAGCATCGGACGGCCCGAGCCGAGCCCGACCCGCTTGACCGCGTCCGCGACCCCGACCCGCAGGTAGACGACGGTGTGCTCCTTGAGCAGGATCTGGGTCCGATCGGCCAGAACGGAGCCGCCACCGAGGGAGACGATCCCGTCATGCTCTGCGAGCGCGGCGGCGACGGCGTCGGCCTCGACCGCACGGAAGTGGGCCTCGCCTTCGTCGACGAAGATGTCCTGCACGCTCTTGCCGGCGGCTGCCGCGATGTCGTCGTCGGTGTCGCGCAGAGTGACCCCGAGACGGGAGGCGAGCAGAGCTCCGACGGTCGACTTGCCCGCGCCCATCGGGCCGACGAGCACGACGGCCGGCATCACACGTACCTCAGGTTCTCGAGGTAGGACTTGGCGTTGCGCGCGGTCTCGGCGACCGAGTCGCCGCCGAACTTCTCCAGCGCCGCCTCGGCCAGCACGAGCGCGACCATCGCCTCGGCGACGACACCGGCGGCGGGCACCGCGCAGACGTCGGAGCGCTGGTGGTGCGCGACGGCCTCCTCACCGGTGGCCACGTCGACGGTGCGCAGCGCACGAGGCACGGTCGCGATCGGCTTCATCGCGGCGCGCACGCGCAGGATCTCGCCGGTCGACATGCCGCCCTCGGTGCCGCCGGAGCGTCCGGAGGCGCGGCGGATGCCGTCGGCGGAGGGCACGATCTCGTCGTGGGCCTTGGAGCCCGGGGTCGCGGCGAGCTCGAAGCCGTCGCCGACCTCGACACCCTTGATCGCCTGGATGCCCATCAGTGCACCGGCCAGGCGCGCGTCGAGGCGACGGTCCCAGTGCACGTGGGAGCCGAGGCCCGGCGGCAGGCCGTGGACGACCACCTCGACGACGCCGCCGAGGGTGTCACCGTCCTTGTGGGCCTCGTCGATCCGGGCGACCATCTGCTTGGAGCCGTCGGGGTCGAGCACCCGCACCGGGTCCTCGTCCAGGCGCGCCACGTCCTCGGGAGCGGGGACCTCGCGGCCGGGCGTACGGACTCCGCCGATCTCCAGGACGTGCGACACAAGCCGGACGCCGAGCGCCTGCTCGAGGAAGGCCGAGGCGACGGCCCCGAGCGCGACACGGGCCGCGGTCTCGCGGGCCGAGGCGCGCTCCAGGATCGGGCGGGCGTCGTCGAAGTCGTACTTCTGCATCCCGACCAGGTCGGCGTGACCGGGCCGCGGACGGGTCAGCGGCGCGTTGCGGGCCTGGCCGGCCAGCACGTCGGGGTCGACCGGGTCGGAGGCCATCACGGTCTCCCACTTGGGCCATTCGGTGTTGCCGACCTCGATCGCGACCGGACCGCCCTGCGACTCCCCGTGGCGTACGCCGCCGGTGATCCGCACCTGGTCCTTCTCGAACTTCATCCGGGCACCGCGGCCATAGCCGAGGCGCCGCCGGGCCAGGGCATCAGCGATGTCGTCAGAGGTGATCCGGACGTGGGCGGGCAGACCCTCCATCACGGCCGTCAGGGACGGACCATGGGACTCGCCCGCAGTGAGCCAACGCAACATGACGTCAGTCTTTCATCCCGGTCACGCAACCCCGTGCACCCGGGCTCAAAGCGAGACGGCGAGCGCACCGACGAGCATGCCCAGAATCATGAACGGCCCGTACGCCAGGGGCTCGCGCATCGCCGTACGCGAGCGCTGCGCGACGGCACGTCCGATGCCCCAGACGCCGAAGATCGCCAGCCCTGCCCACAGCCCGACCGCCAGCTGCCCCCAGCCGAGCCGACCGAGGACCAGACCGACGAGCGCCGCCAGCCGTACGTCTCCGAAGCCCATCGCGTGCGGCAGCATCCGCCACAGCAGCCAGAACGCCGAGCGCGCGATCACCAGCCCGGCAAGGGCGCCGAGTGCCGCCGCGGTGTCGCGCGTCCAGAGCCACTCGGCGGCGAGCAGGCCGACCCCGACGGCGGTCGCCACCAGGATCGGCACCTTCGGCAACCGCTGGACGCGCCAGTCGACATAGGCCAACAGCACCCAGACAGGTGTGAGCGGCGCCAGGGCCACCATCAGTCGCGAGGGCTCCACCTGCCAGGCGAACAGCCCGGCGAGCGCCGCGGAGACGACTACCGCGAGCGGCAGGAGCGGGGACCACGCGGCGATGGTCCCATAGGAGACCGCCGGTGGGTCGTCGACCGGTTCGGGGAGCCGACGAAGGAGTGCCGGCACCCCGAGAGCGAGCAGACCGGCGACGGCCGCACTCACCAGCACGACCGCCCCGGGACTCATGCCGGTGACGGCTCCATACTGGACTCCCTGCTGGCCAGCGCCTTCTCCCCCGCTGCCCGCATCGCGGCGAGCGGCGCGGGCCGGCCGGTGAAGAGCTCGAACTGCAGCACCGCCTGATGCACGAGCAGGTCGAGGCCGCTCACCGCCACGCCGGGTGCGACAGACAGCAGCGGCGAGGGCCACGGGTCGTAGACGACGTCGAAGACGACCGGCGTCGAGGCCCAGCGGTCGATGAGGTCCGGGGTCTGCGCCTTCGCCGGAACCGTGGAGACGACCGCATCCACGCCATCGACCGCGGAGTCCAGCGGCAGCACCGAGACGACGGGCTTGCTCGGGTGACGCGAGATCATCTCGATCGTCTCCCCCGCCGCACCCGGGTTGCGAGCCAGCAGCGTGATCCGGGAGGCACCCAACTCGGCCAGCGCAAGGCCCGTGGAGGCCGCGGTCGCGCCGGCACCCAGGATCGCGCCGGACGTACATGAGAATCCCTCGCCCGCGCGCTCCCGGATCGCCGCGACCGCTCCGGGCAGGTCGGTGTTGTCCCCCACCCAGCCGTGCGAGGAGCGCACCAGGGTGTTGACCGCCCCCACGAGCCGCGCCCGCGGCGACATCGACCGCGCCAGCTCGTACGCCTCCCGCTTGAGCGGCATCGTCACCGACAGCCCACGCCACCGGCTGGGCGGCCAGTCGCCGCCGAGGTCGGCGACGTACTTCGCCAGGCCACCGGCCTGCACGCGCGTGGACGTGTAGGACCAGTCGGACATCTCCAGCTCGGCGTACGCGGCTTGGTGGAGAGTCGGGGAGAGCGAGTGATCGATCGGATCACCCAGGACAGCGCACTTCAATCAACGTCTCCTTGCATCAGCACTTGTTCTTCGCGCAGTACGCGTCCAGGTCGGCGGTCCAGCCCTGGAACTCCTCATAGTCACGAGTGAACTTGGTCTCGCCTGTCTTCAGGTTCACCGTGATGTAGAAGAGCCAGTTGCCCTTCGCCGGGTTGAGAGCCGCCTCGATCGCGGCGTCACCGGGCGAGCCGATGGGGGTCGGCGGCAGACCAGCGCGACGACGGGTGTCGTACGGCGTGTCCTTGGCCAGCTCGGCAGAGGTCAGCTGCGTGGTGCCGGACTTCCCGATGCCGTATGCATTCGACGCGTCGATCCCGAGCGTCCCGTTCGTGGCTCCGTCGTCGATCTTGGGATCGAGCCGGTTGTAGATCACCCGGGCGACCTTGGGCATGTCGTCACCGCGACCCTCCGCCTCGACCAGCGAGGCGATGGTCATGATCTGCTCAGCCGTGCACGCCTTACCGTCGCCGCACTTGAGCTGTTTGGCACGCGCCTCGATGTCGTTGTCACCGAGCGCCTGCTCCCACCGGTCGACCATCATCGCCAGCATCTCGGTCGGCGTGGCGTCAGGCGGGAAGGCGTACGTGGCCGGGAAGAGATAGCCCTCGACGTTGCCCTCGGCGTAGTCGGGCAGCCCGATCGCCTCGGCGTCCTGGGCGGCCTTCTTGAACTCCGCCGGCTTCTTCCCGGTCTTCTCGGCGAGCACCTTGTAGATCGCCTTGGCGCGCGACCCCTCGGTGATGGTGACGTTGATCGTGTCGATGTTCTCCGGGTTGGCGAGGACCTCGACGGCGTCGGCGGCCTTCATCTGCTTCTTCAGCGGGTAGAAGCCGACCTGGACGGTCAACCCCTCGGCGTTGGCCGCCTCGATGAAGGCGTCGACCGACTCCACCACGCCGATCTCCTTCAGGTTGCGGCCGACAGCCGAGACCGAGTCACCCTCGTGCACCTCGAAGGAGACGGGGTCGGTGCCAGGTCCGGGGTAGTCGGCCGGAGGCGCGACCATGTCCTTGACGTAGTCGATCGCCCGGTCGCCCACGAAGTAGAACCCACCGAGGACCACCGCCATCGCCACCAGCACGGCCAGACAGCCACCGAAGCGTCGCTTGCGCTTGGGCGGCTTCTCGTCGAAGTATGGATCGTGATCCGAGGGACCACCCTCGAAGAAGGCCGGCTGCTGCTGGTAGGTCGGCCTGTCGTAGCCGCCCGGCCGCTGCGGCGGCTCCTGCCGGCCGTAGCCCGGCGGGGGCGTGCCGGCACCGGGCACCGGACGAGGCCCTGGGCGCTGGCCCGGCTGGCCCTGCTGCGGAGGCATCTGACCGGGCATCTGACCGGGCATCTGCGGCGGCATCCGGCGTGGGTCGCGGGGATCCTGCGGAGGCTGCTGCCGTGGCGGGTGGCCACCGCGCGGATCGCGACCATATGACCCCTGGCCAGGGCGACGCGGGTCGCGCGGGTCCGGGGGGTAGTAGCGCTCACTCAATGACCGACCTCAACGATCTCTCCAGGCGCGGTCCCCGAAGCGCGCTCACTGTCCAATGCGTGTTGCAGGATCACAACCGCCGCGGCCATGTCCACCACGGCTCGGCGGTCCTGACCCTTGCGCCCCCGGTCTCGGAGCATAGCCTCCGCGGAAACTGTTGTAAGTCGTTCGTCGACGAGGCGAACCGGGACCGGAGCCACTCGCCGCGCCAAGGACGCGGCGAAGTTCCGGACCTTAGCAGTCGCCGGGTTCTCCCCTCCCTTGAGGGACCGGGGCAGCCCGACGACCACCTCGAGCATCGTCGACTCCTCGGCGATCTCAGCGACGATCGCCTGCAGACGCGCGAGGTCTCCGCGACCCTTCTTGACCGTCTCGAGCGGCGTCGCCAGGAACCCCGTGGGGTCACTCCTGGCGACGCCGATCCGGGCGTCGCCAGGATCGAGACCGAGGCGTACGCCGTGCCGCATCAGGCTTGCGCGACCAGCGTCGCGACCATTCCGAGCGCGGTGTCGATCTTGGAGACGTCGGTGCCGCCGCCCTGGGCGAAGTCTGGCTTGCCGCCGCCGCGACCACCCACGACCGGCGCGAGCTCCTTGATCAGGTCACCCGCCTTGACGCCCTTGGCGATCCCGGCCGGGTTGACCGCTGCCACGACCGCGACCTTGTCGTCAGCGTCTCCGATGAGCACGACAGCCGCCGGCGCGTCCCCGAGCCGGGCGCGTACGTCCTGGGCGAGCGTGCGCGCGTCGCCGCCGCCCACACCCGGGACCCGCTGGGCGACGAGCTGGACGCCGTTGACGTCGACCGCGGAGGCCGCGATCGAGCCGCCGGAGGCGAGCAGCTGTGCCGTACGCGCCCGGGCGATCTCCTTCTCGGCGGCCTTGAGCCGCTCCATCAGGTCCGAGACCCTGCCGACGACGTCGTCGGACTTCGTCTTGAGCAGCAAGTTGAGCTCGGAGACCACGTCGCGCTCACGGGCGAGGTAGTTGAAGCCCTCGACGCCCGTGTAGGCCTCGATGCGCCGGTTGCCGGATCCGACCGAGGCCTCGGAGGTGACCACGACGGTGCCGATCTGGGCGGAGTGGTCCACATGCGTGCCGCCGCACAGCTCACGCGACCAGGGGCCGCCGATCTCGACGACCCGCACCTTGGTGTCGTCATAGGTCTCGCCGAAGAGCGCGATCGCGCCCCACTCCTTGGCCTGCGGGAGGGTCATGTAGTCCCAGGAGACCGGCAGGTCGGCCCGCAGCGCGTGGTTGGAGACCTCCTCGATCTCGTGCATCTGCTCGGGGGTCAGACCCTTGGTCCAGCCGTAGTCGAGACGCAGGTAGCCGGGGCGGTTGTACGAACCCGACTGCAGCGCGGTCGGGCCGAGCACCTCGCGCAGCGCCGCGTGCACCACGTGGGTGCCGGAGTGGGCCTGGCGGGCGCCGAGACGCCACTCGGGGTCGACCTGCGCGTGCACGAGCGACTCGCCGCCCGTTCGATGCGCAGAGAACTCGCCGTCGACGACCCGGACCTGGTGCACCACGAGGCCCTTGACCGGCCGCTGCACGTCGACGACCTCGAGCCGGCCGCCGTCGAACTCGATGATGCCCGCGTCGGCGGACTGGCCACCGGACTCGGCGTAGAACGGGGTGCGGTCGAGGACGATCTCACCGATCTCCTCGGGGCCGAGCACGTCGACCGGCTTGCCCTCCTTGAGGAGGGCGATCGCCTTGGACTCGGTGTCGAGGGTCGTGTAGGCCTGCCAGTCGGTCGGCCCGTTGCTGTCGAGGATGCCGCGGTAGACCGACACGTCGGCGTGCTGGCCCTTCTTGGCGCGCGCGTCGGCCTTGGCCCGCTCGCGCTGCTCGGTCATCAGCCCGCGGAAGCCCGGCTCGTCGACCTCGAGGCCCGCCTCGGCGGCCATCTCGAGGGTCAGGTCGATCGGGAAGCCGTACGTGTCGTGGAGTTGGAACGCCTTGGCGCCCGTGAACGAGGTGGATCCGCTCGACTTCACCTCGGTCGCGGCCAGGTCGAAGATCTGGGTGCCGGCCGCGAGGGTCTTGCGGAAGGCCTCCTCCTCGGCGTCGGCGACCCGCTTGATGCGGTTCCAGCCGGTGTGCAGGTCGGTGTAGGTCTCCCCCATCTTGTCGCGGGAGATCGGCAGCAGCTCCGGCATCGCCGGGTCCTCGTAGCCCAGCAGGCGCATGTTGCGGATCGCGCGGCGCATCAGCCGGCGCAGGACGTAGCCGCGGCCCTCGTTGCCGGGGGTCACGCCGTCGCTGATCAGCATCAGCGAGGAGCGCACGTGGTCGGCGACCACGCGGAAGCGGACGTCGTCCTCGTAGGAGGCGCCGTACTTCTTCCCGGTCAGCTCCATCGCCTTCTCGATCACCGGGAAGACGACGTCGGTCTCGTACATGTTCGCCTTGCCCTGCATCAGGTAGGCGACCCGCTCGAGGCCGAGTCCGGTGTCGATGCCGGTCTGCGCGAGCGGGCCGTCGATGTCGACGTCGTACTTGGACCGCGCCGCGACGACGTTGTCCTGCATGAAGACCAGGTTCCAGAACTCCAGGTAGCGGTCGCCGGCGTCCCAGTCACGGTCGGCGCCGAACTCGGGGCCGCGGTCGATCAGGATCTCCGAGCACGGACCGCCCGGCCCGGGCACGCCCATGGACCAGTAGTTCTCGCTCGGGGGCAGTCGCACGATGCGGTCGTCGGGCAGGCCGGAGATCTTCTTCCAGAGCGCGACCGCCTCCTCGTCACCGTTGAGCACCGACGGGTAGAGGGCCGACTCGTCGAAGCCGAAGCCACCGTCGGCGACCGACTTGGTGACCAGCTCCCAGGCGAGCGTGATCGCGCCCTCCTTGAAGTAGTCACCGAAGGAGAAGTTGCCGCACATCTCGAAGAAGGTGCCGTGCCGAGTGGTCTTGCCGACCTCCTCGATGTCGGGCGTGCGGATGCACTTCTGCACCGAGGTCGCCCGGTCGTAGGGCGGAGTGGCCTGGCCGAGGAAGTAGGGCTTGAAGGGCACCATGCCTGCGTTGACGAAGAGCAGGTTGGGGTCGTCGAGCAGGAGCGATGCCGACGGCACCACCGTGTGCTCGCCGACACTCGTGTTCTCGGCGAAATGCGCCGTGAAACGGCGGCGGATCTCCGCCGTGCTCAACCACTCCATCAGGGGGTACTACCTTCCGTGTTCTGCTGGGCCTCGTTCTCGGGCCCTGTCAATCCAAGTCTCTGCTGATCGACACCTGCGGCGCCAATCTGTTTCGGCCCCGCCGTGCGGGCCTCGATCCACTCCCGGAGCTCGAACTCCTTCTCGGCCTTGCCGGTGGCCAGCTCGTCGCGGAAGATCCGCGCGCCGACGCCGAGCGCCTGGGCCCGGTCGCGCAGGCCGTCGGCGGTGAAGGCCTCCGCGGCCCGCCGCCCCTTGACCATCGCGTACACGCCCGCACCCGCACCGACCACGAACCAGATCGCGCCCCTCATAGGGAGTCCTCCATACGTACGTCCTCGTCAATTGCCGCGCGCTGGCGCGCACGGTATTCGCGCAGCGCCTCGCGCATCTCGCTCTTCCGGTCCTTGCGCGCCCGCTTGACCTCGCGGTGCATCTCGTAGCGGATCTTGAACCGCACCTCGGGCGAGAGCGCCCGGCGCACGCCGTGGACCAGCGCGGCGCCGTGCACCACGGTCTCCCGGAACACCGCGTCCGCGAAGGCCGGTGCGGTCAACGTACGCTGCACCACCTGCTCCACCTCGGCAGGCTCGCCGTCCTCCCCGAGGGAGGTGATCACATACTCTCTCTCGGCGACGTCCCGGCGCCGCCGTCGCCCGACCGGCTCGGGCGGGGTCAGCCGCTTTTCCAGCGCCTCGAGCCGCTCGCGCAGCTCGGCCTCGCTGGCCTCGGCCTCCTCGAGCCGGCGCCGCGCGGCGCGGCGCGCCCGGCTGGGAGAAGGCGTTGCTCCCTCTTCGACAGGCCGTTCGGAATACGGGCCGCATCAGCCAAAGAGAGACGGTGATCTAGAC
>NZ_JBEXJF010000048.1:0-36050 GCF_040608935.1 Nocardioides sp. NPDC004968
CAGCGTCACCGGCACGGAGAACGTGACCGTCCAAGCCTGGAATCACACCAGCAATAGTTGGCAGAACCTGGGCTCGACCTCGGCGATCGAATGTCGAGCTCGACGACCACCTGGTCGGTCCACGGCAACGCGGTCAGCGCGTCCTTGGCGTCGCTCGCCATCAGGTAGGCGAAGTTCGGCGAGCAGAACGACGTCGGCAGCCGCAGGTGGACCTCGACGCTGACCGTCTCGCCGTCCGGCGCGGTCGGGGAGACGGTCAGCGACCGGACGAAGCCGAGGTCGGTGATGGGCTCGTCGAGCTCGGGGTCGACGACGGCGTGGAGCGCGGCGTACGCCTCCGCGGCGCGGGTGCTCTCCTGGGTCAGCAGCGACATGTCACACCGCCGCGAGGTCGGCCCGCTCGGGCTCACGGGGACCTGTCGCGGTCTCGTCCGCCTCGGGCAGCCGCAGCTCGGCGGGCACCTCGATGTCGTACATCTTCGCGGCGTTGAGGCCCAGGATCTTCTTCTTCTGTTCGACCGTGAGCGGGGCGTACTCGGTCATGTCCTCCGGGATCTGGAAGTCGACGAACCGCTCGATCAGCCACTTCGGCGTCCAGATCGCGTAGTCGGAGGAGAACTGGATCCGGTCCTCGCCGATCCAGTAGACGAGCTCGCCGAGGATCTGCGCGAAGTAGCGCGGCCGGGTGTGGATGAACGGCATCGCGACCGCCAGCCCGCCGTGCACGTTGGGCTCCTGGGTGGCGATCCAGCAGAAGTCCTCCAGCCGTGGCAGGCCGACGTGCTCGACGATGAAGTTGAGGTCGGTGAAGTCGCTGGCGACGTGGTCGATGTCGGCGACGTCGAACGCGTCGCGGTCCAGCGGCCGGATCGTCGGGCCCTTGTGGATGTGGATGTTGGTGATCCCGAGCTCGCGGCAGGCCTCGAAGTAGCGGTACGCCCACGGGTCGGTCAGCTTCCAGCCGCGCGACTCCCCGTGCCACTCGGCGGTGTAGAGCTTCACGCCTTTGAGCCCGAACCGCTCGGCGTCGGCGTGGAGCTGTTCGAGCCCGGCCTCGCCGTTGCGTGGGTCGAAGTGGTGGTTGTACGTCAGCTTGTCGGGGTGCTTCGCGGCCAGCCGTGAGGCCTCCTCGGTCTGCCCGAATCCGTTCGTGTAGAACTCGCCCAGGTGGGCCGGCTGGAAGATCGCGTGGTCGACGTAGCCGACCTCGAACAGGTCGTGCATCAGCCGCTCGCCGCCCTGGTAGAGGTAGTCCTCGTAGGACCAGTGCTCCGACTCGGGGGAGAGGTTGCGGTGGTAGTCGTAGAAGCAGTCGATGAACTGCTTGCCGTGGATGTTGCGCTGGTTCTCCGGACGGGCGTCCCAGAGCGCGACGTGGGCGTCGACGATGAAGTACGACTCGTTGTTCTTGGTGTACATCGGTTCCTCCGATCTGTGGCTTTCGTCACAGGACGCTAGGGCGGCTGCGACGCGCAGATCAGGGGTGCGGCGTCTCAATGTGAGACCTCGACCGTCTCAATCTGAGACGCTGCCCGGCTGTCTCCGTCGGCCCGCGGATGTAACGTCGATCACATGACAGGGCGTCATCCGATCGCGCAGCGCACCGCGGCCGTCGACGCGTCGGCACTGGCGCCACGCGTACGCGCCTCCTGGCAGCGCAGCCAGGAGTACGGGGTCTCCGTCGAGGAGGTCGACCCGGTCTTCTCCGGCGCCTACGACCAGGAGTCGCTCTTCTTCCAGTGCGGCCAGGAGGTGCTCGACGACCTCCACCGGACGCTCGTCGGCGAGCCGGTCAGCCTGATGCTCACCGACCCCGTCGGCCTGGTGCTCAACCGGCTCAGCGGCGACCAGCAGCTGCTCCGGGACCTCGACGCCGTCCACCTGGCGCCGGGGTTCAGCTACGCCGAGCGCGCGGCGGGCACCAACGGGCTCGGGCTCGCGCTGGCCGACCGGACGCCGACGGTGGTCCGGGCCGAGGAGCACTACTCGCTCTCGCTGTGCAGCTACACCTGTGCCGCCGCGCCGGTGATCGACCCGATCAGCGGACGCCTGGAAGGCAGCGTCAACCTGACCACCTGGTCGGAGTCGTCCCACGATCTGCTGCTCGCCCTGGCGCAGTCGGCGGCCAGCAACACCGCGTCGCTCATGCTCGCCCGCGCCCACGGCCGGTTCCCGCGACCGGCTCCTCGCGGCGAGGTCTTCCGGGTCGAGGCGCCCCGGCTGGAGCCGGGCGCCGGCAGCCTCCGCGACCTCTCCTCCGCGTGGTGCGAGGCGCTGGGGAGCGTCCGCGACGCGCTCCGGGTCGGCCGGCGGGTCGCCGTGGTGGGGGAGCCGGGGGCGGGGCGTACGACCCTTGTCGCCCAGGCGTTCCGCGACCTGAGGCCCCGCGACCGGATCCTGGCGGCCTCCGCCCCGGAGCCGGCCGACGCCGAGGCCTGGCTGTCGCTGTGGACGCCGGAGCTCGCCAAGCAGGACACCGCGGTGGTCGTACGCGACGTGAACACGCTCCCCGCCTGGGTGGCCGAGCGGCTGCACGCCCTCCTCGTCGAGGCGGCGCCCGGGGCGGTCGCAGGGGTGCCGTTCGCGATGACCGCCGAGACCTTCGACGGCATTCCGGCGGCCCTGGCCGATCTCGTCGACACCGTGGTCGAGGTGCCGCCGCTGCGGGAGCGGCCCGAGGACGTACTTCCGCTGGCGCATCAGGTCGGGCTGCGGGTGCGAGGCCGGGAGATCGCGCTGACCTCGGCTGCGGAGCGGGCGCTGCACGACCACGGCTGGCCGGGCAACGTCGCCGAGCTCGTCCATGTCGTCCAGCGGGCCGTGAGCGCCGGTGACCTGATCGACCTGCGTCACCTTCCCGCCGACGTACTCTCCGACACCAGGCGGCCGTTGTCGCGCATCGATGCCTTCGAACGGGGCGAGATCGTCCGCGTCCTGACCCGTCCGGGGATCACCATGCAGGAAGCGGCCGCGGAGCTCGGGATGTCGCGCGCCACTGTCTACCGGAAGGTGCAGCAGTACGGGATCAGGCTTCGGCCGAGCTAGTCCGCGGGGGAGTCGAACTCTTGGCCAAGTCCAGGAAAACTCTCGGCTGAGGCCGGGGCGTCAGGGGTGCTCACCAGGGACCATGGACCCATGCGTATCCGTCCCCCACGCGCCGGTCGCCAGCATTTGAACCATCTGACCGGACAGGGCGGACCCGCTCTGAGCGGCCAGAATCTCGCCGGCCGGCTTGTCCAGCAGCACCCGTTCACCCCTGATGAGGCCTCGAGCATCGTCGCGCAGGTCGCGCGGCTCCTCGCCTCGGGCCACGCTGCCGGGCAGGTGCACGGAGACATCAGACCGGCCACCATCGGGTACGCCCCCGACGGCCGGATCGCACTGCTCGGTGCGCCTGCGCCCCGCGGCGGGGAGGGCCTGCCGTACATGTCCCCCGAGCAGATCGACCGCCAGCGCATCGGCCCGGCGAGCGACATCTACTCCCTCGGCGCGGTGTTCTTCGAGCTGCTCGCCGGCCGCCCGCCGTATGCCGGGCTCGAGCCCGAGCGGGTCGGCACGCTGGTGACCGTGCCCGGCCACTTCGATGGCATCACGACCGCCATGCTCGACCCGGACCCTGCCAGGCGTCCCCGAGCCGACGAGGTGGCGACGGTGCTCGAGAGCGGCGTCGCTCCGCCGCCGAAGCGGATCGTACGTCCGCCCGACATCAGGGGCCCGCGGCTCTCGCCCACGCTGCTGGGTGTGCTGATGGTCCTGGTCCTGCCGGGGTTGGTCCTGGGTGGTTGGGGCACGCTCCGGGCCGGCGACACGATGTCGAGCGTCGGCAGCGCCGCGCCGCTGGCCAACATCTTGCCGACCAGCTTCCAGCTCGCCTTCGACCTCTCGATCGAGCGCGACGCGCTCCGGACCGATGCGGCGCTGACCGAGGACTTCCTCCAGATCACCGACCGGTCCATCGAGGCCTGGACCGCGGAGGTCGAGAAGCTGGACACGGCCGGCGATCCTGGTCTGCGGCGGCGTACGGAGAGGTCCGCGGCCGCCCTCGAGCGGCTCTCGGACATCCGCGCGGCTGCCCGGGCGGGGAACAGGGCCGGCAAGCTGGCGGCCGTCGAGCTGTACACGAACGCGGTCAACGGGCTCTTCGACCTTGCCGCCGAGCTGCCCTCGTTCCGGGATGACGAGCTGGCGAAACAGGCCCGGAACCTGGAGCTGATCGGGTCCGTCTCGGAGGTGCTCGGATTCGAGCGGAGGATCATGGCGAACGCCTTGCGGAACGAGCGGATCAGTGCCCAGGGCATCGCCGACCTCAGCGCGGCCCAGGACTCCTGGGCGACCCACTCGGAGTCGATCTACACTCGCGCCGATGCCGCGACGCGGCAGCGGCTCGACAGGATCTCGGGCCGGTCGTTCGAGTTCGGGTCCTACGCGGTCTCCTCCCAGCGTGCCGTCATCCGGGTGCTCAACGCTCGTGACGTCGAGGACGTCGTCAGACAGCTGGAGGACAGCGCCGACGGCAGGTCCGTGGAACAGCTCTGGCTGGCCGATGCCGCCAGCTACGTCCAGGACCTCAAGGAGGTGGTCGTCGACGCCGCCAGCCGGCTCGCCGACGACATCGAGCGCGAGCACAGGGACGCCCAGAACCAGACGATCGCCTGGGGAGTCTTCACCGGCATCGTGCTGGCGGTGCTGGCCGGGCTCGGGGTCGCGCTGCTCCGCGCGCGAGGGCGATCAGTTGATGCGTAAACCGGCGACAATAGCAAAGATCGGCGGATTTCATCGGTGCGTACACGAGACGCACGGGGTGTGAGTCCGACAACATATGCGCATGCGAACGCGCCCCCCGATCGCAGGCCGGTACCGCCTGCACCGACTGCTTGGCCGCGGCGGGATGGGCGAGGTCTGGCAGGCGGCCGACATCAGGCTCGAACGCTGGGTCGCGGTGAAGGTCGTGGAGACCTCTGCCGACCCGAAGGTGACCGAGCGCTTCCGGCGTGAGGCGCTCTCCACGACGGCGGCCAGTCACCCCGGCACGGTGCAGGTGCACGACGTCGGGGTCGAGCAGACCGAGTACGGCAGCATCGTCTACCTCGTCATGGAGCTGCTTCCCGGCCCGACGCTGGCCGACCGCCTGGAGAAGCAGGGACGGTTCACCGTCGAGGAGGCGAGCGAGGCGATGGTCCAGGTCGCGCGTACGCTCACCGCGGTCCACTCCTCCGGGATCATCCATCGCGACATCAAGCCGTCCAACCTCGTCTACGACGGCGACGGCCGGATCCGGGTTCTCGACTTCGGCATCGCTCAGCTGGCAAGCCACCAGGCCGAGCGGCTCACCTCGACCCGCCATGTGATGGGGAGCCTGCCCTACATCTCGCCCGAGCAGGCCGCCGACAACGTGGTCGGCCCGCCGAGCGACATCTACGCGCTCGGCTGCGTGTACTTCGAGCTGCTCACCGGACGCGCCCCGTACGCCGGCTCCGAGCCGGTCTCGATGATCTACCAGCACGTGACCGCCCCCGTCCCGCACGTCAACGACGTGGTCACCGTGCCGTCCCATGTCGACGAGTTCGTGGCGTCGATGATGGACAAGGACCCCTCCCGTCGACCCACCGCGGGCGAGGTCGTCGCCTTCGCGCGCCGGCCCGAGGTCGTGCCCCCGGTTCCGGCCGGCAGCCGCGAGCTGCCCGCCGGGCTCAAGCCCCTGGCGCTCTCATCGTCATCGTCCACGTCCTCGGCCGCCTCGGTCTCCTCGGTTTCCTCGGCCGCCTCGGTCTCGTCGGTGACGGCGGTCGCCGGCGTGATCGAGTCGGCGCAGCGTACGCCTCGGTCTCATGCCGCCCCGAAGCCGAGGTTCCTCCGCACCCGGGTGCTCGGCGTGCTGCTGGTCCCGGTGCTGATCGCCCTGGTGCTCGGCGGGCTGACCTTCGCCGATGCGCTCGACGAGCGCGCCGTCTCCAGTCGCGCGGTGATGATCGCCGGAGCGCTCCCGGAGAGCTACGAGCTCGGGATGGACCTCATCTTCGAGCGGGACGCGCTCGGCTCCGACCAGGTCCCGGACGCGGTCCGGCAGGCCTATCGCCAGGTGACCGACGACTCGATCGAGGCGTGGCACGACGACATCACCAAGGTCGACCTCGCCGACACCCCGAGCCTGCGGGAGCGCGTCGAGCGCACCTACACGGTCCTCAAGAGCATCGACGCCTACCGCACCGACCTCGAGGAAGGCGACAAGGCGAGCACGGAGGCGGCGGTCGCTGCCTACACCGACACCGCCTACGAGCTGCTCGACTTCGCGACCGAGATGCCCAACATCCGCAACGAGAACATCTACAAGCAGGTCACCAACCTCAAGTACGTCAGGTCGGCGTCCGAGTCGCTGGGGATCGAGCGCACGGTGATGGTGCCCGCGCTCATGACCGGGAAGATCGACGAGGAGTCGATGGAGGCGATGAGCGAGGCGCGTACGTCCTGGCAGCTCACCTCGCGCTCGTTCTACGGCGACGCCCCGAAGGCCACCCAGAAGGCGCTGGACAAGATCTCGGACGGCACCTTCGCCGACGGATCCCGGGGCCTGGTGTCGCAGAACGCGGTCGTCCAGGTCATCAACGACGGCTCTCTCGCGGGCGCGGTCCGGGACCTGGAGTCCCACGCTCCGGGGCGGCCGGCCGCGCAGGTCTGGTCCGAGGACATGACCCGCTTCATCCAGCTCCTCAAGGACACCATCGTGTCGATGACGCTGATCGTCTCCGACGATGTCGGCGAGGAGCACCGCGGCATCCAGACGAAGGTCGTCCTGAGCGGGGTGCTCGCCGTCGCCGCGCTCCTCGCCGCGATCGCGCTGCTGGCCGGGATGTACCTCGTCCGCCCGCTCCGCGGACGCAGGCGGTCCGTCGAGAGCTGAGCGGCGAGACGTCGTCAGACGAGGGTGCTGAGGCTCGAGACCAGGGCTTCCCAGCGGCTGTCGACGTCGAAGCCCATCTGGCTCAGCAGCGCCCAGCCGAAGCCGACGACGGCGTAGAGGCTGATCGGGGTCATCACGACCCACTCCCGGATGGAGCCGGCGTCGCCGAGGATCGGCAGGGCGAAGTGGCCGCCCCGGGTCCACATGTTGTCGAACGGCAGCCACTTGTTGCGTCGGACCCACCTCGGCGGTTTCGGCGCGATCGGCCAGAACAGCGGGATTCCCATGGTGGTCACGAAGTCGCCGAGCAGGTGCACGACGCAGCCGAGGGCAACGGAGAAGGGCATCCACCACCACTCCTCGGGGGCGAAGATGGCGATCACCGCCGCCAGGGCCACCGCCGGGATCCATGGCCAGTGGACGCCCTTACGGGTGAGCTTCAGTGCGTCCATGGCGAAGGCGACCAGAAGGACGCACATGATGCCCGGGCCGATCAGGACGCTGCCGAAGCGTTCGGTCTCGAGCGAGAGCTTCCCCGCGCCCCAGGCGAGGGCGGTGAAGGCGAGTACGCCAAGGATCGAGTGGGTTCCGTTGCGGTGGCCGCCGGAGATCTGTCCGACGATCTTGGTCAAGCCTTCGGAGACCGGTGGCAGCGAGTGGGCGATCGTGCCGTTGTGGTGGTCCGCGTCCGGAAGCAGCGCGGCGCCGGCGCACACCAGGGTGCCGGTCATCACGCCTATGTCCGAGACGCCGGGATACCACCCGAACGCGATCGGTGCCGACGATGTCACTGCGATCCACGCGGCAGCCCCAGAGGCCGCGTGATGCCCGCCCATCATGTGAAGTTGTGTCCCTCTCCAGTGTTCCCCCGCTGAATGACCGCGGACGAACGTACCGGTCCTCGGGCCGCTTCGCGTGCGTCGGGGTGGTGTGTCTGGTGACGAGATTCGAATCACTGTTCGAGGGCTGATCCGAGGCTTGAAAGGGGTGCGGTCGGGGCGGCAACCTGAATAGGATGCCCGGTCATGACGACTCCCGGCACCCACGGCAGTGCCCGCCGTGCGCCGTGGACGTTCGAGACCAGTCGGTGCGCCGCGACGGTGACCCCTGAGGCGATCGAGTTCCGGTTCATGGTCACCGCGCCCGACGGCTCGCTCAGCGAGATGCTCCTCTCGGTCGGCCGGCACGACATGCCGACGCTGCTCGAGGAGATCGCCTTCGAGATGCCGGAGGCGCTGGAATGGATGTCTGCCGCGATCATGACGGTCGCGCGTGACCGGCGCCTGGCCGAGGAGGCCTCGTCGGTTCCGCATCAGCGCGGGGCATAACCTCGGGCCGAGCAAGGTTGTCCCCCTGCACCGCAACTCGATCGAGGAGAGACCTGTGACCACCACGTACGACTTCGAAGTGACGGCCGCTGATGGCGGCACCGTCTCGCTCAGCGACTACAAGGGCAAGCTGCTGCTGATCGTCAACGTAGCCAGCAAGTGCGGTCTGACGCCGCAGTACGAGGGCCTCGAGGCGCTCTATCGCGCCACCAGCGACTCCGGCGTCGAGGTCATCGGGTTCCCGTGCAACCAATTCATGGGTCAGGAGCCCGGCACCGACGACGAGATCCAGGAGTTCTGCAAGACGACCTACGACGTGACGTTTCCGGTCCTCTCCAAGGTCGATGTCAACGGGGAGAACTCTGCTCCGCTCTACGAGTTCCTGCGTGCCGAGGCGCCGGGCGACATCCAGTGGAACTTCACCAAGTTCCTCATCGGTCGCGAGGGCGAGGTCGTCAAGCGCTACGAGCCGCAGGTGACGCCCGAGGAGATCCAGGCGGACCTCGCGCAGTATCTCTGAATCTCTGAGGCGATGCCGGACGGCGCTCGATCCCGATGACCGCGGGGTCGGGCGCCGTTTGGATTAGATAGTTGGGCAGAAGATAGTTCGGTATCGGATGGTTCGTTAAGATCTAGTTCATGACCGGACCGCGTATTGACCTGCTGTTCCTGCTCAACCAGTCCGCGCACGCCTTCGCGGCCCAGGTCGGCGAGGCGCTGGCCGACCTGGAGCTCTCGGTGCGGGAGTACTGCGTGCTGATGAAGGCCGCCGAGGGGGAGTACACCCAGAACGCCGTGGCTGAGATGGCGATGCTGGACAAGACCACGATGGTCACCACCCTCGACAACCTCGAGCGCCGCGGCTTGGCCGAGCGACGGGTCTCGACCACCGACCGCCGTGCCCGCATCGTCGCGCTCACGCCGGCCGGCATGAAGGCGCTCGAGGAGGCCTCGAAGGCCTACAACGCGACCGTCGCCAAGGCGCTCGAGGGGCTGGCGCCGAGTGAGGGCGAGGCGTTCATCGAGGCGCTGCAGCACCTCGTCGAGGGGCCGTGGGCGACGCCGTCGCACACGATGACGCTGCGGCGTCGCGCGCCTGCCTCGTCCCGCTAGGGATGGGTTCACAACTGAATATCCCGAAATAGATTGTTTCATAACAAACAATCTTCTATGGTCGTATCTATGACGACCAAGACAGTCGCGCTCGCGACCCTCGCAGCCACTCAGCTGATGGTGATCCTCGACGGCACGGTCGTGACCGTCGCCCTTCCCGCAATCCGCGACGACCTAGGCTTCGGCGACGCCTCGCTGTCCTGGGTCGTCAACGGCTTCCTGCTCGCCTTCGCGCTCGTCCTGCTCCCGGCGGGCCGGGCCGGTGACGCGTTCGGCACCCGCCCGGTCTTCCTCGCCGGGCTGAGCATCTTCACCCTTGCCTCGGCATGGTGCGGCATCGCCTGGGACCCGATCTCCCTGGTCCTCGCGCGATTCGTCCAAGGCCTCGGCGGCGGCATCGCCTCGGCCGTGGTGCTCGGCATGATCGCCGGCCTCTACGCCGAGCCCCGCGAGCGCCTCCGCGCCTTCGCGGTGCTCGCCTTCGTCGGCTCGATCGGTGCGTCGGTGGGGACGGTCCTGGGTGGCGTACTCACCGACGTCGCCTCCTGGCGCTGGGCCTTCCTGATCAACGTGCCGTTCGGGATCATCGCCCTGATCGTCGCGCTCCGCGCGGTGGAGGGTACGCCGCCGACCGGCGCCAAGGGCGGCCTGCTCCCGCGCGGCCTGTTCGCCCAGCGCAGGTTCACGCTCGCGAACCTGATCCTGCTGACCCTGACCTTCGGCGGCTTCACGTTCCAGTTCGTCACGACGCTCTACCTGCAGGACGTCCTCGGCTTCGGAGCACTCTCGACCGGCCTGGCGTTCCTTCCGGTCACCGTGGTGATCGCCATCGCCACTCTCGGCTTCAGCGCCACGCTCGCCGAACGGTTCGGGTCCGAGCGCGTCCTACTCGTCGGTGTGCTCGCCTTCGTCGCCGGCATGGTCTACCTGGTCCGCATCCCCGAAGCCGGAGGCTTCCCCCTCGACGTTCTCCCCGGAGCGGTCGTGATGGCCCTCGGCTTCGGCCTCGCGATGCCGCAGGTGACCGCGTTGGCGATGGGCGCGCTGGCACCGGAGCACGCCGGGATCGGCTCCGGTCTGACCACGACCACCCAGCAGCTCGGCGGGTTCCTCGGCACCCTGATCGCGGCCGGCCTGGTCACGACCGTCGGCTACGGCGCCGCCTACGCCTCGGCCGCGATCGCGTTGGCCACTGGAGCCGCGGTCGCGGCGTACCTGCTCGTGGACGCGGCACGCGCCCGGGACCCGAGGGTCTCCGAGCGCGTGCCGGACGAAGCCGCCAGATTCTGACGTCTCGACGTCAGAATCTGACCCCTCGGCGCTACCTCCGGACCGGGAGGACCAGCGTCGAGGGGTTCGTCTTCGTGTGGTGGACGGTCACGACGCCGGCGATGCCGCGGACCAGCTGCTTCACGTTGGGCAGCAGGTGGGGGACGTCGTAGGAGTGGACGGTGACCCGGAGGCGGTGCCCCTTCTCGATCACCGCGCCGGTCGGGAAGACCTCGACGGGCACGCGGTAGACCTGACCAGGCCTGACCGGCTGTTCGGCCTCACGGGTGAAGGGATGCCAGGGCTGGACGACCTGACCGTTCAGCGTCCGCGACTTCGACGCCGTGACGGCACGGTGACGCATGGTCTGCCAGCCGCCGGTGATGCGGTCGACGGACCCGTCGGGCGCGACGTCCTCGACCGAGACCGAGATCAGGCCGTCGGTGCCGGTCGTGGAGACGGACAGGTCGGCGTTGAGCGGGCCGGAGAAGGCCAGGTCCGACGTCGCCGGCGCGGTCTCGTAGGAGACCCCGAGCGCGTCGTTGATCCGGTTGTCGGTCTCGCAGCCGGGGATCGCGAGGGCGCCGGCGGTCCACTGCGCGGTGCTGCGCGAGCACAGTCCCTGCACCGGCAGCGGCACGATGGTGTCGCCGCCGACGGGCTTCAGGGCTGACCCGAGGGCGTACGTCTTGGCCCTGACCTCCGAACCGAGCCATGACTGCATCGTGCGCCACTTCCCGGAGCCGATCTCGTGGTAGGTCACCGGCGCGACGTCACGGTCGAGGGTGGTGTCGGGCAGTCCCTTGAGGTGCGTGTCGAACCACCGCAGTGCCATCTCGGCCATGCTGTTGATCCCGCTGCCCTCCAGTCCGGCGCCCGTGGCGGCCTCGGCGTGCGTCCACGGTCCGACGAGCAGCTTGGTGTCCACGCCGTTCTTCTGCATCCGGTCGAAGAGCATGGGCGTGCCGCGCTGGAAGATGTCGTACTGCCCGGCCGTCACGAATGTCGGTACGTCGATCTCGTCGACCACGCTCAACGGGGACCGCTTCCGATAGAACGGGCCGTCGTAGCCGGCGTCGCTGCCCAGCGCCGCGCTGACGAGCATCGGCACCTGGAACCCGAGCGCACCGCTGACGTGCTGCAGCAGGGTGGTCAAGGTGGCGTCGGGACGGGCCTGGTTGACGGCCGGCGGCACCAGCCCGGCGCCCGTGACCAGCCCGAACCACAGCGGGATGAACCCGGCGTCGATCTGGCCGCCGGAGGCGACCACGTCACGGTAGACGTCGCCGGCCGGCACGATCGGGAACATCGCCTTCAGCCCGCGCGGGTGCTGAGCGGCGGTGAAGAACTGGTTGATCCCCATGTAGGACGGGCCCCACAGGCCGAGCTCGCCGTTGCTCCACGGGCGCTTCTTCGAGGTCGCCCAGTTGGCGACCTCGAGGCCGTCCTTCTGCTCGCGGTCGCCGAACGCTTCCCACTGGCCCGCGGAGGAGCCGGTGCCGCGTACGTCGGTCTGGACGAAGACGTAGCCCCGCTGCACGAAGTAGTCCCCGCCGCTCCCGCCGGAGACGTTCTTGTTGTAGGGGTTCTGGGTCAGGATCACCGGGAACCGGCCCGGCGCCGCGGTCCCGTCCGCCTTCGCGGGACGGTGGACGTCGGCGCGCAGCACCACCCCGTCGGACATCGTCAGCTGGATGTCCTTCTCGACCACCACGCCGTACGTCGCCGGGCGAGGCTTCCACGCCCCGGCCCGCGCCTGGGGCGCCTGCGCCGCGGCGGTTCCGACAGAAGCCGTCGCAGGGGCGGCGGTCGCGGAGTGCGCCGGTGGCAGGAAGGTCGCGACCAGAGCCAGGAACGATACGAGGAATGCCAGTCTGCCGAGTTTCACGACTCACTCCAGGGGTGTGTTGGATGTCACACCTCGAACGACGGAGTGCAAACGCGAGTTACGTAACCGGTTCCGGGTTTTGAATAGTGAGACTAAGCAGTCACGGCGACGGTCTTGTCGACGACCGGCGCGCCCGTGGCCGCCACGACCTCGTCGTACGTCACCCCGGGAGCGAGCTCGACGAGCTCGAACGACGAACCGTCGACGTCAAGAACACCCAGGTCCGTGATGACCCGCTTCACGATCCCGCGACCGGTCAGCGGCAGGTCGCAGGCCGCCAGCAGCTTGGGGGCGCCCTTCTTGGTGACGTGCTCCATCAGCACGATCACCCGCCCGGCGCCGGAGACGAGGTCCATCGCGCCGCCCATGCCCTTGACCATCTGGCCGGGCACCATCCAGTTGGCGATGTCGCCGTTGGTCGAGACCTGCATCGCGCCCAGGACGGCGACGTCGATGTGGCCGCCGCGGATCATCGCGAACGAGGTCGCGGAGTCGAAGTAGGAGGCCCCCGCGAGCACGGTCACGGTCTGCTTGCCGGCGTTGATCAGGTCGGGGTCGACCTCGTCCTCATACGGGAACGGGCCGACGCCGAGGATGCCGTTCTCGGCGTGCAGCACGACCGTCGAGGTCTCCGGGATGTAGTCGGGGATCAGCGTCGGCAGGCCGATCCCGAGGTTGACGTAGTCGCCGTCCTGCAGCTCCTGCGCGGCGCGCGCCGCCATCTGGTTGCGGTCCCAAGCCATGACTCAGGCCTCCTGGTTCGTGGTCGGGCGCTCGCCGCGCGTCGTACGCTTCTCGATGTCCTTGCGCGCTGCCTGCTCGGGCGTCAGCGCGACGATCCGCTTCACGAAGATCCCCGGAAGGTGGACGTCGGCCGGGGCGATCTCACCGACCTCGACGACCTCCTCGGCCTCGACGACGGTCACTCGGCCGGCCATCGCGGCAGGCACGTTGAAGTTGCGCGTGGAGGCGTTGAACTGGGCGTTGCCGGCCCGGTCGACGCGAGTCGCGCGGACCAGCGCGAAGTCGGTGATGATGCCCTCCTCGAGCACCATCTGCTTGCCGTGGAACTCACGGACCTCCTTCGGCTCGGAGGCCTCGGCGATCGTTCCGTCGGGGTTGTAGCGGTAGGGCAGGCCGCCGTCGGAGACCATCGTGCCGACGCCGGTCGGCGTGTAGAAGGCGCCGATCCCGCTGCCGCCCGCGCGCATCCGCTCCGCGAGCGTGCCCTGCGGGGTGAGCTCGAGCGTGATCTCGCCGGCCAGGTACTGCCGCCCGAACTCCTTGTTCTCGCCGATGTAGCTCGCGATCACCCGGGAGATGCGGTGGTCGTCGAGCAGCAGCCCGAGCCCGGCGCCGTCGACGCCGCAGTTGTTGGAGACGACCATCAGGTCGTCCGCACCCTGCTCGCGCAGCGCCTCGATCAGGAACCACGGGATTCCCACCAGCCCGAAGCCGCCGACGGCGAGGCTGGCCCCGCTGTGAATGTCGGCAACCGCCTCCGCGGCCGACCCGACCACCTTGTCCAGACCCATGTCTTCTCTGCTCTCTCGAAGGAAATTCGTACGTCCGCTTGGTGCCGGTTCAGCGAACCGACTCGAAGACCGCCGCGAGCCCCTGGCCGCCACCGATGCACATCGTCTCCAGGACGTACCGGGCCTCGCGCCGCTGCGCCTCCCGGGCGGCGGTGGCGAGGATGCGGGCGCCGGTGGCACCGATCGGGTGGCCGAGCGAGATGCCCGAGCCGTTGGGGTTGAGCCGCTCGTCGGTGGCGTCGATCTTCCACTCGCGCAGGACGGCGAGGACCTGGGCCGCGAAGGCCTCGTTGAGCTCGATCAGGTCGATCTCGTCGAGGGTGAGCCCGGCCCGGGACAGCGCCGCCTTGCTGGAGAGGACGGGCCCGATGCCCATCCGCTCGGGCTCGCAGCCGGTGACGGCCCACGACTTGAGCGCCAGCAGCGGAGTCAGGCCGCGCTTCTCGGCCTCGGCGCGCGTGGTCACGACGCACATCGCGGCGCCGTCGTTCTGGCCGGACGCGTTGCCGGCGGTGACGGTCGACTCCTCGTCGACCTTCAGCCGGATCGGGCGGAGCGAGGCGAGCTTCTCCAGGGAGATGTCGGCACGCGGGTGCTCGTCGCGGTCGACGACGACATCGGGCTTGCGGCGGCCGCCGGGGACGGTCACCGGGACCAGCTCGTCGGCGAACTTGCCGGCCTCGTGGGCGGCGATGGCACGCTGGTTGGAGCGCAGCGCGAACTCGTCCTGCTCCTCGCGCCCGATGCCGTACTCGCGACGCAGGTTCTCGGCGGTCTCGATCATGCCGCCGGGGATCGGGTGGTCCTTGCCGCCCGCGGTCTCGCGAGCCCGGTCGAGGCGGTCGAGCAGCTCGATGCCGCCCTGCTTCACCCCGCCGCGCAGCCCGAGCGCGTAGTGCTCGACGTTGGACATCGACTCCGCACCCCCGGCCACGACGAGGTTCGCGGCGCCGGTGGCGACCGAGCCCGCGGCGTACAGGATCGCCTGAAGGCCCGAACCGCAGCGACGGTCGATCTGGAGGCCGGGGACGCCGTTGCCGAGCCCGGCATCGAGGGCCGCGATGCGCCCGATCGCAGGGTTCTCACCGCTCGCGTAGCCGTTGCCGAGGATGACGTCGTCGACGTCGCCCTCCTGGAGGCCGGTGCGCTCGACCAGCTCGCGCAGGACCGTCGTGGCGAGGTCGGTCGCGGTCAGCGGCGCCAGGGCGCCGAGGAACCGGCCGACCGGGGTGCGGAGGGGCTCACAGATGACGATGTCGTTGGCGGAGCTGCTCATGCCACCGACGGTACGCGCGCAGTCATGACTTGAGAAGTATTCATTTGGCGTCGATTGACACCTCTGAAGTCTTTATCACCCGTCTGGCCGGACAGTGCGCGGGCGAGGCTATTGCGATAAGTTCGCGTTAGCAGTTCTCTCTCGGGCGACACGTCGACCGACCCCCACGCAGATCAAGAGGTGACCATGCACGTCCCCGACGGCTTCCTCGACGCTCCGACGTCGATCGCCACCGGTGCAGTCGCTGTCGTCGCGGTAGGCGTCGCGCTGCGCGGCGCACGCCGCGAGCTCGACGACAAGACCGCCCCGCTGGCCGGCCTCGTGGCCGCGTTCGTCTTCGCGACCCAGATGCTCAACTTTCCGGTAGGGGCGGGCACGAGCGGTCACCTGATGGGCGGCGCGCTGGCGGCGGTGCTGGTGGGGCCGTGGACCGGGGTGCTGTGCGTCTCGGTCGTGCTGATCGTGCAGTCCCTGCTCTTCGCCGACGGTGGCATCACCGCGCTCGGCACCAACATCCTCCTCATGGCCGTCACCACCGTGCTCGTCGGCTGGTTCGTGAGCCGGGTGCTGATCAAGGTGCTGCCGAAGCGGGTCGGCCTGGTCGCCCCGGCGGCGGCGATCGGCGCCTTCCTCTCCGTCCCCGCTGCGGCGGCCGTCTTCACCGCGCTCTACGCGGTCGGCGGCACCGCCGACATCTCGCTGACCACGCTGGCCACCGCGATGCTCGGCTGGCACACGGTGATCGGCCTGGGCGAGGGCGCGATCACGTTCCTCGCGGTCGGCGCGATCCTGTCCGTACGCCCCGACCTCGTCTACGCCGCGCGCGGCGTGATCTCCGAGCGCGACCTGGTGATCAAGCCCAAGGAGTCGGTCGCATGAGCGCCGCCGAGAAGAAGCGCGTGCCGTTCAGATGGGTCGCCGTCGGCATCGCCGTCGTCGCGCTGCTCCTGGCCGGGGTGGTCTCCTACTACGCCTCCGCCAACCCCGACGGCCTCGAGTACGTCGCCGGCAAGACCGGCTTCCTCGACAGCGCCTCCGAGCACGGGGCGGCCGACGGCCCGCTGGCCGACTACGGCACCAAGGGCGTCGACAACGAGCGGCTCTCCGGTGGACTCGCCGGCGTGATCGGCACCGTGGTGGTGCTCGTCCTCGCCGGCGGCCTCGCCCTGGTCGTACGCCGCCGTTCCCCCAAGTCCGACGAGGCCTGAGCCGGTGCCCGCCCATCTGAAGGTGCTCGCCCTGGTCGGCTTCATGCTCGTGGTGGTGGCGACGCCGCGGGAGTGGTTCGCCGCGTACGCCTTCTTCCTCGCGGTCCTGGTGACGGTCGGCGCGGTGGCGCGGGTGCGCCCTGGGTGGGTGCTGAAGCGGATGGTGGTGGAGACGCCGTTCGTGGTCTTCGCGGTGCTGATGCCGTTCATCGCCCACGGGCCGCGGATCGACGTGCTCGGGCTCAGCCTCAGCGAGTCGGGTCTGCTCTCGGCGTGGGGACTGCTCGTCAAGGGCACGCTGGGCGTGATCGCCGGGCTGCTGCTGGCCGCGACCACGACGCCCCAGGAGCTGGTCCACGGCCTGGAGCGGCTGCGGCTGCCTCAGCAGCTGGTGCAGATCATGGCGTTCATGGTGCGCTACCTCGAGGTGGTGACCGACGAGATGCGCCGGATGGCGGTCGCGCGCGCCTCACGAGGCTTCGAGGCCCGCAACCCGCTCCACTGGCCGGTGCTGGCCCGCTCGGTCGGCGCGCTGTTCATCCGCTCCTTCGAGCGCGGCGAGCGGGTGCACCTGGCTATGGTCTCGCGCGGCTACACAGGGAGAATGCCGACCATGGACAGGGTGGGGCGACGATGAGTACGCCGGTTCTTGATGTGCACAGCCTCGCCTTCGCCTACCCCGACGGCCATCAGGCGCTCTTCGGTGTCGACCTGCACGTCCACCGCGGTGAGCGGGTCGCGCTGCTGGGTCCCAACGGGGCCGGCAAGACGACGCTGGTCCTGCACCTCAACGGCATCCACCTCGCCGGAGCCGGCTCCGTCGCGGTGAGCGGACTCCCCGTGACCAAGGCCAACATCAAGGAGATCCGCCGCCGCGTCGGCATCGTCTTCCAGGACCCCGACGACCAGCTCTTCATGGGCACCGTCCGCGAGGACGTCGCCTTCGGCCCCGCCAACCTCGGCCTGCGCGGCGAGGCCCTGGACGCGAAGGTGACCGAGGCGCTCGCGAAGGTCGGCATGGAGGAGTACGCCGACCGGCCCCCGCACCACCTCTCCTTCGGCCAGCGCCGCCGGGTCGCGGTGGCCACCGTGCTGGCGATGGACCCCGAGATCCTGGTCCTGGACGAGCCCTCCTCGAACCTCGACCCGGCCTCCCGCCGCGAGCTCGCCGACATCCTCCGCGACCTCGACGTCACCGTCCTGATGGTCACCCACGACCTCCCGTACGCCCTCGAGCTCTGCGAGCGCTCGATCATCCTCGACGGGGGCATCGTCGCCGCCGAGGGCCGCACCGTCGACGTACTCTCCAACGCCGACCTGATGCGAGCCCACCGCCTCGAGCTCCCCTTCGGCTTCGACCCGGTCGCGGCAGCCGCCACCCTCTAGCCGACTCGGCGGGAGCGGTAGTGGAGCTTGGCGCTGACGTAGCCGCGCCAGCCGACCAGGGTGAGGCCGAGGAAGAGGAGCGAGACGACCAGGAAGGCCGGCGCCAAGCCCTCGCCGGAGAGGCCGCGAAGCACCATCCCGATGACGTACGTCCCGAGCCAGACGACCACGCCCGCAGGCCAGGCGCGAGCGGCCGGCCAGCGGCGCCAGATCAGGACGGCCCAGGTCACGACGAGCCCGATCAGGAAGGGCCAGGCGATGCGGAGCACGACGAGCGCCGGGCCGGAGTCGTGCGACTGGCGCCCGGCGAAGGCGAAGAGGAGCACGAAGAAGACGTCGACGGCGAAGGCCGCGACCGCCCACTTGGGCACGAGCCCGGCGATGAGTGGGGAGGAGTCGTCGGGCTTCGTGGAGGACATGGTGCCCAGAATACGAGCCCGGCCGGCGATTCAGGTCTACGGGATCAGCCAGGCTCCGCCGCGCATGACGCGGGTCGGCTGCAGCGACTCGTCGGTGAGCACGAGGTCGGCGCGAGCGCCGGGCTCGAGGCGGCCAGCGTCGAGGCCCACCACCGATGCCGGCCGCAGGCTCGCGGCCTTCATCAGCATGGCCAGGTCGATCCCGGCGGCCGCATGGCGGCGTACCTGGTCCATGAGTCGGGACGTGCCGCCGGCGATCGACCCGTTGCCGGTCCCGTCGGCCACTCGGGCGACCCCGGAGCGTACCTCCACGGACAGCGGTCCGAGCTGGTAGTCGCCGTCGGCCATCCCGGCCGCGGCCATCGCGTCGGTGACCAGTACGACCGAGCCCGGCACCATCGACATCACGGCCCGGACCGTCTCGTCGTCGAGGTGTACGCCGTCAGCGATCAGCTCCACACAGGCATCGCCCACACCGGCGGCGCCCAGGGATCCGAGCACGGGGCCGGGGTCGCGATGGTGCGCGGGTGGCATCCCGTTGAAGAGATGGGTGACCAGGCTCCCCGGTCCGGAAAGGAAAGCCCGAGCCTGCGAAGCCGACGCCGCGGTGTGCCCCAGCGCCACCACGACCCCGGCCTCGGTGAGCACCGAGGCGACCTCGTCGGCCCCGGGGAGCTCCGCGGCCAGGGTCATCACCCGCAGGTGGCCACGGGCAGCGGCGACGAACTCACGCGCGAGCCCGGCGTCGGGCGTGAGCAGCAGCGCCGGATCGTGCGCCCCGCGGCAGGAGTGTTCCAGGAACGGCCCCTCCATGTGGATGCCGGCGATCAGCCCGGCTTCGGCAGCCGTGGCCAGCGCCGCGACGACCGACAGCAACCGGGAAGGCGAGTCGGTCACGGTCGAGGCCAGCAGCGTGGTCGTGCCGGCAGCATGATGAACGCCGGCCGCGGTGGCGATCTCGTCCGGCGACGTGGTGTGGAACGAGGCACCGCCACCGCCGTGGTTGTGGATGTCCACCAGCCCCGGGAGCAGGATCCCTGAAGACGACGGGTCGCCGGGGACGGCAGCCCGCACCTCGGAGACGAGCCCCGCGGACACGGTCACGACGACGTCGTCGAAGCCGCCCGGCCGCGGCACTCGGCCGCGTACCACATGTTCTAGATCCATCGCTTGAACCAGATCCTTGTCAGCCATTCTTGCCGGGTGAGCAGCTCATCGGTGTAGATCGGCCAGAACCAGGCGAAGTTGCAGATCACCAGCACGACGAAGATGCCACCGGCGACGGCACCCCCGACGCGACGCCGGGTGGCCGGCGTTCCACCGGCCAGCGGCGGTGGCCGGTCGAGAAGCTTGCCCAGACACAGGCACAGGCCGAGCACCAGGAACGGCAGCGCAATGATCATGTAGAAGGAGAAGATCGGCCGCCCGGCGTACTGCAGCCACGGCAGCCACGTCGACAGCACCCCGACCACGGCGACCCCGAACCTCCAGTCCCGCGCGGCGACCCACATGAACGCCGAGACGATCAGCGCCACGAACGCTCCCCACCACAGCACCGGGGTGCCCAGGAGCAGCACCTGCCGCAGGCACGTCCCCGCCTCGGCGGGACCGTCACCGTCGGGATCGGTCGAGGGGGAGGCGTCGCACATCTCGCCGCGCGACTTCGCGCCGGACAGGATCCCGGTGTCGGCGGCGACCCCGACCGGCCGGTTCAGGACGAGCCAGCCGATCGGATGGGACCCGTAGGTGTGCTCGGCACACTCCAGGAAGTGGGTGTGGAAGGTGAAGACGTCTCGGTGGTAGTACCACAGCGACCGCAGCGACTGACTGACCTCTCCGAGGCCGGACGCATCCGGCTCGGTGGCGGTCGGCCAGCGCTTGTCGTTGAGGTTCTCGGGGACGTACGACTTGTTCTCGCAGTGGCCCTCGCCGGTGTAGCGCGTGTACTGCGTCGCCGAGAGCGACTCCTCGTAGACGTCCGCGTGGGTCATCCACGGGATCCACGTCATCACGTAGACCGCGAGCGCGACGCCCACCAGGTGCGCGAAGGCCGTCGGCCCGTCGGCCACACAGGCACGAAGCCAGGACAGACGTACGCCGAAGGAGCGCCGCATCCCCGCGGACCAGGCCACATAGAGGAGACCGAAGGCGGCCAGCGGGTAGAGCGCCTCCCACTTGGAGCCGATCGCCAGACCCCACGCGACGCCCGAGCACAGCAGCCACGGACGGAACAGCATCTGCCGGACGGGTCCCCACGCGCCGGGCGCGGCGAGCTGGGTGGGCGCGAGCGCGGAGAACCGCCGCCGGCACCAGTCGCGGTCCATCACCATCAGGTGCACCGCGAGCAGCAGGAAGAAGGCGACGAAGAGGTCGAGCAGGGCCAGGCGCGAGAGCACGAACGCGAGCCCGTCGAAGGTGATCAGGATGCCGCCGACGAGACCGAGCATCATGGAGCCGGAGACGCGGCGTACGAACCGGATCGTCAGCAGCACCAGCAGCGACCCGACCACGACCGAGGCGATCCGCCAGCCGAACGGGTCCATCCCGAAGAGCTTGATGCCGATCGCGATGAGCCACTTGCCGACGTCGGGATGGACGATCATCGACGGCCCGTCGGCGAACTGCCCCTCGAGCTGCCCGGCCAGGATGTTCTCGTCGGCGCCCTCGATGAAGTTGCGCGCGTAGCCGAACTCGAGCAGCGCCCAGGCGTCCTTGGCGTAGTAGGTCTCGTCGAAGGCGAAGACCTTCGGGGTGCCCAGGTGCCACAGCCGCAGCAGGAATGCGAGCGCGGTGATCCCGATCGTCGCCGCCCAGCCGGCCCGCGGCGAGCCGTTGATGCGGCGCCGGGCGCGTTCCCAGGCGGTCGGAAGGAAGTGACCAGAGGGGGTGCTGGCCAGGCCCTCCATGGGCTCCGGCTCCTCGGTCACCGTCGTCGTCACGAGGGAACCTTATAAGCCTGCGACAATATCGGTGTGGTAGATCCAAACGATGGCGTGCTCGTACTAGCGGCAACCCCGATCGGGCGCATCGAGGATGCCCCACCCCGTTTGGCTTCCGAGCTCGCCACCGCCGATGTCATCGCCGCCGAAGACACCCGCCGGCTGCGTCGGCTGACGACGGATCTCGGCGTCGAGATCAAGGGCCGCATCGTCTCCTACTTCGAGGGCAACGAGACTGCGCGTACGCCGACGCTGCTCGCCGATCTCCTCGACGGAAACCGCGTCCTGCTGGTCACCGACGCCGGCATGCCCTCGGTCTCCGACCCCGGCTATCGCCTGGTCGCCGCCGCGGTCGAGAAGGACGTACGCGTCACCGCGGTGCCCGGCCCCTCGGCCGTCCTGACGGCCCTGGCCGTCAGCGGCCTCCCTGTCGACCGGTTCTGCTTCGAGGGCTTCCTGCCCCGCAAGGCCGGTGAGCGCTCGCGCCGCCTCGCCTCGCTGGCCAAGGAGGAGCGCACCATGGTCTTCTTCGAAGCCCCCCACCGCACCCAGGCCGCCTTGGAAGCCATGCGCGACGCCTTTGGCGACGCCCGCGCCGCCGCCGTCTGCCGCGAGCTGACCAAGACCCACGAAGAAGTACGCCGCGGGGGACTGGCCGAGCTCGTCGACTGGGCCGCCGAGGGAGCGCGCGGCGAGGTCACCATCGTCGTCACCGGTGCCGACCCGTCCGCCGAGATCGGCAGCGATCCCGACAGCCTCCGCGCCGCTGTAGCCGACCTGGAAGGTGAGGGTCACACGAAGAAGGAAGCCATCGCCGAGGTGGCCAGGCTCGCCGGTGTACCGAAACGCGAGGTCTACGACCTCGTCCACAAGAGCGTGTAGAAGACTGGGAGCATGAGCTTCGCCCCGGCACCCGAGCCACTGCCCGCACCGGTCGTCGACAACCACACCCACCTCGACATCGTCCGAGGCGACGAGAGTCTGCCGGTCGAGGAGGCGCTCGCGCAGGCGGCGGCGGTCGGTGTGACCAGGGTGGTCCAGATCGGCTGCGACCTGCCCGGCGCGCGCTGGGCGGTCGAGGCGGCCCAGACGTACGACAACATGGTCGCCGGTGTGGCGCTCCACCCGAACGACGCTCCTCGCCAGCCCGATCTCGAGGCCGCGCTGGACGAGATCGAGAAGCTCGCCGGGGCGCACGACAAGGTGCGCGTGGTGGGGGAGACCGGGATGGACTTCTTCCGCACCGACGAGGAGGGTCGCGAGACCCAGGCGTACTCGTTCCGGCGCCACATCGACATCGCCAAGCGGCTCGACAAGACCCTGATGATCCACGACCGCGACGCCCACGCGGCGGTGCTCGAGGTGATCGACAGCGTCGGACCGCCCGAGCGCTGGGTGATGCACTGCTTCTCCGGTGATCCCGAGTTCGCCCGCCAGTGCCTCGACCGGGGCGCGTACCTCTCCTTCGCCGGCACGGTGACGTTCAAGAACGCGCAGTACCTCCGCGACGCCCTCGCGATCACTCCCCAGGACCGCATCCTGGTCGAGACCGACGCCCCGTTCCTGACGCCCCACCCACACCGTGGCGCGATCAACTCCAGCTACATGATCCCGGCCACGATGCGGGTGATGGCCGACGTACGCGGCGACGACCTCGAGGCGCTGTGCAACGCCGTCAACACCAACACCGAGACGGCCTTCGGCGGCACCTGGTGACCCACCGGCACTGACATGAGAATGGCCCGAGGCGATCGCCTCGGGCCATTCTCATTGCTGTGATCAGGTCAGGAGACGCTGATCTTCATCGTGCCCCTGCGCTCGTCCGAGTAGAGCACCTTGATCTTGACGCCGCTGCCGGCGGTCTTGGTGGAGTGCGCCGGGTTGGACGCGTCCCAGTAGGCCGTCTCAGAGCTGTCGTAGAAGGTCGGCACGCTCTTGCGCCGCGGCACGTCGAGGACGTTGCTCGGAGCACCGGCGACCTCGTTCTCGAGGTGGAGCCGGTCGGTGCGGTCGACATCGAACGTCGAGTCGTAACCCTGCATCCGGTTGCGCGACAGGGTGCCGTCCGACCACTTCTGGACACCCACGGTGGAGTCGACGACCAGCGCCTGGCCGCCGCCGGGGTGCTCCGAGGTGTTGTTGTCGCCGTAGGCGCCGTTCTGGTACCAGACCAGCAGTCCGTCCTGGTAGGCGTAGTGGTCGACCTTGTCAGGCGCGGTGACCCCGTAGCCGAAGTTGTACGGACCCTCGGCCAGCGTCTTGTCGTAGCCCTTGTACTGCCGGTTCTCGGCGATGTAGAAGCGCGGGTACGTCGACGTGTAGGTCCCGTCGGTGATGCCCATGTACTCCTTGTTGGTCCAGCCGTCGAAGGACGAGAAGTCCGTCGTGTAGGCCGAGCCGACCGAGAGGTCGTCGATGGCGAAGCCGTAGTAGGCGACGCCGCCGTCGTTCGCGGTGCGGAAGCGGAGCTTCACGTTCTGACCCGCGTACGCCGCCAGGTCAGCGGTCAGGTCCACGTACTCCTGCGGGTCGTGGTCGGCGCAGTTGCCGTCACAGGTGCTGTCGGAGGTGCCGTGGATGCCGTTGTTGTACTCGGCCGAGGACAGGTTCGTCGCCAGCGGCGTCGACCAGGTGGTGCCGCCGTCGGTGGAGGCCTCCAGGAAGGTGAAGTCGTACTCCGCCTCGAGGTCGTACTTCACCTTGGCCGAGAGCGTGCCGCCCGCGGGGACCGCGATCTCCGGGCTGACCGCGGTGGCGGTGCGGTCGTCGCCCTTGCCGGAGTAGAGGAACGTCTTGCCGGAGGTGCCGGAGCCGACGTCGTGGGTCGTCTGCCCGTCGGGCAGGTTGACCACGAGTGCCTGCGGGGTCTTCGCCCCGGTGTCGTGGAAGCTCGGCCCCAGGGTCAGCTTCTTGGACGTACCGGCCTCGACCGTGTCGTAGTTGAGCCAGCCGAGGAAGAGCTTCTCCGGGGCGCCCATGTGGTTGGGGGTGGTGCCGATGGTGCCGTCACCGTGACCGAGCCAGGAACCCGAGCTCATCAGGGTCCAGAAGCCGGTGCCGTTCTCGCCGCCCGCGGTGTCGTAGAAGTCCGGCAGACCGAGGTCGTGGCCGAACTCGTGCGCGAAGACGCCCAGGCCACCGTTCTCGGGCTCGGTGGTGTAGTCGCGGATCCAGATGTCGGTGTTGCCGATCTTGACGCCGCCGGCCTTCGGGAAGTCGGCCGGGCCGTCGGAGCCGGACGCGTTCGCGGCCCAGCGGTGCGACCAGATGCTCCACGGGTCGGCGCCGGCCTCCTCGCCCGCACCGGAGTGGATCGCCTGGAAGTGGTCGATGTAGCCGTCGGCCTCGTTGAAGTTGCCGTCGCCATCGAGGTCGTAGCGGTCCCAGATGTCGTAGTCCTGGAGGTACGCAGTGATCTCGGCGTCGGTCTTGCCGGCCGCCTTCTGCGCGTCGTACCAGGCGTTGGCGCTGTCCTGGACGTAGTTCTTCATCGCGGCGGCGGTCTCGTCGCCCTTGTCGTTCTGGTAGTAGGACTCCGCGTGCGGAAGCGTCACCCAGTCGCTGACGTCACCCTGGAGGTCGAAGCGGCCGCTCGACATCTCCTTGTAGACGTTGTGGAACGACTCCTTGCCCTTCTTCTGGTTGAAGAACATGTCCATGTAGTGCTCGCGGGAGAAGTCCTCCTCCCAGTAGGTGGAGTTGTCGTTCTCGGCGGGCGGCGCGATCTCGTTGTGGAGCGGGCCCGAGGTGTTGTCGGGGAAGGCCGGGTTGCCGCCTTCGCCGAACTCGACCAGGAAGCTCAGCAGCTGGGACTTCTCGGTGGGCTCGTGCTCCACCCAGCGGGTGTTCTTGCCCGAGCCCATCTTGACGACTTCGCTGCCGTGCTTGGTGACCGTCTGCTTCTCGCCCGTGGCGACGGCGGTGGCGGCGTTGGTCTTGAGCTCGCGGCGCTTGGTGTTGAGCGCGTCGGGCTTGTCATCGACCTTCTGCTTCACCGCGGCGGCGGCGGGGGTCCCCGAGTCCTCGACGGCGCTAGCCGACGAGTGGGTCAGGGCCACCGGCGTCACGCCGGCGACCGCAACCGCGGCGAGAACGCTGGTAAGGCGTCTGTTCATCGTTCCTCCGGAGTCTGGTGACATCGCGCACATCTGCCTTCCCCGAGAACTGACCGGCACGACGGGCCATCACGACAGAGATGGCTTCGGAGTACAACACCAAGCAATGGAGTTACCTGTAAAGGATTTGTCGCCTATTGGCCAGAGGGAACGAAATTTCGTGGCGGGATTACGACATGCGCTCTGATCGACCCGCTTGACCAGCGATTTCGACGTGTTGAATCGCACACCTGTCATTCGTTACGACAGGTATTGACAGCACTCCCTGGCCCTCATTTGATGCCGAGATTGCATGCTTGTAATTGCCTGCAGATCGGGCGGGGGACTTGCATTTAACCGACCGTATTTGTTCCGCTGTCCGGCGAGATAGCCGGGATCGGGACAGATCCGGACGGTGTTGGGGGTGGGCCTCAGCGCGTAGATCACCTGATCTCGCAACACCGTTCGCCCGTGCCCGGGGAGAACGAACATCGGAGCATCGTGCCCGTCAGCAGCACCAACTCGTGGTTCCGCAACATCGTTTCAACCCGCCGCCGCAAGGCTGTTCTGGTCGGCGGACTCGCCGCAGCAGTGGTCGCCGCAGGCGGCGCGGCGTACGGGGTCAAGACCTCCCAGACCGATGTCATCGTCTCGGTTGACGGCAAGGCCAAGGACGTCAGCGTCAACGCCGACACCGTCGGTGAGGTCCTCGAGGCCGAGGGCATCGAGATCGGCGACCGTGACGCGGTTGCCCCATCGGTCGACACCGAGGTCGAGGACGGCAGCGCGATCAGCGTCCGCTACGCCCGTCAGCTGAGCCTCGAGGTCGACGGCAAGGCCCAGGACCACTGGGTCACCGCGACCACCGTGGGCGGCGCTCTCGCCGAGCTCGGCCGTGACTACGACCGGGCGGAGCTCTCGACCAGCCGTGGTGCCTACATCGGCCGCGACGGGATGTCCCTCGACGTCGTCACTCCCAAGAACGTCAAGGTCGAGCTGGCCGGCAAGAAGGCCAAGAAGGTCAGCGTGACCGCGCTGACCGTCGGCGACGCGCTCAAGGACCTCGGGGTCGACCTCGAGCGCCGGGACAAGGTCTCCCCGGCCTCCGACAAGGCTCTGAAGACCGGTCAGAAGATCGTCTTCACCGACTTCTCCGCCAAGAACCAGAAGGTCGCCCGCGAGACCGTCGAGGCGCCGGTCGAGGAACGCGAGGACTCCTCGATGTACGAGGGTGAGACCGAGGTCGTCGAGGAGGGCTCCGACGGGGTCCGTTCGGTGACCTACCGCATCGTCCTCAAGAACGGTGAGGCCGTCTCCAAGAAGGTCCTCGAGCAGAACGTCCTCGAGAAGGCCGAGCCGCGCATCGTCAAGGTAGGCACCAAGGAGAAGGAAGCCCCTGCGGCCAACTACGCCGGTGGCAGCACCGTCTGGGACCAGCTCGCGCAGTGCGAGTCCGGTGGCAACTGGGCGATCAACACTGGCAACGGCTACTACGGCGGTCTCCAGTTCAACCTGCAGACCTGGCAGGCCTACGGTGGCTCCGGTCTCCCGAGCGAGAACAGCCGCGAGACCCAGATCGCGGTGGCGAGCAAGCTCCGTGACGCCAACGGTGGCTACGGCGCCTGGCCGCACTGCTCGCAGCAGCTCGGTCTGCCGCAGTAAGGCTCTTTCGGCCCTCGGGCCATAGTCTGTACCCATGACCGACCGCACCCCGCCGCGCCTGTTGGGCCCGGCGGAGGTGCGGTCGCTCGCATCCGAGCTCGATCTCCGCCCCACCAAGCAGCGCGGGCAGAACTTCGTGATCGACGCCAACACCGTGCGCCGGATCGTGCGCGAGTCCGGCGTCGGCGCCGACGACGTCGTCGTCGAGGTCGGCCCCGGCCTCGGATCGCTCACCCTCGCCATCCTCGAGACCGGCGCGAAGGTGACCGCGATCGAGATCGACGAGGTCTTGGCGCAGCTGCTGCCGAGAACCATCCAGGAGTACGCCCCCGACCAGGCAGACGCGTTCAGCCTGCTCCGCGCGGACGCTCTCCGGGTCGACTCCGTCCCCGGTCCGCCGCCCACGGCCCTGGTCGCCAACCTGCCCTACAACGTCTCGGTCCCGGTCCTGCTGCACCTGATGGCGCTGCTGCCCTCGCTACGCCACGGACTGGTGATGGTGCAGGCCGAGGTCGCCGACCGGCTGGCGGCCAAGCCGGGCTCCAAGGTCTACGGCGTCCCCTCGGTCAAGGCCGCCTGGTACGCCGAGGTACGCCGCGCCGGCGCGATCGGCCGCAACGTCTTCTGGCCGGCGCCCAACGTCGACTCCGGCCTCGTCTACTGGCGTCACCGTGAGCCGCCGTCGACCGCCGTCTCGCGCGAAGAGGTCTTCGCGGTCATCGACGCCGCGTTCGCGCAGCGTCGCAAGGCGCTGCGCGGTGTACTCAAGCCTCTGGCCGGCTCCGCCGACGCCGCCGAGAAGGCGCTGGTCGCGGCCGGGATCGACCCGCTGGCGCGCGGCGAGGTGCTGACCATCGCGGACTTCGTACGCATCACCGAATCGCTGCAAAAGGTTCCCTCATGACGATCACCGTCCGCGCGGCCGCGAAGTTCAACCTCCACCTCGGCGTCGGGCCGGTCCGGGAGGACGGGTTCCACCCGCTGGCGACCGTCTACCAGGCGATCGGGCTCTACGACGACGTCACCGTGAGCGAGGCCGCCGAGTGGCAGGTCACGCTCACCGCGGAGGACCACATCGCGCTGGGAGAGATCCCGACCGGCGAGGACAACATCGTCGTGCGGGCGGGCCAGGCTCTCGCCGCCCACCACGGCATCGACAAGGCCGCGAAGGTCGCGATCCATAAGGGCATCCCGGTCGCCGGCGGGCTCGCCGGTGGCTCTGCCGACGCGGCCGCGACGCTCGTCGCACTCGACCGGCTGTGGTCGCTGGAGACCTCCGACGAGGATCTGCTGAGCCTTGCGGGGCAGCTGGGCTCCGACGTACCGTTCGCGCTCATCGGCGCCACCGCCATCGGCGGCGGCCGCGGCGAGATCGTCGAGCCGGTCACCGACAACGGTGCCTGGTGGTGGGTCGCGGTCGGCAACGAGCAGGGACTCTCGACGCCTGCGGTCTACCGCGCCTTCGACGAGCACGCCGGGACCGAGGTCGGCGACCCGCAGGTGCCCGAGAGCCTGCTCATGGCGCTGGAGAAGGGCGACGCGGAGCTCCTCGCCGAGGCGCTCACCAACGACCTGCAGGCCCCGGCGCTCGCACTACGCCCCGATCTCGCCCAGACCTTCGCCGACGGCGCCGAGGCAGGCGCCCTGGCCGTCCAGCTCTCCGGCTCGGGTCCGACCGTCCTGATGCTCTGCCGCGACGCCGCCCACGCCCGCGAGATCGCCGGAGTGATGCAGGCCAAGGCGTACGACCGCGTCTGGACCGCCCCGGGCCCCGTCGCCGGCGCCCACGTCGTCACCTACTGACAACCCGCCGAGGCGTCAGCTGCGTCGGCCGAGATGGCAGCGCTGAGCCATCTCGGCCGACGCGCGTGACGCTTCGACCGACCTGGGTGACGCCTCGGCCGGGTCAGGCGGCGCTGGAGACGACCTCGTCGGAGATCGCGGCGGCAGCGCGGCGCAGGTGCCGGGTGATGCTGGCGGCGTTGAACCCGGCGGCGCTGCCGGAGACGGAGACGGCGGCGATGGCACGGCCCTCGATCATGATCGGGACCGCGGCGCAGACGATGCCGAGCTGGGCCTCCTCGCGGTCGAAGGCGATGCGCTCGCTGTTGGCGCGGCGGAGCTCGGCGAGGAACTTCGCCGGGTCGCCGTGCGAGTGGCGGGTGCGCCTCACCAGGCCGGACTCGAGTACGGCCGCGATGTGGTTGCGGTCGCTGAACGAGAGGATCGCCTTGCCGAGGGCAGAGCAGGCTGCGGGCGCTCGCCCGCCGACGTACGTGTCCGGCTGGATGCCACCGCGACCGGTGATCTTCTCCAGGATGACGATGTCGGTGCCTTCGAGGATGGCGAGGTGCACGGTCTTGCCGGTCGCCACGTAGAGCTCGGCCAGATGCGGCATCGCGGTCTCCCGGATGCCCTGCGGGCGGCAGATCTGCACCGCGTTGCCGAGCTCGAAGAGGCGGCGACCGAGGACGTAGTGACGTCCGGTGCGCTCGACGTACCCGCTCTGCTCGAGGTGGCGCAGAAGGCGGAAGGCGGTGGACTTGGGAAGCCCCGCGGTGCGAGCGATCTCGCTGACACCGAGCTTGGGGCCGGCTCCGAGAAATGCCTCCAGGATCTGGAGGGCCTTCGTCGCAGACGGGGTCGCCGAGGAGGTCGTCCTCGGGGCACCTTCATGGTCGTGCTGACTAGCCAGGGTGGGGATAGCAGTGACGCTCATGGGGGGATCTCCTTAATTGAGACGGAGGCACCACGAAGGGGGGATCTGGGGCCTCCAACTCTCTGTGACAGCAGTCACTGTAACGATCGTTCCGGAGGTTGTGGAGCAAATGTTGGATAAATCTCATTCCTGACCTGCGGAAATAGATGACACGGCATACAGTTCGATGCGTTTCCGCCCGTTAGCGCCGTAAACCCTCTGTGGACCTACGGTAGTAGGTCAGTGACTGATCTGTGTATGAAACGGCGTAGCCGTCACCAGTCGCGCCAGCAGGTCCGAGGTCGTGGCCGGTGGCATGTCGGCGCTGTCGAGCGCCTCGGCAAAGAGAAGTCCGTCTGCGATCACCAGCAGCAGCGCGGCCATCTCGTCCGCGTGCGCCGACCCGTCGTCACCGAGAGCTCCACGGAACCAGCCGGTGAAGTCGTCGCGCGACTGGCGGCGTACGGCAAGGAACCGGTCGCGGCCGGGAAGTGGCTCGGACCGCTTCGGCAGCACCAGCATCAAGCCGATCCGCAGGAACGGGGGCAGCCGGCGCAGGCTGGCCACCAGCGGCCTCAGCATCAAGGGGAGCTCGGTGGCGCAG
The DNA here is from genome assembly GCF_040608935.1 of Nocardioides sp. NPDC004968. Taxonomy (NCBI): domain Bacteria; kingdom Bacillati; phylum Actinomycetota; class Actinomycetes; order Propionibacteriales; family Nocardioidaceae; genus Nocardioides; species Nocardioides sp. NPDC004968. Next base: position 30,318 of record NZ_JBEXJF010000048.1, read on the forward strand.
TCGCAGTCCGCGCTCGGCGGCGGCTGCCAGGAGGACTGGGTGCTGATCCAGGCGCGGTAGGAGTCGTCGACCGCGGCCGAGAACAGGTCGTCCTTGTTCGTGAAGTGCCAGTAGACCGAGGAGGCCGGCAGCTCTGCCGCGGCGCAGATCCGGCTGATCGAGGCGCCCTCGTAGCCGCTCTCGGCGGCGACCTCCAGCGCTGCCGCGACGAGCTTCTCGCGGCTGCTGCTCCTGCCCTCGTACGTCACCGGCGGCAGCTCCACGGTCTCGGGGACGACGGCCGGGTCCTGCTTACGGAGGTGCTCCGCGACCTCGGCCAGCCCGTCGGCGAGCCGCTGCCGGAGCGGGTCGAGCTCGGCGTACTCGTCGGTCTGGGCGTGGATGAAGAGACCGTCGTGGGCGGCGAGCGTCAGCCGCGCGAGGGTCTCGATGTGCGCGGTCGGAAGGTCGACCGCCTGTGCCCACCACCGCTCGAACTCGGCGAGCGTCTGGGTGCGGATCTGGAGGAAGCGCTCGCGCGGACCGTCGCCGACCGTCGGTCCGGACTCGAGCGCCAGCATGAGGCCCATCCGCCACCAGTCGGCCTTGGCACCGTGGATGTCCGACGTCGTACGCCGCAGGTTGGCCAGCAGCCCCTCGCGCAGGTCGTCGCCGGTCGGTGTCGGCTCCCACCGCGGGGCGATGTCGTTCCAGCGGGTGTAGCCGTGCTCGAGCGCCTCGGCGAGCAGCTGGTCCTTGTTGGAGAAGTGCCAGTAGAGGGAGGACGGCGGGAGACCGGTCGCGCGGCGGACCTGCGCCATCGTCGTGCCGACATAGCCGCGCTCGGCGGCCAGCCGCAGCGCTGCTTCGAGGATCATCTGACGCGAGCCCTGTGTGTGCTCACGGAGCGTCTTCTCGGCCATTGCACCGAGTCTAAGCAGGTCAGGGGCGCTTCGTCCGCCCGGTGTGCCGCTGGGTGGCCGCCGCGATGCTGGCTGCCTCACCGCCCTCGGGGACAATGGGAGACGATATGGCGAACCTCCTCAACCTCGAGCACGTCTCCAAGGCGTACGGCATCCGGCCCCTCCTCGACGACGTCTCCCTCGGCATCAGTGCCGGCGACCGGATCGGCATCGTCGGCCGCAACGGCGACGGGAAGACGACGCTGCTGCAGGTGATGACCGGTCTGGAGGAGCCCGACTCCGGTCGCGTCTCGCGCCAGCGTGGCCTGCTGGTCGGGTTCCTGCACCAGGGTGACCAGCTCATCGACTCCCACACCGTCCGCGAGGCGGTGCTCGGCGGGCGGTCCGACCATGAATGGGCCGGCGTCCCCGTGCTCCGTGAGATCGTCGAGCAGCTCCTGGCCGGGATCGACCTCGACCGTTCCGTCATGGGTCTCTCCGGTGGCGAGCGTCGTCGCTGCGCCCTGGCCGAGCTGCTCCTCGGGGACCACGACCTGATCGTGCTCGACGAGCCCACCAACCACCTCGACGTCGAGGCCGTGGCCTGGCTCGCCTCACACCTGGCCGCGCGCTCGTCCGCGCTCGTCGTGGTCACCCACGACCGCTGGTTCCTCGACGAGGTCTGCCAGTTCACCTGGGAGGTCCACGACGGCCAGGTCGACGCCTACGAGGGTGGCTATGCCGCCTTCGTCCTCGCCAAGGCCGAGAGGTCCCGTCAGGCCGCCGCCACCGAGGTACGCCGCCAGAACCTGGTCCGCAAGGAGCTGGCCTGGCTGCGGCGCGGTGCCCCGGCGCGTACGTCGAAGCCGAAGTTCCGCATCGACGCCGCCAACCAGCTCATCGAGGACGTACCTCCGCCGCGCGACCGCTTCGAGCTGCAGAAGTTCGCTGCTCAGAGGCTCGGCAAGGACGTCATCGACGTTGAGGACGTCGACCTCTTCCGCGGCGAGCGGCAGCTGCTGTTGCACGCCACCTGGCGCATCGGTCCGGGCGACCGGATCGGCATCGTCGGCGTCAACGGCGCCGGCAAGACCTCGGTGCTGTCGCTGCTGGACGGCTCCCTCCCGCCCGCGGTGGGGAAGGTACGCCACGGCCGCACCATCGCCCTCCAGCACCTGACCCAGCAGCTCGACGACCTCGATCCGGAGGCGCGGGTTCTCCCGACCGTCGAGTCGATCAAGCGCGTCACCAAGACGACAGACGGCCAGGAGCTCTCGGCGACCTCGATGCTCGAGCGATTCGGCTTCACCGGCGACAAGCTGGTCACCCGCATCGGCGACCTCTCCGGCGGCGAGCGCCGCCGCTTCCAGCTGCTGCGCCTGCTGCTCACCGAGCCCAACGTACTGCTGCTCGACGAGCCGACCAACGACCTCGACATCGAGACGCTCAACGTCCTCGAGGACTTCCTCGACGCCTGGCCCGGCACCCTGATCGTCGTCTCCCACGACCGCTACTTCCTCGAGCGCGTCACCGACTCCGTCTGGGCCCTGCTCGGCGACGGCCAGATCTCCATGCTCCCGCGTGGTGTCGACGAGTATCTCGAGCGCCGCCTCCCCATCCCTGCCGAGGCGTCAGCCCCGCGGGCCGAGGCGTCACGCGCGTCGGCCGAGACGGCAGCGGGTGGCCCGTCCAAGGCCAAGCCCGGCTCTGCCGACGAGCGAGCGGCGAAGAAGGTCATCGCCAGGATCGACAAGCAGCTCGAGCGGATCGGCGAGCAGCAGCGGAAGCTCGAGCTCGCGATGGCCGAGTCGGTCAACGACTACACCCGGCTCGCCGAGCTCAGCGCTGAGCTGGATCAGCTCGCCGCGGAGAAGGACGACCTCGAGCTGGAGTGGCTCGAAGCGGCCGAAGTCCTGGAGTAGCGCCTCCGAGGGAGTGCTGGTCGGCGGCTCGCGCAGCGTGTAACACGTTGTTCGTACGACTACTCGCCCTATGAGAACGACCGGATAGTCCTACGAACAGCGTGTTACACGGCTCGCGGATCCGCGCGGCGGAGTTCGTCAGGATGAGAAGGGGACCAGCAGGCGGCGCAGCAGATCGGTGAGCTGGCTCTGCTGGTCGCCGGAGAGGCTGTCGAGGAACTCCCGCTCGGCTGCGAGCAGCGCTTCGAAGGCGCTGTCGACGGTCGCCTTGCCGTCGGGGGTGAGTCGGACGAGGACGCCCCGCCGGTCGGCCGGGTCCGGCAGCCGCTCGACCAGACCGCGCGAGGCGAGCCGGTCGACGCGGTTGGTCATGGTCCCGCTGGTCACCAGGGTCTCGCGCAGCAGCCTGCCGGGTGAGAGCTCGTAGGGGTCGCCCGCTCGGCGCAGGGCGGCCAGTACGTCGAACTCCCACGACTCGATCCCTGAACCCGAGAATGCGTCGCGCCGAGCGAGGTCGAGGTGACGCGAGAGGCGGGAGAGACGCGAGAAGATCTCGACGGGACCCAGGTCCAGGTCGGGCCGCTCGTGTGCCCAGGCCTCGCTCAGGTCGTCGACTTCGTCGCGCATGGCGAGAGCGTAGCCCAAGTTCACCCCATCGAGAATCTTGACATCGAGACAAGTCGGCGGGACGATCTGAATATCTTGACGTCAAGAGAAATCGAGAGGACGTACGCCATGACCGCATGGGATCCCGAGCGCTACCTGACCTACTCCGACGAGCGAGGTCGGCCGTTCGTCGATCTGCTTCGCCGGGTCGACGCGGATCGTCCGAAGACCGTGGTCGACCTGGGATGTGGCCCCGGAAACCTGACCGCCCTCGCGGCCGGCCGCTGGCCGGAGGCCAGGGTCGTCGGCCTCGACTCCAGTGCGCCGATGATCGACAAGGCGCGCGCGACCATCGACGGCGTCGACTTCGCGGTGGCGGACCTTCGTGACTGGGCCGACTCGGTCGTGCCAGGCTCCGTCGACGTACTCCTCTCCAACGCCACCCTCCAGTGGGTCCCCGGTCATCTGGACCTGCTTCCTGCGCTCGCCGGTGCGGTCGGAAAGAGTGGCTGGTTCGCCTTCCAGGTCCCGGGTAACTTCGACGAGCCCAGTCACCGGCTCCGCGAGGAGCTCGCCGCCGAGGGGCCGTACGCCGAGCACACCCGTCACCTCGAGGCGCCCGGGTCGCACGACCCGGCCGACTACTACGACGTCCTGGTGGAAGCGGGCTTCGAGGTCGATGCCTGGGAGACGACGTACCTCCACGTGCTGACCGGCGAGGACCCGGTCTTCACCTGGATCGCCGGCACGAGCCTCCGTCCCACCGCTGCCGCGCTGGAGGGGGCCGGTCTCTTCGAGCCGTTCGCCGAGGAGCTCAAGAACCGTCTGGCACAGGCCTATCCGGTACGAAACGATTCGGTAGGAAACAGTTTCGTCCTGCTCCCGTTCCGTCGCGTCTTCGTGGTCGCCCGCAGGCTGGAGGCATGATGCGCATCCATCACGTGCAGGTCGGCATGCCCGCCGGCAACGAGGACGAGGCCCGAACCTTCTATGCCGACGGGCTCGGGCTGACCGAGGTCCCGAAGCCGGCCGAGCTGGCGAAGCGTGGTGGCGCCTGGTTCCGCTCACCGGGCGGCGCGGAGATTCACCTCGGTGTCGAGGATCCGCACCGACCGCAGGCCAAGGCCCATCCCGCGCTGGCGGCCGAGACCGAGGCAGACCTGGAGGCCATGGGCGCGAGGCTGGCCGACCTCGGCTTCGACGTCGACTGGAGCCAGCGTTACAACGCCGAGGGCTTCCAGCGCTTTCATGTCCGTGATCCGTTCGGCAACCGCGTCGAGATCGTGTGGCCGACGGGCAACTAGCACGAACTTCCGTCCCGTGTAGGCGAAAACCGGAATCAACCAAAAAGAACCGTAACGCCAACTGGTCTGGACCGTTGTCCCCCGGGGGATACAACAACGAGCCAGGAATGATGCCAGAAACGATGGAAGGCAAGACTTTGACTGACGACGTGACCGTCCCCCAGCCTCGGGACGCGGAGACGACGAGCGTGGTCAATCGAGTCCGCCGGGCTCAAGGCCAGCTCGGTGGCGTACTCCGCATGATTGAAGACGGCCGTGAGCTCGCCGATGTGGTTGGCCAGCTCAAGGCAGTGACTCGCGCCCTCGACAAGGCGGCTTTCGCGCTGCTCTCCAACGAGCTGCGCCGCGCGCACGCCGACGGAGATCGCCCGGAGCAGATCGAGGAGCTCGAGAAGGTCTTCCTCTCCCTCTCCTGATCTCGGGCCAGGAGAGGGGAGGAGGTTACCCTCGGGTAACCTGACTGCCATGAGCCAGCTCTACGACCTCTGGAAGTCCTTTAACCGTGTCCCGGTTGTCGGCAAGCGAGCATTCTCGGTCGCGTTCGCGAAGAAGGCGCCCTACTTCGGGTCCATCCACCCGCTGGTCAACCAGCTGCGACCCAACTACGCCGAGGTCATCGTCCCCAACCGCAAGGGCAACCACAACCACATCGGCACCGTTCACGCCATCGCGCTGTGCAACGGTCTCGAGATGGCCATGGGTGCCCTTGCGGAGGTCACCATCCCGCGCGACAAGCGCTGGATCCCGAAGGGGATGACCGTCTCCTACACCGCCAAGGCCTCCACCGACATCACCTGCATCGCGGAGACCGACCAGGAGGAGTGGGACACCGCCGACGGTGACCTCGCGGTGCGCGTCAAGGGCATCCGTGAGGACGGCACCGTGGCCATCGAGGGCACGATCAACCTCTGGGTGACCCCGAAGAAGAAGTAAGAGTTTGTACGAAGCGGCCCGCCGCCCACCCGCGCCCTGATCCTCGACCTGGCGGCGGCGATACTCGACGCCATCCGGGCGCTTGAC
>NZ_JBEXJF010000049.1:0-35190 GCF_040608935.1 Nocardioides sp. NPDC004968
TTCGGCGCGTTCCGCGCTTTCCCTGGTTTAGCAGTTGTGTTTCCGCCTCGTCCTGGAGGACTTTATCGGATCTCGCTTTGTTGTCCAATTCGGCGAATTCTCGCTCTTATCGGATAAAGACGATATCCACGCCGACACAGCACAAGAAAATCAAACTGCGGTTCGTCACGGTCTTGGTGCCTGATCCGAAGACCTGACTGAGACTCTGAACCGAGCTGAAGCTCGAGAATGTTGGCGGCCGACTCAGGGGCCGGAAACCCGCTCGAAGACTCGAACTTGCTTCCCGCCGCACCCCGGCGACCAGATGAACATTACGCCTCAGTGACGCGCTTGCCAAATCGAGGAACGCCCCAGGGAAGGCAGTCACCTTCCCTGGGGCGTTCTCGCAGGTCAGAGGCTACTTGAAGCGCACGCCGGCGAACTTCTTCTTGCCCCTGCGCAGGACGACCCAGCCGTCACCGAGCAACTCTTTTTCGCCGAGCGCCCCCTCGGCGTCCTCGACGCGGACGTTGTTGACGTACGCCCCGCCCTCGGAGATCGTCCGGCGGGCCTCCCCCTTGGAGGAGACGAGGCCGGCGGCGATGAAGAGGTCGACGTACGTCGGCAGCTCCTCGCCACGCTCCAGCTCGACGGCCCCGGCCTCCGTGATCGCGGCGGCCAGCGTCGTACTGCTCAGGGTGGCCAGGTCGCCACCGCCGAAGAGCGCGGCTGCGGCCTGCTTGGCCTGCTCGGTCTCTCCTGCCCCGTGGACGAGAGTCGTCATGTGATCGGCGAGTGCCTTCTGGGCCACCCGCAGGAACGGCTTCTCCGCGTGCTGCGCCTCCAGGGTCTCGATCTCCTCGTGGGACAGGAAGGTGAAGACACGGAGCATCTCCCCCACCTTGGCGTCCTCGACGTTGAGCCAGAACTGATGGAAGGCGTAGGGCGACATCATCGTCGGGTCGAGCCAGAGGGCGCCGCCCTCGGTCTTGCCGTACTTGGTGCCGTCAGCCTTCGTGATCAGCGGCGTGGTGAAGGCGTGGACGGTCTCGCCGGTGACCCGGCGGACCAGCTCGACACCGCCGGTGATGTTGCCCCACTGGTCCGAGCCGCCGAACTGCAGGCTGACCCCGTGCGTACGGAAGAGGTTCAGGTAGTCCATCGACTGCAGGAGGATGTAGGAGAACTCGGTGTAGGAGATCCCGTCCTCGAGACGCTTCTTCACCGTGTCACGGGCGAGCATCCGGTTGACCGGGAAGTGCTTGCCGATGTCGCGGAGGAAGTCGATCACCGACAACGACGCCGTCCAGTCGGCGTTGTTGACCATCGTCGCAGCGGTCTCGCCCTCGAAGGAGACGAACCGCTCGATCTGGCTGCGCACCCTCCCGACCCATTCCTTGACGGTCTCGGGCGAGTTGAGGGTGCGCTCGCCCGAGTCGCGCGGGTCACCGATCATGCCGGTGGCGCCGCCGACCAGTACATAGGGCGTGTGGCCGGACCGCTGCAGGCGCATCGCCATGGTGATCTGGAGAAGGTTGCCCATGTGCAGGCTCGGCGCGGTGGGGTCGAACCCGATATAGAACTTCACACTCCCGCCGGCGAGCGCTTCTCGGAGCGCGTCGCGGTCCGTCGAGTCGGCGATGAGGCCTCGCCACTCGAGGTCGTCGAGGAGTGTGGGATCGATGGACACGTGGTGCCTTTCTCAGATCGTTCTCAGATGGTGTTTCCGGGGCCCGGAACGGGCTGTCCCGGAAGCAAGGGTAGTAGGCGATACCCCCTAGAGTTGACCACTGGCGTTCGCGACGAGATTTGAGGGGACCTGGGTGATCGCAGGGAGGTACCGGCTCGAGAGGGAGCTCGGCCGGGGAGCGATGGGAGCCGTCTGGCTCGCCACCGACGAAGTTCTGGGGCGTTCGGTCGCACTCAAGCAGCTGATCGCACTCGACGGCGTATCGGATGCCGCCGTCGAACGAGAGGCGCAGCTCGCCGCGCGACTTGTCCACCCGAACGTCGTCGCCGTCTTCGACCTGGTGCGCGACGACGACAAGCCCTGGCTGGTGATGGAGTACGTCGAGGGGAAGACCCTCGCTCACATGGTTCGCGACGACGGCCCGCTGCCCGTCGAGGACGCCGCGAGGCTGATCGGTCAGATCGCCTCGGCCCTGCGTTCGGCACATGCCGCCGGCATCGTCCACCGGGACGTGAAGCCCGCCAACATCGTGGTCGGCCGTGCCGAGCGCGCCAAACTGACCGACTTCGGGATCGCGCGCGGCGTCGACTCCCAGACGACACAGACCGGGCAGGTCACCGGCTCGCCGGCGTACCTGGCTCCGGAGATCGCCACCGGTGGGCGGGCCAACCCGGCCAGCGACATGTGGTCGCTGGGGGCCACGCTCTTCCAGGCACTGACGGGTGAGCCTCCCTACGGGATCGGCGACAACGCGCTGGCGACGCTGTATCGGGTGGTGCACGAGGACCCGCCGCGTACGCCGCTGGCCGGTCGGCTCGCTCCGCTGCTGGAGCACACGATGGCCTACGACCCCGCCGAGCGGTGGTCGGCCGAGGACGTCGTGGACTTCCTGGCAGGGCGGCTGGCGGACGAGAAGCTGGAGCCGGTGGCGCTGCGTACGCAGACGCTCGCCGCGGTCGCGGCTCCGGCTCCGGCCGCGGCCGCGCCTTCGGGACTGGCACAGTCGACGAGCACCCCGACCCGGCGTCGCTGGTGGCCGATCGCGCTCGTCGCCGCTGCCGCGTTGGTGCTGGCGGTCGGCGGAGCGCTGTGGGCCAACCGCGGCGAGGAGCCGAGCGCGAAGCCGAAGCCGGTCGCCTCCGGATCGCCGCTGTCGGAGTCGACCGACGAGGCCACCGACGACGCGGACGACGCGGAGTCGGAGGAGGCCTCCGAGGAGCCGTCACCCAGCGAGACGGCCAGCGAGTCTGCGAGCGAGAGCCCCTCGGCCAGCGAGACCGCCGGCCCGACCGCCGGGGGGATCGACGCCTTCATCCGCAGCTATCTCGCCACCGCGCCCGCGAACCCCGACAGTGCCTTTGGCTCGATGCTGACTCCCGCGTTCCAAGCGAGCAGCGGCGGGATCGAGGGCTACCGCGATTGGTGGGGCAGCGTCGCGAGCACCAGCGTCGTCTCTGTCTCCCCCAGCGTCGACCCGCTCAAGGTGACCTACACCTACAAATACTCGATGAAGGACGGCCGCCAGGACGGCGGCACGGTGACATTGGGGCTCGTCTACGCCGACGGGAAGTACCTCATCGACAGAGAGGGCTGAGCCCGAGCGTCTCACAGGAGCTTGCCCAACGGACCCAGGTCGATGTTGAGATCCTCCGGGGTGAGTCCGAAGTGATCGCGCAGCTCGGTCATCTTCTCGTCCAGCAGCATCAGGGTCTGACCCAGCCGTTCGATGTCCTCTTCGCTCAGGCCTCCCGCATCCATGCGGCGGATCGCCTGGCGCTCCATCAGCTGCCGGAGGAGTTCGACGAGGGTGAGCACGAGCTGTACGAGCCCCTTCTCGACGGATTCCGGATCCGCATCTATGCGTCTGCTCAAGGCGGAGGGTAGGTCGGTCTCCCCATCCAGGTCCAGGGGCCATGGATCTGCCTTGTCGGGCCGCGTCACGGGCTCTCCTCCTGACAGAAGCTGAACGGTGGCCACGGGCCGGTGACCGTCACTCCGGGCCGGCTCTCGCCCCAGTCTCGGATGGCTGCCCGGGCAGCCTCCACGTGCTCGTCTGGAAGCAGGACCGACAGTCGAGCCTCCTGCGGACGGATCGCTGTGAGCTTCGTGATCTCGGAGGCGTAGGGAGCGAGCAACGCGCGCAGCTCCGCGGCCTCGGCATCATGCTGTTTCAGCTCCTTCGCGCGCCGGCGGAGATAGTCCGACCCCGTCTGCTCGTCCTTGACACGTTCGGGGACACGTTCGGGCAGGGGGAGGTGGACGATGCACTCGCTGCATCCGGTGACGGCGGCGATCCGGTCGGTCCACTCGCTCTCGCGCTCCGCAACCAGCTGGTCCAGCTCATCGCTGTCGCTCACGACCGTCCCGAAGCGCATCGGCAGCACGGGGACGTACGACCACAGCTGGTGGAGCGCTCGCCCGAACCCGAGCAGCTCGTGCATCGACCGCTCGGGTGGCTGGGTTCTCGGTTCGACGAAGACAGTGAGCCCGCGGGAGCGGTGTGCTTGCAGCGGGGTGTCGACCGTTTCGTCTGCACTGTCCGTGGCTGCCACGGCGTAGAGAAGCATCATGGTTGCCTCCCGGAACCGGGTAGCGAAACCTTGTGGGCCGGGGCGAGAACCAGGCGCAGGCCCACATAGACGAGGTCGACCCCGGCGAGCGAGAGGACGATGTCGCCACCCACCACGACACCGCCGTCAATCAGGCGGTCGACGAGGTCGATGAGCGCGGTGTCGTCGGGGACCGGGGAGTGCTCGAGCGTCACGGCGCCGTCCTGGTCAGGTCGTCGCCGTTCTGGTCCGCCGCACCGACGAAACTGTACGGCGGCCACGGACCGGTGACCTCGAGCCGCATGCCGGCGGTCGCGACCTGCTGGTGGTGATGCTCCTCGGCGACCTGGAGGAAGCCCTGCTCCTCCTGGCGGGGTACGAGGTAGGCGCTGTTGAGCAGCATCGGCTCTTCTCGGCCGGTCACCGCGCTGTCCAACGGCGCCCTGACCACGCTCGCGGTCGCCTCGCGAACCAACGCCTCATGGGTGTCCATCACGAGGAGCTCGCGCTGTCGTCGTACCTCGTCCCGGGCACTCTGTTGGGACCGGCGCCGTTCGAGGTATTCGCGCCCGCTGCGGGGTGCGGTCGCCTCGGGCGTGGGTGGAGGCGAGGTCGGGAAGACCTGAAGGGACCACTCGACGTGTCCGGCCAGGAACCGCCAGGCGCGTTCGAGGTCCCGGCGACTCGAGTCCAAGGCATCGACCAGCACCTCATCGCTCGGGTAGATGCCGGGCAGCTGCAGTGGCAGCACGTCACCGTGCTCGACCAGGTGCTGGAGCACCTCGTGGTGGGCAGCGGCGACGGGCGTGAGCCAACGGGTGTCCTCGCCGTGCTCCGCCCAGGCGGCCTCGCCGAAGGACGCGGCCGCCAGATCACTGACGACCACCTCGAGGCGGTGGAACGGGATGGTGCGAATGTCCGCGTTCGCGATCCCGTGGTCAGGCATGGGCCGGGGCTCGTCACCCTGGATGAGTCCGTACGCATGAACGACAAAGGTCGCGTCATCGACGTTCACGTCTCGTCTCATCTTCCACGATCTCGCTCTGCCCGCCGACGCTGCGCTCGAGCGCCTCGAGCCGCCGACGGAGGTCGAGCTCCTCGTCCTGCTTCTGCTGATCCTCGAGGTTGCTGACGAACGGGTCGCCCTCCCACCAGTTGATACCCATCTCGCGGGCCTTGTCGACGGAGGCCACCATGAGTCGCACCTTGATGGTGAGCAGCTCGATGTCGAGCAGCCGAACCTGGATGTCACCGACGATGACGATGCCCTTGTCGAGGACACGCTCGAGCACGTCGGCGAGGCTCTCGGGTGAGGACTGGGGCCGGTTGCTCACGAACATCGGTGAGCGCTGAGTCTCGGTCATCGCTCCTCCACTTGGGCTCGGACGTAGCGGTGGACACGGCGATAGCCCGTGATCTCGCCGTCCGGATCGACGGTCACCTCGTAGGAGGCAAGGACATCGGTCGTCTCCGGGACTCGTTCCAACTCGAGGATGTCCGCGTTGACGACCCAGCCGTCGTCGTCGCGACGGATTGCCGTCACGCCCTCGGCGGGACATCCCACGAGCGCCTCGAGCTCTTCGAGCACGTGCTCGGCGATCGAGGACAGGGTGGGTCTGCTGCGCTCATTCATGCCAGCCTCCGGCCATCAGCCGCTGCACGAGAACCTCCTCGAGATCGGCGGCCTCCTCCTCGGTCAACAGGCCGGCCTCCCGGCGGGCGTCGACATCCTCGAGCGCGGCTTGGATCGTGGCCGGGTCGAAGTATTGGCTCTCGGCCTCGTCGCGAATCTGTTCTGCCACCCAGACCACGCCGCGTACGGGCGCGATGGGCAGAGTCAGCAGCTGCGTGATCAGGCCCATGAGAGTTCTCCCGACGAGGCAGCGTCGAGAAACGCGTACGGCGGTTGCGGGCCGACATAGCGAAGCGACGCCAGCGGCGCCAGGTCATCGCGCAGCGTGGTGACCGTGGCGTCGAGCTCGCTCTGCCGGTCGCGCTCGACCAGCAGGAACACCTCGGCGGCCTGCAGCGCTCCGCGGACCTCGCCGAGAGAGACGGCACGGGCGGTCGGGGCGATCCGGTCGACGACGCCGTCGCCGACCTCGGCCCGCAGCGCTTCGAGCGCGGCCGCGATGGCCTCGCCCAGGCGTACCTCCGCCGAGTGCCGGTCCTGCGGGGCGGCTCGCTGTACGTGGTCGCGCAGCGCGACGAGATCGGGGTCCCGCCGCAGCACCTCTTTGAGCGCTTCCTGCTCGATCAGGTCGACCGCGACGGTGAGCTGCAGCAGGCCCTCGAACCGTTCCAGGAGCGGGCGGATCTCGTCACCGCGGCTCTCGATCAGCTCGTGGCGCACGGTGTCGTCGTCCGGCATCTCGACGCCGAACTGCATGGGCAGCACCGTCCCGAGGGTGGCCACCGCCTCGAGCGTATGAGCGTGTGCCATCAGGTCCTCGCGCAGCACGCGCGAGTCGTCGTCCACATCGCTGACGAGCACCCGAAGGCCGCCGCCGTCGACGTGGCGCAGCGGACGTTTCGCCCGCCCCGTCCGGTCCGTGGGGATCGTGATCGAGGTGTCCGTGACTCCGTAGACGTGGACAGGCACGGTCAGTCCTCCTTCTCCTTGGTCTGCCTTGACGTGCTCTTCCGAGTGCGTCGAGCCGGCTGCTTGCGACCCTGACCTTCGTGCTCGTCGTCGTCCTTGTCGGCGTCCTTGTCGGAGTCCTCATCGTCGCTGCCGAGAATGCTCCCGAGCTTCTCCTTGGCTCCTTCGATCGCGCCGGATGTCTTCCCCTTGGCCCCGGACTCGGTCACCCCCTCGATCAGCTCCGGGATGCCGTGCGTCTGGGTGTCGGTGAGGTCCAGCCGATTCACCGCCTCGGCGAAGCGTAGGTAGGTGTCGACGCTGGCGATCACGATGCGTGCGTCGATCGTCAGCAGCTCGATGCCGACGAGCGAGACGCGCACGTAGATGTCGATCACCAGACCCTTGTCGAGGATCGTGTCGATGACGTCGGCGAGACTGCTCGGCGCCGGGCGGTCGAGATACCGGTTCTGCTGGGTGATGGTCATGACTCAGTCGCTTTCTGCCGGAGTGCCGGCGGGCACGGGTTGCTCGGCCCGCTTCAGTACGTGCCTGCGGATGTAGGCCCGGTTGGCGCCGAGCGACCTCGCCAGGCCCGATTTCCCGCACCCGACGAAGTAGCCGATGCACCAGTCGAGCTGCTGCAAGGCGTCCTCGGTGGCCGTCCGATAGCGATCGACCTCCACCATGAGCTCCTCGACGTCGCGCTCGAGCTCCTGGACACGGCGTTCGTCGTTCTCGGCCATGGTCAGGATGCCTTCGTGGAGGAGCGTGAGGACGTACGCCTGCTCGTGCTCTGCTTGCTGGCGCTCTGCTTGCTCGGGCTCCGCTTGCTCGTGGTCTTTTTGGCAGCGGTCTTCTTGGCAGCGGTCTTCTTGGCTGTCGGCTTCTTGGCCGCCGGCTTCTTGGCTGCGGTCTTGGCGGTGGTCCTCTTCGCCTGCGGCTTGTCACCGGACGACCCGTTCCCGGAAGACCTGTTGTTGGAAGACCCGTTGCCCGGCTTGCTGCCCGACGACGACTTCTCCGAGCTGTTCTTCTGCCCGTTCTCCGAGCCCCCGCCGGAACCGTCGTCCACGACCTCCTTGTCGTGGATCTCGCCCGTCCACCCTTCGATCTCGTCGCGGTGGAGAAGCGTATGGCTGGCCACATGGCGCCGGAAGTGCTTCAGCTCCAGGCGTACTCGGCGCCCCTGGGCCCGCCAGAGGTTTCCGGTGTGCTCGAAGAGGCCCTTCGGGTAGTACTCGAGCGAGACGAGAATCCGGGTCAGGTTCGGCGCGAGCTCGTGGAAGGTGACGGCGCCGTCGACGTGTCCCTTCTCGCTCTCGCTCTTCCACACGATGTGCTCGTTCGGGACCTGGTCGAGGATGGTGGCCTTCCACGTGCGGTGGGACCAGAACACCTGGGCCTGCCAGGTGACGACCTCGTCCTCCTCCTGCGTGACGTTCTCGACCTTCTTCATGAACGACGGGAAGTCCTCGAACTGGGTCCACTGCTCGTAGGCGACGTCCCGACTGACGGGTACGTCGACCGTCTCGACGATGTTGGTCACCTTGAGCTTCTTGCCGGTGGGCTGTTCGCTCTTGTTGAGACCGCCCGAGACCTTGTCAACGGTGTCCTTGACCTGAGTCGCCGTTTCCTTGACCTGGGCGGTGGTGTTCTTCACCTTGCCGACCGGAGCCGTGACTTTGTCGACGGCCGCCTTCGCCCCCGCCTTCACGGTCTTCTTCGTGGGGACACCGTCGGCGAAGCCGGTCAGTCGGTCAGTGAGCCCCTCGACGCCGCTGCCCAGCTTGCTCAGGCTCCGCTTCCCGAAGGCGCGGCTGAGGCCCAGGGCCTCCTTACGCAGCCGATCGACGGGGAGCTGCGACAGAAGGCCCGAGTCCTCCGTGTCGGCTGCCGCTTTCTTGTGAGTCTGTTCCGTCATGACTCAGGCACCTCCTGTCGGCGCACCTGCGCGCCGGCGACGGGAGCTCCGCGCGCGCCGGCGCGGCTTCTCCTCTTCGTCGTCCTCGTCCTGCTGGTCCGCCTCGTCCTCGGGCTCGTCTTCGTACTCGTCCTCGGGCTCTTCCTCAGCCTCTTCGTCGTCCTCGTCCTCGGGCTCCTCCTCAGCCTCGTCCTCAGGCTCTTCCTCGTACTCGTCCTCAGGCTCCTCACCCTCGGCCTCGTCTTCGGCTTCGTACTCGTCCTCGGGCTCCTCGTCCTCCGGAACCTCGTCGGTGTCCTCGTCGGTGTCCTGGTCGGCGTCCTCATCGGACGACGACGCGCTCCAGAGCGTGCTCCGCTCGTGCAACCGATCGCTGAGCTTGTCGATCTGGCCCGCGGCCACGGCGACCGCGGCCGCCTTACCAGCCGTGACGAGCTTTCCGCTGACCTGCTGTCCGAGCTTCTGTACGTCCGGCGAGCCGCCAAGGCTCTGAGTACCGATCTTCAGCAGCTCGAGGCTGCGGTCGCGAACGGCGCTGTTGCTGAGCGCCGACCCGACGATCACGGCGAGTCGAAGCTTTTTGAATCGCCCGAGCACGTACCCCGCCGCGACAGCGGTGCCCACGCGTGTGGTGACAGACATGTTGGTGCTCCCTCCTCGGGCGGCCCTCCAACCGCCCACGTACCCCCGGAGGTACCCGTCGCGCCACGCGACATACCTTGCATGTCTGAATTCGTGCCACCCACCGGGGCAGAGCGCTGGATAGTCTCCGGGCATGGACGTCAGCGCGGGACAGCAGGAAGACCTGCCGGAGTCGGTGGTGATCGAGCTGCGCCGCACCGCTGCCGACCTGCTGGGGCATGTGGCGTCGTACGCCGATGACATGCTCGCCTATATCCTCGAGCGGATCCCGGAGGCGAGCGCTGATGAGGAGCTTCGTGGTCTGACGCTGGGGTCGTGCTCGTCCAACCTCGAAGCCGCGCTGTCGATGGTGCGGCACGGTATCGACGTGAGCGCGGCCTCCGCGCCGGTCACCGCGCTCGAGCATGCGCGCGCGATGGCCGGACGCGGCTACAGCGTCGATGTGATGCTGCGCTTCTACCGGATCGGCCATGCCTACTTCAGCGAACGGATCCTCACCGGGATCAACGACTCGATGCCGGACCCGGCCCTCGCCCTGGCGGTGGTGGCACACCTGCAGCACTACGCCTTCGCCTACGTCGACCGCATCTCCAGCGAGGTCGCCGCCGAGTACGTAGCAGAGCTCGACCGGATCCAGACCCAGGCGCGCGCTGCGCGGACAGATGCGGTCCGCACCCTGATCGCCGGTGGACGGATCGACCTGCGCCGCGCGGAGCGCACCTTGTCCCACCGGCTCACCGGATGGCAGACGGGCTTCGTCTGCTGGACCGACAGCGACGACGTCGATCTGGCGCGGGTGGGTGAGACCGTGGGGGCCCACTTCGGCTCACCCCATCCCCTGCTCGTCCCGGACGGCGCTCGGGCACTGTGGGGCTGGGTCTCCACGACAGGTGCTCCTGACGTCGCACCGACGGACCTCAAGCCTTTGGCCGGGAAGATCCCGGACACGGTCCGGGCCACGCTCGGCACGCCGGCCCAGGGTGCCGCCGGCTTCCGGGACTCTCATGTCCAGGCGCAGCGCGGCCGGCGGATCATCGAGCTCGCAGGTCGCGGTGCAGCAGTCACGCCGTACGCGGAGCTGGCGCTGGTGGACACGATGAGCGGCGACCTCGACCTGACCCGCGCCTTCGTCGCGACCGAGCTCGGTGGACTGGCGGTCACCGGGCGCCGCGAGGAGGAAGAGCGGCGGGCGTTGCTCGCGGTGCTCGACGCACAGGGTGGCCTGGCGGCCGCGGCCGACGAGCTCGGCGTACACCGCAACACGGTGCTGCAGCGTGTTCGCCGGGCCGAGGAACGACGCGGGCTTCCCGCGAACGAGCGGGTTGCCGAGCTGCATGCCGCGTTGCGTCTGGTGGGTGTGCTGGGTCCGCTCGTGCTCGCACCGGAGCCTGACCGGGCCTGACCGGGATGTGACCCGGATGTGCTGGGCGCACATCGACATGGGCTCGGCACCTCTCGCGGGGTGCTGCTCGCGGTTCGTACGTTTCGAGCATGTCAACTACGACGGAGCAACCCGCAGCCACCCGCCATGCGCTCCCCGACCCGGGCGAGAAGGTCCCGACGATCTCCTGGCCCATCGTGGGCATCTTCTCCGGCGCGATCGCGGTCTTCGCGGTCTCGACCTGGGCGGCGCTGGCCGAACGGCTTCCCGTCCCGGTGACGGTCCTGCTCAGTGCAGCGGCGATCTTCGTGCTGTTCACCGTGCTGCACGACGCCGCGCATTACTCGATCAGCACCCACCGCTGGGTCAACGTGGCCTTCGGCCGGGTCGCGATGCTCTTCGTCTCGCCGCTGATCTCGTTCAGGTCGTTCGCGTTCATCCACATCGAGCACCACCGCAACACCAACGACGACGACAACGACCCCGACCACTTCGTCAGCGGCGCTCCGTGGTGGCAGGTTCCGTTCCGGTTCCCGCTGATGGACGTGCCGTACCTGTCCTTCCTGGTGCGCAATGTTCGGCGGCGTCCGCGGGCGGAGGTGCTCGAGACGGTCTTCCTGATGAGCACGACGATCGCCGTGATCGTCGCCGCGGGCTTCACCGGACATCTGTGGACGCTGGCGCTCCTGTATCTGATCCCCGAGCGGCTCGCGATGTTCGTGCTGGCCTGGTGGTTCGACTGGTTGCCGCACCACGACCTCGAGGACACCCAGCAGGAGAACCGCTACCGCGCCACCCGTAACCGGGTCGGCTCCGAATGGGTCCTGACTCCCCTGCTCCTCTCGCAGAACTACCACCTCGTCCACCACCTGCATCCCTCGATCCCGTTCTACCGCTACGTCGCGGCCTGGCGCCGCAACGAAGAGGCCTACCTCGAGCGGGATGCGGCGATCGGCACCGTCTTCGGCCATCAGCTCGACGCGGAGGAGTACCGCGAGTGGAAGACGCTGAACGGCAAGATGGCCCGGCTCCTCCCGGTGCGGATGCCGAGGCGATCCTCGGCTCGCGCCGCAGAGTTCCACCAGGTCCCGGTCGCCGGCGTCGACCGGCTGACCCACGACAGCGTGCTGATCCGCTTCGACCTGCCTGACGAGCTGCGCGAGAAGTTCTCCTTCGAACCCGGTCAGCACGTCACCGTCCGCACCGACCTCGGTGGCGAGGGCGTACGTCGCAACTACTCCATCTGCTCCTCGGCCACCTCCGACACCCTGGCGATCGCCGTCAAGCACATCCCGGGCGGGGCCTTCTCCACCTTCGCGATGGAACAGCTGGAGGCCGGGGACACTCTCGAGCTGATGACTCCGACCGGGTCGTTCGGGACCGCGGTCGACCCGCTCGCCGCCAGGAGCTATGTGGCGATCGCCGCCGGCAGCGGAATCACCCCGGTCCTCTCGATCCTGCAGACGACGCTTGCCGTCGAGACCGAGAGCCGCTTCACCCTGATCTACGGCAACCAGGACGCGGACAGCACGATGTTCCGCGACGAGCTCGATGACCTCGAGGCGCGATACGCCGACCGGCTCCGGATCATCCACGTACGCTCCCGCGACCCTCGGCACCCGGCCCATCTGCGCGGTCGGATCGACCGGGCCAAGGTCGATCGGTGGCTCGGGGCGCACCTGGCCGCGGCCTCGGTGGACGAGTGGTTCCTGTGCGGACCGGTCGAGATGGTCGCCGACCTACACGACCTGCTTCTCGAACGCGGCGCCGAGGCGGACCGGGTCCACGTCGAGCTCTTCCACGGCTTTCAGAAGCCCCGGGTCGCCGACGGCTTCGCCCCGGCCACCGTCACCGTCGGCCTGCGCGGCCGACAGCACGAGGTCTCGTTGGCTGCCGGCGACACCGTTCTCGAGGCCGCATTGAAGGCAGGGCTCGAGGCGCCGTACGCCTGCCTCGGCGGAGCCTGCGGCACCTGCAAGGCCAAGGTGACGCTGGGGTCGGTCGCGATGGAGCAGAACTTCGCCCTGTCCTCTGCCGAGGTCGAGACCGGACATGTGCTCACCTGCCAGTCCCGCCCGACCACGCCGATGGTCGCCGTCGACTACGACGACTGAGCCATGGGCGGATGTCGAGCGGGAAGGTCTCGATCATCGCCGAGTGACCGATCCCCCGTACGCGCCCGCTAGGATCTGCGCGGGCCGTTAGCTCAGTCGGTTAGAGCAGAGGACTCATAATGCCGAACGGGCCATCTCTCACACGTCGCGGCACGACGCGGGTTTCAACAGCATGAATGGCATTTGTCCAGGTCAGATAGCGATTGATTCTGTCAAGATCGCACAAAGGTTCGACAACCCTCCCCACGGGTCTACGTACTATTCACGTCTCCGTGTCCGTCCTGTCGCTGCGCCCCAACCGTTCGTCCGCTCGAAGCCAACTGATCCCCGACATCTGCATGTCCGCCAGTGCTTCAAACTCGGCCACTCCGCCCGCCGGGCCCTGGGTATCCAAAGAGAGCAGGACCCGCTCGGCCTGACAGCACCCTTCGTTCGACCGCGCAGGTTTGCGCTGCGGTGTGAACTCAAACAGTGCTTGCGGAACGTGTTGACCTGCGCAACGATCATCAATTGTGATTGACGGTAGCAACCCGGTCTCCGACCGACTCCGATACGGGCAACTGCCATCCTGGCTGGATTCCAGGGAGGAACGGAAGATTCGCAAGTTGCGTCTTTCCGCGGCACGCCTCACCCGTGAGGAACTTCAAGATGGTGTTCTTGACACAGGCCACGGGGTCTCATTGGAGACGCGAAGGGCGGTCGCCACGTCGCTGACAAACTTCTACACAGCAGAAATGTCAATTCGGGGACTTTCGCTGGCATCTACGCAAAGGCTTCTATACGCCCAGTTCGTCTTGGTCGCCGTCGTCATACTGGCGCTCTTCAGCAGACTCCCGGCACCCTTTCCCGAGATGTGGAAACTCGAAGTTGCCGGTTGTTTTGCAGTCGTCGGTCCTCTATTTTTGGGCACCTTGTTAATTGCTGCAACAAACGTTGTCGGAAAATTTGCGGCCATTCCGTACCGCATCGTGATTCTATCGGGAATTCTTTGCCTTGCGATTACGGCGTTCGGAATCCTTAAATACGATTCATGGAACGCGGCATTAGCAGTAGCTATGGGTGCCACCGCTGGGTTGGCAACATGGATGGTCGCTGTGGCGGCCCGAAGGATCACCGGCTGGATTCTGTTTGATAGACCGGAGAAGAATTGGTTGAGGACCTACCCGATCACGTCGGTGGTCGTTTCGATCGGTTACGCGCTTGACGCGATTCTGACCGCATGGGATATCCAGAGTCGCTGTCTGGCGATGGAATACCTCGAAGATGCGGCATCGGAGCTGGCGGAGGTGGTCCCACAACATCTTGGCCTATCAGAAGAGATGGACGCAGTAGCCACTCGTCGGTTCAACATGGCCGCCGCTCATCTCGTAAGTATTCGAGGTCAGATCGCGACACCCAAAGCTGACACGCGTGCGCAAGTCACGTCTGACCTAGACGATTTGATAGGGATTATCGCGCGCGGCGACTTCGATGAGCTCCCACTCACAGACGACGAGTACCGCAAGGAATCCGGCAATCAGAGGTCTTGGGGCTCGAGACTGCTCCGCACATTTGTTGCAGTTGCGCCTCTCCTGTTCTTGCTCGTCATCCAATGGGTGGGAGTCGACCTAGGCGTCGCCGCCGGCTACCTAGTTCTCGTTAGTGTTCTATGGGTTGCCGCTGGACTGCTGACAACCTGGCGGCCGGGATGGTCATCTGAGTTGGCGGACTCCGTCGCTGTCGCACGGGACATTAGGGGAAAATAGAAGGCGCCATTCACAATAAGGGCGCCCAGGCTGTCCAGCGCGCGAGCCGGCCTCAGAAGCTCGTTGCCACTTCACCGTCAGGTGGCCGAGCTGGAACGTACGAGCGGAGCGCACCAGGAAGTGGTTCGACGACGATCAGGCGGTGTCCTACGTGCGGCGATCTACCGTGCGTCCCCGCGACTCAACGCCCCCAGGAGAAGAACGAGGATTGGACGTGCTGGCGCCAGCCGTGGCTGGGCCCGTTTAGGACTTCTTTTTTTCGTGGGCAACCTTCAAGAAACGCACTTGCCCCGCACTCACCACAAAGTATTTGTAATAGTCTTCTCGAACTGGACGACTCTTCTTCCCGCCGCGTTGGACTGTAAGCCCAGGGCCTTTAAATGAGATATCGCGATCATTTCCACAATCCTCGATCGTGAAGTAGTGAACATATCCCCAGACGCGTGTTCCGTCCAGAAGTTCAGCGAGTACCCAAGAAGCTTTGTCCTCTGGCTTGTCCGCCTTCAAAGCCTGATACCAGACGCTAGTCTTCGCGATGGGCGCCTTGCTCGCCGTCGAGCGTTTGCCAAGGATCCAAGCGGCTAAGGCTGCAAGGCCGACAGCAATGCCGACCTCTAAACCAACAGACTTAGCGACCAGCCAGAGATTGTTTGAAGCGTAAACACTTCCATCAGATACCCACTTAGGCAGGTCAACGAACCACGATGGGCGAATCCTACTAAAAGCGCCAAGTATAAGGACGGACGTGGTCGTAAAGATCAGACTCGAGGTGGCAACTACGCTCACTTCACGAAACGCGCTCTGTTCGGATGATGGACGCGATCTTTCAGATACGACCTGAAACATCAATCCAGGCGCCACCAACGCTAGTAGCGCATAGAAGGTTGCAAGGCTTTCCGGGATCATGGCTCTACGGTGTCACCTTCCCGGGATTTTCGCCGTCGTCTCCGCGCCCAGCATCTCTCGTTTCAAGGTTCTTATTCGCCGCCTCTCGGGCTGCTTTTTCCGCCGCTTCGCGAGCGTTGCGAGCGGCTTGCTCTGCGCGGCGCGCAGCTGCTTCAGCCCGCTCAGCGTCCGACTCTCCAGCCATGACTTCCTCCATGAGATAGCAGTAATGAGCGACTCAGATTTGGCACTTCCACAAGAGATCGGGACCTAGTCCTCATCGTAGCCAAGCGACCAGGCTCCAGCTCCCTGGGTCATATCAGGCCTGCTTTTCTGCGCTCCGTTCTGGAATTCTGGGAAATTCGCACGTGTGATACGCGCGTTACGGTGCCTTGTACCTCGAATTGGGGATCTGCTAGCACTTGACACTTCGGCGAGACTTCGCGGAACGATCTTGAAAGTAGAGAACGGGGTCTTACTATCGTTCGACGACCGTCCGACGGGAGCACCTAGCTCAGTCAGTACGGAGTTCATGTTCGCGACGACTGGTAAGTCATTCGAGAGATCTTCCTGCGGGGATTCAAGACCGCAAGACGTTTGTTCGCGCGTAGCTCGCTCAGTGGCATGAGCCGCGGCGTACCGTTCCGTAATGAGCCTTGTGTAGTGGCGTCCAGGCCGCCGCGTACGCTGCAGCGAGTGACCACGTGGTTCTGCGACTGCCGCACGGTCATGACGAGGCCGGACCTCGACGAGCTTGAGGCCGTGCTCGCTGCCGCAGCAGTTCTAGTGCACGCAGACCGGCGCGTCCGGCGAGTTGCAACCGACTCTGCCTCGCTACCAGGGGTCCGCTTCACATTCGAGCTCGACGCCGACAGCGAGAGCCAAGCAACTGGCCAGGACAGCCGCGGTCGTAACCGCCGCCGTCGCCGGAAGCCACCTCGAGCTCGCGCCGCGAACCCTGAGCCGCCCGAGCAGGTTCGGGAGGCGATCGCGTGGATCTCCAAGCGGGTCCGGCTCGTCGAGGACCTCGCTGACACAGCGACGACTCGCCAGGTGCTGCTGGCGATCTCGCTAAAGCTTGACGGTCGGCCGGCGGCCGCCAAGAACACCGACCGCAAGCGCGCAGCCCTGTCCAGTGCGATCGGCTACGCCGTGGAGCTCGGGCATCTCGACTCCAACCCGCTCCAGCGAGTCAAGGTCAAGCGAGCCCGCGACGTCGAGGAGCTCGACACACGTGTCGTCGTCAACCACCGCCAGGCGAAGCGGATCCTCGCGGCAGTCCGAGCCTCCGAGCCCGAGCTAGAGGCGTTCATCGGGTGCATCTACTACGGCGCGATGCGTCCGGCCGAGGTGCGCGACCTGCACCGCCAAGACCTCACGCTGCCGGAGGCCGGCTGGGGCGAAGCGCTACTCGCCGGCTCCTACCAGGACCCGGGCAAGGGCTGGACCGACGACGGTGAACTCGGCGAAGAGCGTGGCCTGAAGCACCGCGCGCGGAAGTCCACCCGGCCGGTCCCCCTTCCTCCTCCGCTTGTGGAGATGCTGCGCCGGCACCTGGATACGTACGAGACTGGGCCGGACGGCCGGCTATTCGTCACACGTGTGGGCAAGTGGGGCCACACACTGCCCAAGTCGCTCTCGCGACCGGTTCCACTCTCCGCTGTCGGCCGGGTGATGAAGAACGCTCGCACCGAGGCGTTCACCGAGGACGAGCAGAAGTCGCCGCTGGCGCGCCGGGCCTACGACCTCCGGCACGCCGCCGTCTCGACCTGGCTCGCAGCAGGCACCCCACCGCCCCTCGTGGCCAAGTGGGCGGGCCACAGCGTGTCGGTCCTTCTGACGGTGTACGCCCACGCCGTCGACGGCCAAGAGGAGGCAGCGCGCACGCGAATCGAGCAGGCGCTCGCTGATGACGACGAAGCCGCGTAGTGCGTGCGTAGTGTCCGCGTCGTGCCGCTAGGATCTGCCCGGGCCGTTAGCTCAGTTGGTTAGAGCAGGGAACTCATAATTCTCCAGTCGCGGGTTCAAGTCCCGCACGGCCTACTCAATTGCCGGTTTGCGTCTGCGCTTCGGCCGACACCTGCCTGCCGTCCGGGGCACAGCCGCACCTGTGCATTCCACGCTCGCCGCCGCGGAGCGGTGTGCCCACACGTCCTGACCAGAGCGCCAGCGGTGGTAGGCCCCGCATCACGCTCTGTTGCTCTGCCTAGCAAGAGGCACTCATATACAAGTCCCAACTGCCAATCGCTCTAGCCGCAGGACTGTGTCCGTGGATCAAACAACCGTCGGACTCCATGGCGCAGCAATCGGTGCTGGACGCGCGATCATCGCGATGATTAGTACGAGCATGGCAACGAGCCTCTCTGCCGTTGAGCGAAAGAGGGACCGGTTGCCGTCAGCCATGAAGTGACGCCCAGATCGGACGGCGCCAATCGAACCTCTGGGCCGCTGCGTCACTGCGGATCCCGCCCATCAATTCTAGGTACTTTCAGCGCGGGATTTGCCGGAACGCTTCGGATCGACCAGAAGCAAGACGATGTCTCGCTAACGTCCACGACCATGACAACGAAGGGCCCGCCACCGCCGCGGATCGGAGGGCAATCCGCCCACAGCGCTCAGACCTCCACATCTGAATCCAGTCGCAAACGATGGCTCATCGGAACTGGGGTTGTGCTCTTTGTTGGTGTGCTGGGCGCCGCTGCGACGGTGGTTGCTCCGTATCTCGATCCGAGTGGAAGCGGTGGCGCTGCACCCAGCGGGAGCAGCGAGTCCTCAGCGACAGCCGATCCCACGGTTACCCGATCCCCACAGGAAACTCCGTCAGACGGCGCAAGTTCCACGACGGCAGTCCCTACCGCCGGGTCTGGGTGGGTCTACCTCAACGAGCACGAGTACGCCGCGGCCAACGTTGGGTGGCTCGAGGACGATGTGGTGTCCTCAATGCGCGGCGAAACGTACGTAAAGTCCATCACCTTCGGCCAGACGTTTGGCGAGGCAAACTGGATTGACTACAACCTCGGGTTGAAATGTCAACGTTTCGAGGTCACAGTCGGCGTCGATGACACCGCGCCGCCCAAGTCTGGGGCTAGGGTCGCCGTATGGACTGACGACGTTGAGCATGTGATCGGGCAGACCGCACTTGGCAAGCCACTTACCGCCAAGCTCGACGTCACGGGCGTCCTCCGCCTTCGCCTTGAAGCCGTCTCTACGGTCGGGGATACGAACGCAGAGTACGGAGGCGACATCGTCTGGGGATCACCACGCAGCTGGTGCACGTCCTGAGTGTCCTTTATCGCCGCGCGCAACGCCGTAGCGCGCGTCAGGTGAGTGACAGTTCGGTGCGGAAACGCCGGAGTGCATGGCCACAAGGACGGGTGATGCATGGATTCGGCAGCATGACTCACGTACGGATGACGTCCAGGGATCAGTTACGACCTGCAAAGTTCGAGGTCAGTGGGGCGTTGCCAGAGGACTCATAATCCTTGGGTCGCGGGTTCGAGCCCCGCACGGCCTACGCGAACTGTCCGGGCTGCCAACGGCCGGACCGGTGGTTGTCGGCGCCTAGCCGATCGTGAAGGTGGCGCCGGGGTCGGCGTGGTCGACCGGCCCGTCGAACCGGGTCGCCGCCCGTGCCACCGCCAGTTTCGGGGTCAGGGACCGGCCGACGTGCGTGACGATCAGGCGACCCGCTCGGGCTGCGGTCGCGGTGTCGCCTGCGTCCTCCGGGGTGTGGTGCACCTGATCGCCGTCGGTGGGTGCCTGCGTGTTCTCGGCCTCGCACAGCAGTACGTCGCAGTCCTCGGCCAGCTCGGTGAGGCTCTGGCAGGGAGCGGTGTCGCCGGAGTAGACCAACGATCGGCCGGCCGTCTCGATGCGTACGGCGAAAGCTGGGACGTCGTGAACCACCGCCCGAGTGGTCAGCTCGAGAGAGCCGACGGTGGCTTGATGTCCATCGCTCAGCTCCGTGACCGCGAACGCGGACTCGATCGGGCTGCGGGCGGATGTGTTGGTGAGGAATCCCGCCAGCCGCTCGGCGATGCCGGGAGGTCCGTAGAGGGGAACGGGAGCGGTCAGCCGGAGGTCCGCGTACAGGGCGCCGTAGTAGGCCGTGAGCAGGTCCGCGCTGTGATCAGCGTGTAGGTGAGAGATCCAGATGGCGTCGAGCTCGTCGAGCCGTACGTACTGCTGGAGAGGGCCGAGCGTGCCGCTGCCGGCATCCACCCAGATCCGCGAGCCGCCGCCGGACACCAGATAGCCCGAGCACGGGTTGTCCACACTCGGGTAGGGCGTCGCAGATCCGAGGACCCGGAGGCGAAGAGGCTCGTCAGGCACGGCGAGATGTAGTTACCAGCGGTCGGTGCGCTGGACCTCGTGCATGAGCTCGATCTTGCGGAAACCGAACTGCCTGTTGATGCGCTGCATCACGTCGTTGGACGGGTCGGTCCAGGTGTGGATGCTGGTGCGTTCGGGGTGGTCGCGCTGGACGGCGGCGAGGGTGGCGACCTTGAGGGCGAGGCCGAGCTTGTGGCCGCGGTGGGCGGTCTTGACGAAGGTGTCGTCCTGGATGGCCTCGTCGCTGCCGTGGGCCAGGAAGATGACCGAGTAGCCGACGAGCTCGCCGGTGAGGATCTCGCGGGCGGCGGCGGTGATGCGGTCGTAGGAGCGGGCGGTGCTCTTCTCGGCCGAGCGGATGCGGTCGGCGGTGTGGGCGACCATGTCCTGCTCGGTCTTGCCCGGCATCTCCTTGCCCATCTGGTTGCGCAGGCCGACGAACTGGGCGAGCAGGTCCTCGGGGGTCCGGTCCTCCCACATCAGGAGCTCGTAGCCGAGCACGTTGAAGGGCTTGTGTGGCAGCGGGAGGTCGGCGGCGAGGTGGTCCTCACGGCGTACGGACTTGAAGCCGAGCGCCCGAGCGAAGGCCAGGGACGACTTAGGGGGGATGGTCACCTCGGCGGTCGTCAGGGTTCGGCCGCTGGTGCGGCGTACGTCATCGGCGGCTCTCCACAGCTCGGTGCCGACCCCGCGCCAGCGGTGCACGGGGAGGACGTGGATGCCCAGCTCGACGACGTGGCTCCGCTCCTCCTCGGGGAGGTCGAGCTCAGCGATGCCGATCGTCTCGCCCTGCTCCTTCGCGGCGAGGAGTACGCGGCGGCCGTGGTCGTGCGGGGTGCGCACGGAGTTTGCGAGCGCCTCGAAGGTGCGATGCGACGCGTAGGGTCGATCGAAGGCCATCGATGCCGCCTCCACGGCGTACCAAGCCTTCAGAGCGGTGTCATCGTGGACGTCGACGGGGGCGATCACAGACACGGGCACTATCTAACCGTGTCGGGCAAGGTCGTGGGAACTGAGGTCCCCCAGCAAGCGTTGACACGTCATCTGTTTCGGAGCTGGAGGGCCGGTGCGGCCAGTCGAGCGCATCGCGGGCCACCGCACTCATCGGTGAGGTCGACGGTGGCGATGACGTGCTGACCGGTCCGGCCGGACGCCACCAGTGGGACGAGGTCGTCGAGCATCAATTTGGCGCGACGGAACATCGTGAACCCGTCGCCGCCCACGTCACCCCAAGTCAGATAGACGAACCTGGCTCCACGTCTGCCCTGCACCGCGTCGCCGCGGAAGTCGAGACCCGCGTCGACATCGAGGAGCTCGATCTCGATCTTCCAGACCGCGCTCTCACTGTCGCCGGGCACCAGGTCGACCGGGTGCTTTCCCCGCTGGATGCCGACATGGACGTTGTGGCACGGACCGTCGTCGAGATGCCAGGTCCGGCCCGGAAGGTTGTGGCCACGGATCTCGAGCAGCACCGTGTCATCATCCCGCTGCCGTTCGCCCATATCCCCGCCGCTCAGTCGTCTCAGAGCGGGCCGGGCTCGGTCTCGGGGTCGTCGGGGTCGGGGTCCGGAGGACCGGGCGTCTTGGTCGGCGTCGGAGTAGGCGTCGGGGTCGGCGTCGGGGTGGGTGTCGGCGTGGGCGTCGGCGTCGGCTCCTGGGACGGCGGCGGCGTGTTCGACGGCTCCGGCTCCTCGGTCGGCTCGGGATCCGGGCTCGGCGGGACGTACGGCGCGTGGCCGGACTCCGGGGCGTCACCGTCGAGCCCGGCCGGCGGCGGGAACTCCTCGTAGTCGAGCTCGTCGGTCAACTGTCCCATGATCTCGACCCAGGTGTCGGCCGGGTAGTCGGCGCCGAAGAAGGTGTCGAGCCAGCCGTCGAGGGCGCCGCTGCCCTGTCCGCGACTGTAGGCGACAGCGGTGGAGAGCTGCGGGGTGTAGCCGACGAACCAAGCCGAGGAGACCTCGTCCTCGGCGTTGGTCGCGGTGCCGGTCTTGCCCGCGGCCGGCTGGACCACGGCACTGGCGGCCTGGCCGGTGCCGCTGGAGACGACCTGCTGGAGGGCGTACGAGGTGTCGGCTGCGACGTCCTCGTCCATGGCCCGCTTCCCGCCAGCGGAGTCGTCGTGCTCGTAGATGACGGTGCCGTCGGCATCAACGACCTTGGAGACGACGTAGACGTCGTTGTGCACTCCACCGTTCGCGATCGTGGCGTAGGAGTTGGCCATGTTGATCGGGCTGATGGTGGCTTTCCCCAGGGTCATCAGGAAGTCGTTGGGCTCCATGTCCGCACCGGACTTCATCGGGATGCCCGGGTAGGCGGGGTCGCTGCGGTCGCCGCGCGGGATGCCGGAGCGTACGGCCATGTCGTAGACGTCCTTGCTGCCGTTGGGCAGCGAGTCGGACATCTCGACGAAGGCGGTGTTGATCGAGTCTTCCATCGCCTGGAGGCTGCTGACGTTGGAGCCGTAGCTGTGGCCGTTCGGGTCGGCGGCGCTCTGGCCGGAGTTGCGTACGTTCACCCCGCCGGGGAACTCCATCGGCGAGTTGCCATTCCAGGTGTCCTTGAGGGAGTAGCCCGACTTCAGGGCCGCGGCGAGGGTGAACGGCTTCATCGTCGACCCGGCCATCGTGGCGCTGCTCGCGGCCCAGTTGATCTGGGACTCCAGGTAGTCCTGGCCACCGTAGAAGCCGCGCAGGGCGCCGGTCTTGACGTCGACCGTCGCCGCACCGACGTGGAGCTCGTCCTTCACATCGCCCTCGATGTACGCCTTCTTGTCGTCCGGACGTACGTCGTTGACCGCCTGCTCCGCAGTCCGCATCGTCTTCTTGGTCAGCGTGGTGGTGATGCGGAGCCCGCCGCCGTTGATCTCGTCCTCGGTGACCAGAGGGTTGCCCTGCTCGTCCTCGAGCTTGAGGAGCTCGTCGCGGACAAGCTTGAGCGCGTGACCCTTCTGCCCGCCGTAGCGGCTGTCGGAGCGCGGCTTCTTGAACTTCGGCAGCGACTCCTTGGCCTTCTCCCCCTCGGCGGCGTCGACCATCTCCATCTTGACCATCGAGTTGATGACGTAGCGGTAGCGGCCCTCGAGCTCGGCGACCGCCTCCTCGCCGTTGCTCGGGTCGAGGTCGTTGGGGTCGTTGAGGATCGCGGCGAGCGCGGCAGCCTCCTGGAGGGTGAGCTCCGCGGCCGGCTTGTCGAAGTAGGCGTTCGATGCCGCCTCGATGCCGTAGGCGCCACGGCCGAAGTAGATGGTGTTGAGGTAGCCAGCGAGGATGTCCTCCTTGGACTTCTGCCGGCTGATCTTCAGCGAGATGACCGCTTCCTTCACCTTGCGGGTGTAAGTGCGCTCCTGGGTGAGGTAGAGGTTCTTGACGTACTGCTGGGTGATCGTCGAGGCGCCGGACTGGGCGCCTCCGGTGTTGTTGTTGACCACCGCGCGCATGATGCCCTTGATGTCGATGCCGCTGTTGGTCCAGAACGTACGGTCCTCCGCGGCGACCGCGGCGTCCTTCATCAACTGCGGGATCTCGTCATAGGGCAGCGAGTCGCGGTCCTGCGAGTCGGCGATGTAGCGCCCGAGCTCGTCCTTGCCGCCGCGGTAGTAGACGAAGGAGGTCTCCTTCTCGTAGGCGGCGTTGGCGCTGGGGATCGGGATGGCGTTGTAGGCCACGATCACACCCAGGGCGCCGATCAGCGCGCCCACCAGAATCACGATGAAGAAGGCCTTCAAGACCTTCCTTCCACGCTTCTTCTTCGGCGTCGGCGTGGGTATGTAAGGCGGATTGCCCTGCCAGCTCAAGATGTCCCCTCCCGCGGTCACAAACGTCCCTAGAGTACGGCGGGCTCCCACGCCCTTCGCGATCCTCGGACCCGTGTTTGCGGCGTCTCAGCGGCGTCTCAGCGAGGTCTCAGGGACCTCCAAGCGTACGAACGGGCCTCCGACCTGGGCCGGCGATGCCGTGTCTGCCCAGGTCAGAGGCCCGTTTCCGGAACACTCAGACCAGGAAGTAGAAGGTGCTGTAGTGGTCGGGAGTGAAGTAGACGTCACCCGTTGTGGTGTCGACCACGAGCCGGTAGGACTGGCGCTGCGCACCGCATTCGCGCGGGGTCACGTCGAACTCGAGGTAGGAGTGGCCCGAGGGCAGCTCGCCCTCGTAGTTGTTGTAGGTGCCACCGGAGAAGTTGCAGGTGCCGGTCGGCGGCCAGTCGTGCCAGCCACGGTTGGACGGGTAGCCCAGCGAGGCCCAGACCTCGTTGGAGTCGAGGGCCTCGGCGCAGCCCTTGTGGGTGCAGCTCTCGATCCAGTCGGCCTGGGCGGCAGGAGCGAGCGCGACGCTCCCACCGAGCAGGCTGGTGGTGGCGACGAGACCTGCGAGGAGCAGCTTGATCATCGTGAGCACGGAGCGGTTCTTCCCGGACATGAATCCTCCAGTGTGTGCGTTACGGACGGTTGGTAATTCTGCTACCTGGCGCGTCCGGATGGGGGCTCCGAAGGTCACGAACCGGTGAACTCTGGGGTGTGGGCGCGTCTTCAGACGATGCCCGCCTCGCGGGCCACGATCGCCGCCTGGACCCGCGAGGCGACCCCGAGCTTCGCCAGGACGCGGGAGACGTGGGTCTTCGTGGTCGCCTCGGAGATCACCAGCCGCTGGGCGATCTCGGCGTTGGACAGGCCTTGTCCCAGGGCCGCGAGTACGTCCCTCTCCCGGGGTGTGAGGTCTTCAGGAAGTGGTACGGCGGCCGTCGACGCCGGGACGGATCGGTCCGGCGCGCCGGCGAGCTCGGCGAGCACCCGGCGGGTCACCTCCGGGGCGACCACACCGTCGCCGGCGGCGACGTGCCGGACGGCGTCGACCAGGTCGGACGCCTCCGCCGACTTGAGCAGGAAGCCGGCCGCGCCGGCGCGGAGGGCACCGAAGACGTACTCGTCCAGGTCGAAGGTGGTCAGCACGAGTACGTCGGCGAGCCCCTCCTCGACGACCTGGCGGGTCGCCGTCACGCCGTCGGTGCCGGGCATGCGTACGTCCATCAGCACGACGTCGGGGCGCAGAGCCCGCGCGTTGGCGACCGCGGTCGCGCCGTCGGCGGCCTCCCCCACCACCTCGATGTCACCGGCGGTGGCGAGCAACATGCGCAGACCGGCGCGGATGGCGGCGTGGTCGTCGGCGAGCAGGACGCGGATCATGCGCTCGCTCCCGGGAGCGGCAGGGTCGACCGGACCCGCCAGCCGGGGCCGTCAGGGCCAGCCTCGAAGGTTCCGCCGAGGGCTTCGGCGCGTTCGCGCATCGACACCAGTCCGGTGCCGGTGCCGGCCTCGGCCGCGGGCTTCTTCGCGGCGCCGGCATCGGTCACCTCGATCTCGAGGGCGTCGCTGGGGATCAGACGCAGATGAGTGGTGCCGCCGCCGTGCTTGAGCACGTTGGTCAGAGACTCGCGCACGATCCGGTAGACGGCGTGGTCGACCGAGACCGGCAGCGCGAGGTCGGCACCGTCCAAGAGCCCGCCGGGGTCGTCGACCCGCAGCGGCAGGCCGGCCAGTCGCGCCTGTTCCAGGACGGGGCCGAGGTTGGCGGCGCGGGAGGCGGCGGTGAGGTCCTCGGCGTCGCCGGGATCGCCGTCGGAGCGCAGGACGCGGATCATCGCGCGCATGTCGTCGAGCGAGGCCAGGCTCTCGGCCCGCACCGACCGCAGCGCCGCCCGGTCCCGTTCCGGATCGTGCTCACCGGCCAGCGCCGCCCCCGAGGTCAGCGCGATGGCGGACAGGTGGGAGGCGACCACGTCGTGCAGGTCCCGGGCGACCGCGGAGCGCTCGGCCCGGACCGCGTCGTGCCGCTCGGCGTCGGCCAGCCGCAGCAGCGCGGCGCTGCGTTCCCGCTCGAGCCGGGCCCGGTCGTCGGCGGCGTCGGCGAGCTCGCTGCCCTGACGTACGTTGCTGCCCCACCACATCGGGGTGACGACGATCGCGAAGAGGGTGAGCGCGAGCACGACCGGGGTGCGCGGGTCCGAGGTGGCCGCGGCGGAGGCGACGACCGCGGCAC
The DNA here is from genome assembly GCF_040608935.1 of Nocardioides sp. NPDC004968. Taxonomy (NCBI): domain Bacteria; kingdom Bacillati; phylum Actinomycetota; class Actinomycetes; order Propionibacteriales; family Nocardioidaceae; genus Nocardioides; species Nocardioides sp. NPDC004968. The sequence continues at coordinate 25,858 of NZ_JBEXJF010000049.1, forward strand.
CGATGGCCACCGCGACGGCGACGGTGGCGATGCGTCGCGCCAGCGGCGATCCGTGCAGCTGGCCGGCGAAGAGCGCGTCCCAGAGCACCACCACCATCGCGATGCTGCTCCCGATCAGCAGATCTGCCCCGAAGCAGAGGGCGACGACGGTCTGCACCGCGAGCGGCCGGCGCCGCTTGAGCACGAGCGCCCCGGCCGCGAGGGTGAGGGGGACGAGATGCCACCAGGTCGGCACACTGTCCAGGTCGATGCCGAACGGGTGCAGACCGCGTACGCCCCCGACCTGACCGAGTGCGTGCAGCGCGAGACCGGCGGCGAGGACGATCACGGCGTCGAGCCAGGCCAGCCGGCGGTCCGCGGCGCGCAGGCTCGTGCCACCGCCGAGAAGCGCCGCGGGCAGCTGCTGCAGCAGGGTCGGGCGGTCCACGACACCATCTCAGCACGTACGCCGCCTCCTCGGGGTCATCCGAAGGATGTATCTCCGCGCCGAAGGATCACCGGTTCGACCGACGCGCGTGCGGCCGGCCGCGCGCGAACCTCGGGGCATGGACATCGACCTCGGCCCACTCACCGGCGATCTGGGCGGCACCGCGACGTACGTCGCACTGGCGGTGCTGGCACTGATCGACTCGACCAGCTTCGGCACCCTGCTGATCCCGGTGTGGCTGCTGATGGCGCCCGGCCGGGTGCGGCCCGGACGGATCCTGGTCTACCTGGGCGCGATCGCCGGGTTCTACGCGCTGCTCGGCATTGCGATCCTCCTGGGCGGCTCGGCCGTGGCCGACGCGCTCACCGGGCTGCGCGACTCGCGCCCGTTCCTGTGGGGACAGCTGCTCGTCGGTGTCGGTCTCTTCGCGTGGAGCTTCAAGCTGGATCCGCCTGGATCGGGCAAGCAGCGGATCGAGGCGCCGGAACCCCCGCGACGCCTGCTCCGCTGGCGCGAGCGGGCGGTCGCCTCCGAGTCCGGATCGGCCTCCGCGCTCGCCGCGCTGGCGGTCCTCGCAGGGCTCGTCGAGGCCGCCTCGATGCTCCCCTACCTCGCCGCGATCGGGGTGATCGGGACGCAGGGGCCGGACTGGCCGGTGTCGGGACTGTGGGTGCTCGGCTACTGCGCGGTGATGATCGCTCCGGCGCTCCTGCTCACCGCCGCGCGCGTATTCGCCGCTCCTCTGGTGGCGCGACCGCTGGCCCTCCTCGACGGCTGGCTCGTCAAGCACGCCGCGAGCGCCACGGCGTGGGCCGTGGGCATCGTCGGGTTCCTGCTCGCCCGGGCCGCGCTCGGGCCGCTCTTCGGCTGAGCCTCACTCCCAGCCGCAGTAGCCGGGCAGGAAGTCGTAGAGGGCGGTCTTCTGCGCCTTGCTGAGCGGGAGGAAGTAGCTGGCGCCGTCCGGAACGTCGGGGCCGCCGACGTGGACGCGGAAGAGGCTGCCCACCTTGTCGTCGGCGAGGGCGTGCGGGTCGCAGCGAGCCGGCAGGACCCGCAGCTCCAACGTGGTCGGCTCGCCCGTCATCGGGAGCGGGGTTGCTCGTGGCCAGGTGGGTGTCTCGGCCGTGAGCTGGAAGAGCACCGTGCCCTCCCAGCCGTCGAAGGTAACGTCCGGGAGAGCCTCGGTCGGGGCGAACGTGACCGGGAGGACGAAGACGCTCTGCTTGCCCTCACCCTCGACCCGGGGCTCGCCGACGGTGATGTCGGCGGCCTCGGTCAGGGTGCGCTCGGCGCAGTCGCGGTCGAGGAGGCGGTCGACGTTGGCGTACCTGTCCTCGGCCTTGCCGGTGCTGGTGCGCCACTCCCCCTCTTCGCCCGTCTCGCGCCAAGTGATGGTCAGGTCGGCGTCGCCGCCCTCGCCGCACTTCCCACGAGGCATGTCGAAGTCGAAGTCCATCTCGGGGTCGACCGGTTCCGAGCCCGTCCATCGGGCCCGGAACCGGTCGCTGCCCACCTCGAGGCGCGAGACCTCGATCGAGGTGCCGGTGTCGTTGATGAGGCGTACGAACGCCTCTCCGGTGTTGCGCTGGAGCCGGGTCTGGTCGAGGTAGGCGGTCAGCCCGTCGGGCCAGGCCGTCTCGCGCGGCTCGGTCGTGCCGCAGGCGGCCAGGGTCGCCCCGATCAGGAGACCCACGGCGAGCACGGCGATTCGGCGCACTGCCGCAGGTTAGCGGAGTCACGGCACCTGGTCATGCCCCTTTCTTGAAGGTCCAGGCGCCGGAGCCGATCCGGTAGGAGGTGATGCCGCTCGCGGTCCCGAGGCGCTCCGGGGCGGTCCTGCCGGGGCCGGTGGCCAGGTAGGAGCCCTCGGGGAGGCGTACGACCGCGGTGACGTTGACCGGGATGGTGGCGCGAAGGGTGACGGCGTCGGCGGTGCGGGTCCAGGCGGAGGCGACGCGGCCGCGCTGGGTGGCCACGGAGCCCTTGGCGTGGGTCAGGCCGGTGGCCGGCACGGTGAGCTCGACCTCGGCGGCGCCGGGGGCGGTGGTGCGGATGCCGAGGACCGACTCGGTGACGTCGACGATGCCGCGCGAGCCCCAGCCGTGGGAGGCGCTGTTGGCCGAGCCGCTCAGCTCCCAGGCCTCGGGAGTGAAGGTGCCGCCGTCGGCGAGCCAGCCGGCCCAGCCGTAGTCGTCCTCGTTGGTCAGCAGGTTCAGGACGCTCTCGCCGGCACCAGCCTCGGCGAGTGCCTCGAGCAGCACGTGGGCGGTCATCGGGCCCTGCTTCATCCCCTGGGCGGCGATCTGCTCACCGAGCGCGGGCACGTCCTGCTCCGGTGCGACGCCGAAGGCGATGGCGTACGAGGTCGCGTGCTGTCCGGCATGGGCGGACTGGGTGCCGTCGGCGAGCAGGCCGTCGACGTAGGACCCGTCGGCCTTGCGCAGCGCCTGGTTCATCCGCGTCGCGAGGGCGTCGGCGTCCGAGCGGAGCGCGGCGACCTCGGTGGCGGGGCGGTCCAGTTCCTCGCCGATCAGCGCGACCTTGCGGAGCACGTCGACGCCGAGCGCGTTGACCGTGGTCCTGGCGGAGGTGGTCATGTCGTAGCCGAAGCGGCCATGGGCGGGCCAGTCGACGATGCCGTACAGGTACTGGCCGGAGCCGCCGGACAGGTTGGTGACCAGACCCTGGGTCGGGCCGCTGGTGGCGATGTGGCGCCGGATGTAGCCGGCGGTGGCGGTGAGGTTGTCGTAGGCGTCCTCGAGGACGGCCTTGTCGCCGGTCTCGAGGTAGTAGCGCCAGATCCAGTCGGGGACGACCTCGGTGAAGTCGGGGATGTCGCGCTTGCCGTCGCCGTTGGGGTAGACCGCGTTGTAGCGGCCGGCGTCGTTGCCGGTGGTCCAATAGCGCTCCTGGCTGAGCAGGAACTCCCGGATCGCCTGGCGGGACGCGACCCGCTCACGCCGGGAGGACATCAGGCCGATCGAGATGTTGGCGGTGTCGTGCAGGAACTGGCCCTGCTCGCGCGTCGGAGTGTCGACGAAGGTCTCCTGGACCGAGTAGCGCAGCGAGCGGTCCATCAGGTCCCACACGTCGTCGAGGGTCGCGTCGGAGCTCTCGAAGGTGGCGGCGCCGTCCTCGTCGTACGCGGTGTGGACGACGGTCGCGGTCACGTCCTCGGCGGTGATCTCCTCCCCCGCGCCCGGGATCTCGAGGTAGCGGAAGCCCAGGTGTCCGACCGCCAGGTAGTCCTGCGCGCCCGCGGCCTGGGTGTAGGGGAAGGACATGTTGGTGCTCTGCGTCGAGAGGCCGGTGGTCGAGACCCGGCCGGTGTCGGCGAGCTCGTAGCCGGCCCGGATCGGGACCTGTCGCCCGGCCACTCCATCTTCGAAGTGCACGCCGGGTCGGGCCGGGATGATCGTGCCGAAGTCCGCGACCGGGGTGCCGTCGGCGGCCTCGAGGATGCGCTCGGGGTGGACGACGGTCTCGGCGAGCCTTGTCTGCTGGCCCTCGAGGTGGGTGAACGGCGCCACCGGGTGCGCGCCGACGACCACGGCGCCGGACCACTGCGAGTCGTCGTAGCCGGGCTCGGTCCAGTCGCCGATCTGTTGGGCGGCCTGGCCGTCGAGGTGCTCGATCCAGAGGCCCTCGCCGTTGCGGGTGCCGACGGTGACGTACGGGCCGCGGCGGACCTTCCAGGAGCCGTCGGTGACGATCGTGGTCGTCTCACCGTCGGCGTAGGTGAGCTCGAGCTTCAGGAGTACGCCGGGGATGCCCGCCGCGCGGCCCTGGCCACCGCTGAACCAGTGCAGCTTCACGCCGAGGGCGAGGGTCTCGCCGGGCGTGACCAGGTCGGTGACGTCCGCGGCCTGGTAGTAGCCCTCGCTCGGGTAGCCGAAGTTGCTCATCCGGTCGGCCTGCTCGCCACCGAGATAGAGCTCGGCGGTGTGGCTGGCCGCCAGGTAGCTGCGGGCGCTGACGATCCTGCCGTCCGGGACCTCGACCTCGGTGCGGGCCAGGGTCCACTCGTCGCGCTCCTGGGCGGGGTTGTCCGCGGTGCCCGGTGGTCGCCTGATCCAGCTCGCACCGGCCCAGTCGGTGTCGCCGAGCCCGGTCTCGAAAGCGGCCTTCGCCGACCAACGCGAGGGGTGCTTGCGGCGGTCCCAGGTCATGACCCGCCAGGTGTAGCGGCTGCCGGGCTCGAGGGTCTCGCCGGCGTAGTCGACGTAGGACTGCTGCGCGGAGGTGACCTTGCGGGAGTCCCAGACGATCTCGCCGGCGGCGTCGCGTACCTCGATCTTGTAGGCGCTCTGCACCTCGTTGGCGTCGCTGTCCTGGGGCAGCCAGCCGAACCGGGGGGTCAGGTCGGTGTTGAGCGGTCGGGCGATGTCGTCGACGGTCAGACTGACGGGCCGGTCAGGTGCGGTGTTGCCCGGGGCCGCCCCCGAGGGGGAGATTGCGGCCGAGAGGCTGGTGACGACCAGGGCGCTGGTGACGATCGCGGCCAGGCGGAGCTTCATGGGTTCCTCCGAGCGAGTTGATACGTTGCTGTGGCCGGATCCGGGCACAGCCTTCGGGTTCAGCAGACGGCGCGAAGCCGCTCGACCTCCGGGCTCTCACCCGAGCTCGTGCTGATGACATGGCAGCCGGAGGGCACGTCCTGGATCACCAGGTAGGAGCCCTCACGCGTAGCGGGCACGGGGCGCCCGTCGAGGAACACCTGCTCCCCGGACGGCGCCGGGACGAGAACCTCGGCCCGGGAGTTGCCCGGAACGCTCACGCCGACGTCGATGCCGCGGTCGGTCGTGGCGTACGCCGCGCCGATGCGTCCGCGGAGGGTGGGCAGGGTGACGTGTGCCCACGGGACCCCGGCAGGCTGCGGCCGGACGCGGAACTCCTCGTAGCCGGGCATCAGGGGCTCGATGCCGAACATGCCTTGGGGCACGTTGTAGGCGGGTGATGCCGCCCAGGGGTGCGACCACGTCATGTTGGGCTTCAGCGAGGTGTCCCAGGCCTCGGCGGTGGCACCGGCTCCCTTCGCGATCATGTTGAGCCAGCTGCGCAGACCCGTGCTCGTCAGGAGCTGGTGCGCGACGTCTCCGCGGTCACCGTCGTAGAGGGCCTCGAGGACGAAAGCGGCACAGTAGACGCTGCAGGCCATGCCACGGGTTCCGATGTAGTCCGCGGCGCGCTGCGCGACCTCACCCTGGGCGAGCCCGAACGCCGTGGCGAAGACGCTGGCCTGGATAGCCCAGTGCTGGATCGGGGTGCCGTCGGCGTTGAGACCGTCTCGGTAGGCACCCTTGGCCGAGTCCCACAACCTGTCGTTGGCCGCGTTCCGGAGTCGGTCGGCGATGGCGGTGTACGTCGCCGCGTCGTCGTCGTGGCCCAGCGCCGTCGCGATCTCCGCCATGTCGCGGAACGACCGGTGGCCGATCGCGTTGATGACCGTGTTGTAGGGGCGGAAGACGTAGCCGTCGCGCTCCGATGCCGGCCAGTCGACGATGTCGCAGTCGGTGCAGTTGGAGCCGTTGGATCCGGTGTTCTTGCGGATGAGTCCCGTGGACGGCTCGACCCACTTGAGCGGCAGCTTCTGCTGCAAGGCGGTGTAGTTGCGGGCCAGGGCGGCGGTGTCACCGGTCTGCTGCCAGGAGTCGTGGAAGGCCAGGATCGTGTACATCGGCCACTCGGTCGGCCACGTCCTGCGGGTGAGCAGGTACTCCAGGGAGTAGTTGCCCAGGGTCGGGTCGCTGGAGACGAAGAAGTTGGCCATCATCTGCAGGTAGCTGTCGGCCTCATAGGCACCGCGCTCGCGGCTCCAGGAGTCGACGTAGAGGTCGTGGTTGGTGGCCTCGATCGTGTTGCGCGACAGGGCCCACACGCGATCGAGGTCGTCGTCGGCAGAGTCGAAGACCGCCTCGTCGGTGTCGAAGGGATAGACCTGCGCCAGGGCGGGGAAGTCGGAGACGCCCAGGCCGGTGGGAGCACCGATGACCTCGGCGTAGCGGAAGACCCGCATCCCCCAGGTCTCCAGGTGCTGCTCGCCGGCACGCAGCGTCCACCTGTCCTGGTAGGTGTTGCCGGTCCGCATGGCGTACCGCACCGTCTGGGGCGCGGACAGCTCTTCACCGAACCGGAGGTCGAGCACCTGTCCCGCCGTGCCGTCGACGTCCAGGGAGAGACCGCCGATCCACGTCCGGCCGTAGTCGATGAAGTAGTGGCCGGGCGCCTTCTCCACGACGCTGACCGGCGCCCTCAGCTGCTGCTCCACCTTCGCCGTGGGGGCGGCGCGGAGGTCGCCGAAAGCCGGACGCACCGCGGCGTCGCTCCAGCCGGAGTCGTCGAAGCCCGGCTCGGCGAAGCCCTCGGGCCACTGGGCCGACTGCAGGTTCTCCTTCGGTGCCGAGAAGAACGAGGTTCCGATGCTGCCGGCGGAGGGGAAGACGAGGCCGCCGGAGCGGCTCCGCCACTGCGGGCCGCTCACGATCGCGTCACGCGTGCCGTCGGCGTACTCCACGACGAGCCGCCCGAGGAAGCGCCGGTCGCTGCTCGTCCAGCCGAGCACCCCGATCGCATTCTCGGCTCCCGGCCGCAGAGCGTCGGTCACGTCGAAGCCGTCGTATCGGGCCTCGCCGCGGATCGGCTGCGTCGGCCCGAGACCGACGAACTCGCCGTTGAGCCACGTCTTGTAGACGTACTGCCGGCCCGGCGCGGTCGAGGATGCGGTCGCGTAGAAGGTGGCGGCCGCGATCGGCTTGTCGGGCAGCGTGAACTCGTGCCGGAGGAAGGCCCAGTCCTGCGATTCGACACCGTAGATGCAGTTGGCGTTCGTGCCGACCTCGAGCCAGCCGCCCACCGCGGCGCCGCAGGCGAAGTCACTGCTGGCGGAGAAGTCGTCGGTGTAGAGGACCTCGCCGGTGGCGGAGGTGACGGTCAGGTCGTCCCACGCGTTGCGCTCGGACCCGCCCGTGCGGAAGCCGACCGAGCCGGCGGCGAAGTCGGTGAGGGTGCGGGTGTCGACGAGGGTGTCGTCGAGCCACGTGCGGATGGTTGTTCCCTCTGCCTGGATGCGCAGCCGGTAGGACGTGTCGCGGACGAGGGGCTTGGCCAGCGCCACCGAGTCGAGCTGGGTGAAGGTCCCGCCCACGCGCTTGTGGGGAGCGAAGGTGTTCACCCCGTCGCCGCGGAACTGCCACATGTAGTAGTTGCTGGCGTCCGCGGCCCGGAAGGCGATGGTGGCGTTCTGGGACGTGATCCGGAAGGTGGTGTCGATGGTGACGTCGCCCCAGGAGATCGTGCGGGCCTGGGCGAGCCAGATGGGCTCGGCCTGGCCCCACTCCTGACCGGGACCGGTGGTGAAGGTGGAGACTCTCGACCAGTCCGAGCCCTTTCCACGGCCGTCCCAGGTGCGTACTCGCCACTGGTAGGTCCGCTCGGGCTCGAGCGCCGGACCGGCGTAGGGCACGTTGGTGCTCGCCGATGACGTGACGCGACCGGAGTCCCAGACTCCGGCGGCTCCGATGCCCTCGCTGATCCGGGCGACCTGTACGCGGTAGGCGCTCTGCTCGGCGAAGGGGACGTGCCAGGCCAGCAGCGGCGAGCTGAGGTCCTCCACGTCGCGCGGCGAGGACAGCTGCGAGACGGTGAGGTGGGTAGCCGCCGCGCCGTCGACAGCCACGGCCGGGACCGGCACCGCGACGACGAGGGCACTGATCACGATCGCGGCCAGGCGGAGCTTCATGGGGGTCCTCCGGAGCGGGATTGATACGTTTCAGAGCACTCCGAAGACTATGACCACCGTCACACGATCGGGAAGGGTCGTGGCCGGATCCGGTCACCGTTTGCCGGCGACCACCAGGACGTGGAGGGTGCGGGGGCCGTGGACGCCTTCGACGCGGTCGAGCTCGATGTCGCTGGTGGCCGACGGGCCGCTGATCCAGGTCTGCGGACGGGCGGGGTCCAAGACGCCGATGGCATCGGGGACGTCGGGGACCACCTGGTCCTCGCGGATCACGCAGATGTGGGTGTCGGGGACCAGCGAGATGGCTCGACGGCCCTGGTCGGGGGCGTGGTCGAGGACGATCGTGCCGGTCTCGGCGATGCCGACGCGCGCCTCGGTGACGACCGCTGCGATCCGGTCCAGCTCCGCGGCGGTCAGGGTGCCGTCGTCGACGATCGCCTCGGGGACCTGGACCGACAGGCCGGGTGGGACGACGACCCGGCCGCCGGCAGGCAGCGCGGCGGCGATGCGGCCCTCGAGCTCCTCGGCTCCGCAGCGCTCGACCACGGCGCGGTAGTCGGCCACGCGTTCGGCGAAGAGGTCGACGACCTCGGGGGTCGCGACGGGCGCGAGGTCCCGCGGAGCGGACGTCTCGGGTAGCTCGACCGCCGAGCCGGCCAGTGCCTCGCGGACTCTGGCGAGGATCTCGGTGCGTGCGTCAGTCATCGATGCCATCTCCCTTTCGGCCGCCGTCGGTGCGGCCGCCATCCGTGCGCAGCCACCAGGCGCGGAAGCTCTCCCCCGGCGCGTCCGGCAGATCTCGCGCTCCGATCCAGGCGGCGGGTCCGAAGCGGCGCGCGAAGCGCATGCCGAGACCGGTGAAGCGCTCGACGGCGGCGAGGCGGCGCGAGCGCCCCAGGACGTACGCCGCACCCTTCATCGCCGCGGCCTCCGGCTTCGGCACGCCACCTCGGTGGGCGTCGACGACCTGGGCGCGCTGGTCGACCAGGACGGAGGGGATGTCGATGCGTACCGGACAGACTTCGAAGCATGCGCCGCACAGCGAGGAGGCGTACGGCAGCGAGTCGATCTGATCGTCGTGCCCGACGCCCTTCAGCAGCGGGTTGAGGATGGCGCCGATCGGGCCCGGGTAGACCGAGCCGTACGCATGGCCGCCGGTGCGCTCGTA
>NZ_JBEXJF010000050.1:0-32320 GCF_040608935.1 Nocardioides sp. NPDC004968
GAGATCGAGCTTCGGCTTGCCGACGACGATGCCCAGCTTCTCGAAGGTGTGGCCGGCTTCCTCGAACATCTCGGAGGCATGCAGCAGCGCCTTGGGAGACGTGTTTGCGGGACTTTGTGCCCGATTCAGTAGCCCTCAGTGCACCTCCGTCGTCGAGCTCAGCTCCTCGACGACACCCTCGTCGCCGGCGTCAACCGAGTAGTCCGCCGCCGAGGTGGCGTCCTCACCGTCCGGCACGTTGAGCGCCCTCAGGATCGGGGTCAGGACGACGACCACGATGAGGTTGAGCAGGAACGCGGTGAGCGCGATGTAGATCGGCGTCTCCGTGCCCGGGAACGGCGCCAACGGTCCACCGAAGTGCTCCTGCGTGGGTGAGGAGACGCCATACGCGACGATCGTCCCGTACGCCATCCCGACCGCCCAGCCGGCCAGGACCGCCCAGCGGTGGAACCACCGGGTGTAGAGCCCGACGACGATCGCCGGCAGCGTCTGCAGGATCCAGACACCACCGAGCAGCTGCAGGTTGATGGCGTACGACTTCGAGAGGGCCAGTACGAAGATCAGCGCCCCGAACTTCACGACCAGGGACACGATCTTGGCCTGCTTGGCCTCGTCCTGCGGGGTGGCGTCGGGCTTCAGGTACGCCTTGTAGATGTTGCGCGTCCACAGGTTCGCGGCCGCGATCGACATGATCGCCGCCGGCACCAGCGCACCGATGACGATGGCCGCGAACGCGACGCCGGCGAACCACGCCGGGAACTGGTCCTCGAAGAGCTGCGGGATCGCCAGCTGCGGGTTCGGCGGGTCGCCGACCATCACCCCGGCCGCGAGGGCCACGAACCCGAGCAGCGCCAGGAGCCCCAGCAGGAACGAGTACGCAGGCAGCAGCGAGGCGTTGCGGCGGATCACGTTGCGGCTTCGGGTGGAGAGGACGCCGGTGATCGAGTGCGGGTACATGAACAGCGCCAGCGCCGACCCGAGGGCCAGGGAGGCGTAGGCCCACTGGCCGGCCGCCTGAGTCGGGAACAGCGCCTTCGGGGCCGCGTCGCCGGCGGCGATCGCGTCGGCGTTCTCGGTGTTGAACGTGTCGAAGCTGTTCTGCACCGTCTCGAAGATGTTGCCCCAGCCGCCGAGCTGCGAGGGGATGTAGATGATCGCCACGATGATCACGATGTAGATCAGCGAGTCCTTCACGAACGCGATCAGCGCCGGCGCCCGCAACCCGGAGGAGTACGTGTAGGCGGCGAGCACCGCGAACGCGATGAAGAGCGGCAGGTCACGGATGAACCAGTTCGAGGAGTCGCTCTGCAGACCCATCACCTCGAGCACGACCTCCATGCCCACCAACTGCAGCGCGATGTAGGGCATCGTGGCCAACAGGCCGGTGACCGCGACGGCCAGACCCAGGGACCTGGATCCGTAGCGGCCGACGACGAAGTCGGCCGGGGTGACGTAGCCGTGCTTGTGCGAGACCGACCACAGCTTCGGCAGGAACGCGAAGATCAGCGGGTAGACGAGGATCGTGTAGGGCACCGCGAAGAACCCGACCGCCGAGCCGGCGAACAGCGTCGCGGGCACCGCGATGAAGGTGTACGCCGTGTAGAGGTCGCCTCCGATGAGGAACCAGGCCACGAACGTACCGAAGCCGCGGCCACCCAGACCCCACTCGTCGAGGTTGTCCATCGACTTCGCCCGGCGCCAGCGCGCGGCGGAGAAGCCGAGGATCGTGACCAGCAGGAAGAGGAAGGCGAAGACGGAGACTGCTACCGCGCTCACTGGCCACCCTCCTTCCACGGACGCCCGGCGGCGGCACGGTCACGCCGGAACGCGGCCTTGGCGACGAAGTAGGCGATGGTCGTGAACAGGACCGAACAGGGGATGAGGACGAGCTGGAACCAGAAGTAGAACGGGAATCCGGCGAACGTCGGATCCTCCTTCGCGTACAGCGGCACCGCGAGTGACGGCGCTGCTGCCGCGAACAGGAGGACCCCGACAAGGATCCACGAGCCCTTGGACGAGGACGGCATGGGTCACCTCCGAGATCTGTCGAAGTAGGGTTGGACGACCTGTGACCTTGGTCACATTCAACGGCGGTGTCCAGCCCAATTCGACCGACACGACGACGAACGGTCGATCTGCCGCGACGAACGGTCGCGGTGAGTCCGATTCGCCTCCGCGGACGGTTCGTACGCTGCTAGTTTCCGCCCGTCGGCCAGTACCGCCGGCTCGCCGCCGACCCCGAAGGGGAATGAGTTGAACCGACGTACGTCCGTCTCTGCTGTCGCGCTCGCAGGTGCACTGGTCGCCGGTGCTCTGGCCGGTCCCTCCGGCGCGGTGGCGCACCCGCAGTGGCCGCGGGAGATCATCGCCGAACAGGTGGTCAAGGCGACGAGCCCGCACCCCGGGCTCAACATGACACTGCTCGAGGGCCCGACGTTCGGGGCCGACGGTGACCTCTACTTCGTCGACGTGGTGGCCTCCTCGCCGGCGCCGAAGGTGCTGCGCCTCGACGCTGCCTCGCGGGAGGTCTCCGGCTTCTTCACCGACTCGGCAGGCAGCTACACCTCGGCGCAGTGGAGCCCCGTCGACGGCCGGCTCTACCTGACCGACTACCAGGGCACGATCCGCAGCGTCGCCGCCGACGGCAGCGACCCGCGCACCGTCTTCGCCGGTGCGGTCGAGGGCAGCCCGATGAATCCCGACGACCTGGCCTTCGACCCCGAGGGCAACATGTACGTCACCGACCTGACCGGCTACCTCGACCCCGCCAAGGAGCCGGTGGGCCGGGTCGTACGCATCGCGGCCGACGGCTCGAGCGCAACCGTGCTGGCCGACGAGCTCGCCGCCCCGAACGGCATCTCCTTCGACCGCCGCTACCGCGGCCTCTACGTGAGCACCCTGTGGGAGAACCGGATCAGCTATCTGGCCCTCGACCGGTCGCGCACCTCGGTCCTCGCGACCTCGATCGTCGCCGAGGTCGACGACGGGCCGGCCGAGACCGACTCCAACGCCGTCGACGCGGCCGGCAACATCTATCAGGCCACCCACGGCGAGCCGGTCATCCGCGTCTTCTCCCGGCACGGCCGGCCGCTCGCGACCGTCCGGGTCCCGGCCGCCGACCGGGCCGGGCTCACCTCGGCGACCAACATCGCGATCCGGCCCGGGACCAAGAAGGCGTACGTCACGATCTCCGGCGACGCCGGCGGCTTCATCTACAGCTTCGACGCTCTGGCCAAGGGCATCCGGCAGTCGAACGGTGGCTAGCGCGGTCGACGCCAGGAATTCGCCTGCCGAGCGGCGCCGTCAGGGCTAGCCTGCAAGGTGATCCGCACCCCTCGGCACAGGAGCGCCCCCATGAGCACTGAAGTCCCCAGGATCGACCGCCGCCGTCTGCTCGGCGCTGCCGCAGCCGGCGCCGCAGCGGCACCGCTTCTCGCCGGTTCGGCGGGAGCCTCGACCGAGCAGGTCTCACCGCTGGGCGGTGGGGCGGCGGTCAGGACCGGCGCCGAACGAGCCGCCGGCGACGGCTGGTCGGTGCTGTCTGGCGATCGGGTCGGCATCATCACCAACCCCACCGGCGTGCTCCGCAACCTGCGCAACATCGTCGATGAGATGCACGAGTCGGGGGCGGTCCAGATCGCCGGTGTCTTCGGACCGGAGCACGGCTTCCGCGGCACGGCTCAAGCGGGCGGCTCGGAGGGCACCTTCGTCGACGAGCGCACCGGACTGACCGTCTACGACGCCTACGGCGCCAACGTGGCGAAGATGACCGAGCTGTTCACGACCGCCGACGTCGAGACCGTCGTCTTCGACATCCAGGACGTCGGCTCCCGGTTCTACACCTACATCTGGACGATGTGGACGGCGATGCAGGCGGCCGTCGCGACCGAGAAGCGCTTCGTGGTCCTCGACCGCCCCAACCCCGTGGGCGGGACCGCCCGCGGACCGATGATGACCGCGGCGTACACCTCGGGCGTCGGCGCCCGCGAGATCGTCCAGCAGCACGGGATGTCGGTCGGTGAGCTGGCCCGGTTCTTCGACGGCGAGTTCCTCGAGGAGCACGCCGGCGGGCGGCTGGCGCAGCTCGACATCGTCCAGGTCTCCGGCTGGCGGAGAAGGACGTTGTACGCCGACACCGGGCTCGACTTCGTCCTGCCGAGCCCCAACATGCCGACCTCCGACACCGCGCTGGCCTACCCCGGCACCTGCATGTTCGAGGGCACCAACCTGTCCGAGGGACGTGGCACCACCAAGCCGTTCGAGCTGATCGGGGCGCCGTTCGTCGACCACCGCTGGGCCGCGGCGCTGGAGGAGGCGAACCTCCCGGGCGTGACGTTCCGGGAGGCGTACTTCAACCCCTCGGTCAACAAGTTCGCCGGCCAGGTCTGCGGCGGGGTGCAGGTCACGATCCAGGATCGCGACCGCTTCGATCCCGTCCGCACCGGCGTCGAGATGCTGGTCACCGCCAAGGCCCTCTACCCCGAGTTCGCCTGGCGCCAGGACTCCTGGGACACCGCCCGGCCGTTCTGGATCGACAAGCTCACCGGATCGACGAGGCTGCGTACGCAGATCGACGCCGGCGCCACCGGCGACGAGGTCGAGGCGGCCTGGCGAGACGAGCTGGCCGCCTTCGACGCGACCCGCCGCCAGTACCTGCTCTACCGCTGACCTCGCCCACCCGGCGAGGTCAGCGGAGGTCAGCGGAGGGCGGCGGTGGCGGCTGCGAGCGCCGTCACGCGGTCCCAGTCGCCGGAGGCGAGCGCGTCGGCGGGGGTGAGCCAGGAGCCGCCGACGCAGCCGACGTTGGCGAGGGCGAGATAGCTGGGAGCGGTGGCGAGCGAGATGCCGCCGGTGGGGCAGAAGCGTGCGTGGGGGAGCACGGACGGCAGCGAGCCCAGGTACTTGGCGCCACCGGAGGCCTCGGCCGGGAAGAACTTCATCGCGGTGTGGCCGGTCTCGAGCACCGCGATGGCCTCGGAGACGGTGGCGGTGCCGGGCAGGAACGGCAGGCCGGTGTCGCGCATCGCGCCGAGCAGCGTCGGGGTGGCGCCCGGCGAGACCAGGAACTGGGCCCCGGCTGCGGCGGCCTCCTTGGCAAGCACGGGAGTGGTCACGGTGCCGGCGCCGATCAGGACCTCCGGCACCTCCTCGGCGATGGCCCGGATCGCGTCGAGCGCCACCGGCGTACGCAGGGTCAGCTCGACCACGGGCACGCCGCCCTCGGCGAGGGCGCGGGCCACGGGCACCGCCTGGTCGACGGAGTCGACGACGACGACCGGGATCACTGGGGAGAGGTCGAGCAGGTGCGCGGAGGTGAGGTCAGACATGAACGGGGGTCTCCTGGGGCGAGGCGCTCTGCTGAACGGGAGCGAAGGGGAAGACGGACGCGCCGGTGTCGGCGGAGCCGACGGTGGCACGGAAGGCGGAGAAGAGCTCGCGGCCGGTGCCGCGCCACTCGGCGTCGAGCGGTGCCCGGCCGGTGGTCGGGCGGTGCGCGAACTCGGCGGCGTCGACCCCGATGCTCAGGGTGCCGGCGACGGCGTCGACGGTGATCAGGTCGCCGTCCTGCACGCGGGCGAGCGGTCCGCCGAGCGCGGCCTCGGGGGTGAGGTGGATGGCCGCGGGCACCTTCCCCGACGCGCCGGACATCCGGCCGTCGGTGACGATGGCGACGTGCTGGCCGCGATCCTGCATGACCCCGAGCGCCGGGGTGAGCTTGTGCAGCTCGGGCATCCCGTTGGCCGCGGGGCCCTGGTAGCGCAGCACCGCGACGAAGTCACGACCGTCGAGGCGCTTCTCGGAGAAGGCGGTGAGGAAGTCGATCTGGTCGTCGAAGACGATCGCGGGAGCGGAGACCACCTGGTGCTCGGGTGCGACCGCCGAGGTCTTGATGACGGCCGTGCCGAGCTCGCCGGTCAGCACCCGCAGACCACCGTCGGGTGAGAACGGGTCGTCGGCCGGGCGCAGCACGTCGAGGTCGCCGGAGACCGGGGCGCCCTCGACCAGCTCGATCTCGCCGTCGCGGTTGAGCCGCGACTCCTGGGTGTAGGCCGACAGGCCCGGGCCCAGGATCGTGGTCACGTCCTCGTGGAGCAGCCCGGCCTCGAGCAGCGTGCGGACCAGGAAGCTGACACCGCCGGCCGCGTGGAAGTGGTTCACATCGGCCGAGCCGTTGGGGTACATCCGGCTGAGCAGCGGGACCACCGGCGACAGGTCGGAGATGTCGGCCCAGGTCAGCTGGATCCCGGCGGCGCGAGCGATCGCGACCAGGTGGAGGGTGTGGTTGGTCGAGCCGCCCGAGGCGAGCAGCGCGACACAGGCGTTGATGATCGACTTCTCGTCGATCATCTCGCCCACGCCCGGGCCGCCGGTGAGGGCCAGCTCGGTGGCACGCGCGGCGGCAGCGCGGTTGAGCGCGGCCCGCAGCAGGGTGTCCGGCGAGGCGAACGAGGAGCCCGGCAGGTGCAGCCCGAGCACCTCCATCAGCAGCTGGTTGGAGTTGGCGGTGCCGTAGAAGGTGCAGGTGCCGCGGGAGTGGTAGCTGGCGGCCTCGGCCTCGAGCAGCTCCTCGCGGGTGGCCTCGCCTGCTGCGTACCGCTGTCGGACGCGGGCCTTCTCCTTGTTGGGGAGCCCCGAGGACATCGGGCCGGCCGGCACGAAGACGGTCGGCAGGTGACCGAACGAGAGGGCGCCGATCAGCAGGCCGGGCACGATCTTGTCGCACACGCCGAGCATCAGCGCGGCGTCGAACATGTCGTGCGAGAGGGCGATCCCGGCCGACATCGCGATCACGTCGCGGGAGAAGAGGGAGACCTGCATCCCGTCGCGGCCCTGGGTGATGCCGTCGCACATCGCGGGTACGCCGCCGGCGACCTGCGCGAGCCCGCCGGCCCGCATCACCGCGGCCTTGAGGAGCGGCGGGTAGGTCTCGTAGGGCGCGTGCGCGGAGAGCATGTCGTTGTAGGAGGTCACGATCGCGACGTTGGGCTTCGCGGCGGGGGTGACCACCTTGAGCTCGGCCTTCGTCGGCGCGGTGGAGGCGGCGAAGCCGTGGGCCAGGTTGCTGCACGCGAGCCGGCCGCGGGCGGGCCCGGTCGCGCGGGCGGAGGCGATGCGGGCCAGGTAGTCGGCCCGCGTGGCTGCGGAACGCTCGATGAGACGCGCGGTGACGTCAGCGACGGTGGGGGCTACGGCAGTCACGGGTCCTCCAAAAGGCAGTGTGCTTTCGCACACCTTGACACGATCTTTGGATCGATACAAGTAAATCTTTGGTACACGAAAGACATAAGCGGCGTACGCTTCACCCCATGCCCGAGATGACAACCGCCGCCGACGTCCTCGCTCTGGTGCGCTCCGGACGCGCCCTGACCCGCAGCGATCTGCAGAAGACGACCGGTCTGTCGCGTACGGCTGTGGTCTCCCGGGTCTCGGCTCTCGTCGACGCCGGACTGATCCTCACCGGGGAGGAGCTCGCCTCCACCGGTGGCCGGCCGCCGGGCTCGCTGAGCTTCAACGCCGACGCCGGGGTGGTGCTGGCGGTGGCGATCGGACGCTCACGCAGCCAGCTCGCTGTCTTCGACCTCGACGGCCGCGAGCTCGCCGGCGACACCCGTGACCACGAGGTCGGGATCGCCGCCGACGACCTCATGCCCGACGTGACCGACCGGCTCGAGCGGCTCCTGGAAGGCATCGAGCCGCCCGTGCTCGGCGTCGGGATGAGCCTGCCCGGCGTCGTCGACCCCGTCCGCCTGGTCTCGGTCGACTCACCGGTGATGCGGGGCTGGGACGGCGTCGCGCTCGACCCCTACTTCGACCGGCTCACCGACGGGCCGCTGGTGCTCGTCAACGACACCGACGCGCTGGCCACCGCGGAGCTCTTCGGTAGCGGGCTGCACCCGCGCGACGCGCTCGTCGTGAAGGCGTCGACCGGTCTCGGCCTCGCGGTCATCGCCGACGGCCGGGTGCTGCGCGGCCACGCCGGTGCGGTCGGCGAGATCGGCCACACTCGGGTCGAGTCCGCCGGCGAGCGCCCCTGCCGCTGCGGTGCCACCGGATGTCTGGAGACCGTCGCGGCCGGCTGGGCGCTGACCCAGGGCCTCGTGGACTCCGGCGTCTCCGCCGGACACATCCGCGATCTGGTCGCCGCCGCGCTCGCCGGCGACGCCATCGCCCGCGGCCTGCTGCGCGAGGCCGGTCGCCAGCTCGGCGAGGTGCTCGCGATCGCGATCAACCTACTCAACCCGGAGGTGGTCGTCATCGGTGGCGACATGGCGGGTGCCTTCGACCTCTACACCGCGGGCGTACGCGAGACCGTCTACTCCCGCTCGACCGCCCTGGCCACCCGCGACCTGACCTTCGTCCCCTCCACCCACGCCGACTCCACCGGCATGGTCGGCTGTGCCGCGGTGGTCATCAACCACCTGCTCTCGCCCGAGCGCCTCGATGCCCACCTCGACGCCGTCGCCAAATGACCCCTACTTCGCGCCGACGGTGAAGGCGGCCTCGACCTCGGCGTAGACCGAGATGTCGTCGGGATCGAAGGCCAGGTCCGGTGCGCCCGAGGCCGACTTCCGGGCTCCGGCGGGGGCCATCTCCATGTCCATCGCCGCCGCGTACGTCACCTCGCGGCTGACGCCGACGTCGTTGATGCTCCGGACCGCGACCGGGCCGAGGTCGAGCGCATCGGCGTAGTCCTGCGCGCGCACCTTGGCCTGGCGCACCGCCTCCTGACGTACGTCACGCTCGACCTTCAGCAGGCTCTCCTTGGTCAGCTGCCACGAGACGTGGTCGACCCGGAGACCCTCGTTGCCCGCGGCGCGGCCGACCCATGTCGCCAGCGCGTTGAAGTCGACGAACTCCGCCCAGAGACCGACCGTGGCGCGGTGCACCAGCGGCAGCTGCTTGCCGTCCTTGTGCCAGGGCCGCTCGGCCGAGGTGCGCGCCCGCTGGATGACGAGCCTCTTGATCGCGCCCTCCTGCTCGAGCCGCTCGAGCTCCGTACGCACCCCGTGCAGCCCACGCCGCAGCTGCTCCATCACCGGCTCCGGCGCGGGCCCGTCGAACCGGACCTCGGCGGACACCACCCCTCGTTCCGGCGCCACCTCGACACTGTGCGACCCGCGCACCCTGATCAGGATTTCGCTCATGTCAAAAAACGTACGCCCGACGTCCTATCCTCACCACGTGAACGCAACCAGCCGCCTGCGCCAGATGACCGGACGCGACCCCCACGAGGCGCATCGGGCCGCGACTCCCTTGGAGCTGCTCTTCGACCTCACCTTCGTCGTGGCCTTCGGCATGAGCGGCAACGAGCTGGCCCATCAGCTCGCGGCGGGCCACGTCGTGGCGGGGATCCTGGCGTTCTGCTTCGCCTCGTTCGCGATCTGCTGGGCGTGGATCAACTACTCCTGGATGGCCTCGGCCTACGACACCGACGACTGGGCGTTCCGGCTGCTCACCATGCTGCAGATGGTCGGCGTGATCATCATGGCCCTCGGCCTGCCGGAGATGTTCGAGAGCGTCCACGAGGGCGACCGGCTCCACAACGAGATCATGATCGCCGGGTACGTCGTGATGCGGGTCGCGCTCTGCGGCCAGTGGCTGCGCGCCTGGCGCCAGGACCCGGGCCGGCGCGGTGCGCACCGGGTCTATCTGGTCACCATCCTGACGGCGCAGGTGCTCTGGTGCATCATCGCCGTGCTGCCGCTCGACGTGACGACCGCGTTCGCAGTGATGATGGTGCCACTGGTGATCGAGCTGGTCGGCCCGTTCATCGCCGAGCGCCACTTCGGCGGCACTCCCTGGCACGCCGACCACATCGCCGAGCGCTACGGCCTGCTGACGATCATCACGCTCGGCGAGGGCGTGATCGGCACCGTCGCGGTGATGTCCGCGATCGTCCACGAGCCCGAACTGGGGTGGAGTCTCGACGCGATCCTGCTGCTCGCCGCCGGAATCGGCCTCACCTTCGGCCAGTGGTGGACCTACTTCACGATCCCCTGGGCCACCATGCTCGAGCGGCGGCGCGACCGCTCGTTCCTGTGGGGCTACGGCCACATCCTGCTCTTCGCCGCGATCGCGGCCACCGGAGCCGGCCTGCACGTGGCCGCCTACCTGCTCGAGCACCACTCCAAGCTCGGCGAGGTCGGCACGGTCATCTCCGTCGCGCTCCCCGTCGGGGTGTACGCCCTGGTCCTCTATCTCCTCTACAACATGTTCATGCACGTCATCGACCCGTTCCACATCCTCCTGGTCGCCCTCACCTTGGCCGTGCTGGTCGCGAGCGTCGCGATGGCGATCGCGGGTGTGCCGGTGGCCTGGTGCCTCGTCGTCGTCGCCCTCGCGCCAGTCGTCACCATCGTCGGCTACGAGGCCGTCGGCCACCGCCACCTGGCCAGTCACCTCGACGCCCTCTGACCGGCGCACGACCTCCCCACTAATCCGCACACTTCCCCCACTCGTACGGAGGTTCCCCATGCTCCGGAGGGTGGGGAACCTCCGCGGGAGTGGGGAAGTCTGCGCGCGAGTGGGCATCAGCTCGCGGCGCGGGACATCGCGCGTATGCGCGCGATCGTCCTCGCGGGATTCTCGAGGTCTTCCCAGGTCAACCGGAGGATGCGATAGCCGGTGAGCTCACGGATCTCGTCCTCACGCTTCTTCTCGGCGAAGAGGGCGTCGGTGCCGGTCTGACCGAACTTGCCGGAGTATTTCACCTTGCCGTCGAACTCGACGATCAGCCGCCACTCGTGCCAGACCCAGTCGACCGCGCCGACGAGGCTGCCGTCCGGACGGCGCACCTCCCACTGCTGCTCCGGCCGCGGAAGGCCGGCCTGATCGAAGAGCCACAACCCGCGTGACTCAGCCACTGATCCCGACTGCGACCCGGCCAGGGCGACCAAAGGTTGCAGGCGGCCCATCCGGTGCCGAGCGTGCAGTCCGGCGTACGCGGTCTCCAGATCGGTGCGATCGAACTGCTTCGAACGCAGCCCCGACTCCAAGAGACAGAAGGCTGCCTCCGGGTCGAGATGAACGGCCGCCTCGAGCACACACCGCTGCGGCTCGAGCACTCGGATGCCCGCGACGTTGCGGAGCTCGAGCTCGCCCTTGCCCCGTTCGTGTTGCACGACGTCGGCGACGATCCGTCCCGAAC
Source organism: Nocardioides sp. NPDC004968 (assembly GCF_040608935.1). Lineage (NCBI taxonomy): Bacteria > Bacillati > Actinomycetota > Actinomycetes > Propionibacteriales > Nocardioidaceae > Nocardioides > Nocardioides sp. NPDC004968. The sequence continues at coordinate 11,150 of NZ_JBEXJF010000050.1, forward strand.
GGCCATCGAGTCGGGTCACGTGGATCCGCGTCAGGTCCAGCCGGCAGTCGTCGATGGCGTGCGCGATCACTCCACTCGCGTGGCTGACCGCAACATCGGCGCCGAGCGTACGGACAGCCGCTCGCGTGCGGAGCCAGTGCCGGGTGGTTTGCTCGAGCGGCTCCCATTCGTCGGCGAAGACGTAGGCGCCCTTGCGCAGGCGGCGCCATTCGCCGAGGCGTACCGCTGTGCGGATGTCGTTGATGGTGCAGCCGGCGGCAATGGCTTCGGCACGGGTGAAGAACCCGGCCTTCTTGGTGATCTGGCGCAGTGACCTCATGGCGACAGCATCCGCAGGCAGGAGGCTCCGACAGAAGCGCGAATCAAAGACCTGTGGACAACCCGACCCCGAGCACGGCCTGTGGATGGCAACTGGCCCGTCGAACTTCCCCACGGACACGGAAACTCCCCCACAAACGAGCAGGTTCCCCACGCTCTGGAGCGTGGGGAACCTACTTGTGATTGGGGAAGTCTCCCCAGGAGGGCGACATCAGGGCTTCGGGTCGGGGCCGGGCTCGCCGTCCTCGGACTCCTCGACCTCGTCGACCTGCTCGGCGGTCACGGTGTGTTCGTCGTCGCCGGCCGCGAGGATGCCGTAGAGCTTGCGCCGGGTGTCGGCGAGAACGTCGGCGGCGGCCTGGCGCTGGGCGTCGGTGCCGGAGGTGGCGAGCTGCCACACGGCCGGGAGGACCTGGGCGAGCTCGCCGCCGAGGACTCCGAAGCCAGCCAGGTCGCCCAGACCGCTGGGACCACCACGGCCGCCGCGACCCTGGCCGCGGGCGTTGTCGACGGCCTTGTCGAACGGCGTCCAGACGGCTGCCAGCTCGTCGGCGTGCTCGGTGGCGTAGGTCTTGCCGGCCTCGGTCAGCCGGATCGCCCGGCGGCCGTGCTCGTCGTCGGACTCCACGAGACCCTCGTCCTCGAGCTGCTGGATGGTCGGGTAGACCGAGCCGGGGCTCGGCCGCCACTCACCCGAGCTGCGCTCGGAGATCTGCTGGATCACCTGGTAGCCGTTGATCACCTGGCCCTGCTCGGCCGCTTCGGCCATCACGTAGATGATGGCGGAGCGTACGTCACCACGACGGACCCGGGGACCGGGCCGCTGCGGGGGCTGGTTCTCGAAGCCGAGCAGTGCCGCGATCCACGGCGGCGGACCAGCCGGTCCACGACCGCGACCGTGGTGGCCACCCTGCCAACCGGGGCCGCCAGGTCCGCCCCAACCGGGACCACCCTGCCAGCCATGGGAGCGGCGTGGGCCGCCCTTGCCGAACTCTCGACCCATCTGGTCGATCCACTCACCCCAAGGGTTGCTGTTGTTGTACGTCATCAGGTTTCTCACTTACTTTCGGAAGACTAGATCGCGTTCCTTCGCGATATATCGTGATCTTACGCCGAGGATCAGAGCGATTCAAGTCAAAAGCAAGGGAGCCCCCGACCCGCACTTTTCAGCGCAGTCGGGGGCTCCCTGAGTCAGACCCTGAGGGTCGTGAGTGCGATCAGACGCCGGGCGCCTGCGGCGGCGTCGGGTTCTGAGCGGTCGGCGCAGCAGCCGGACGCGCGCCGCTCTCGGCCTGGAGCCGCTCCAGCTGACGGGCGGCAGCGTCGCGACCGCCGAGACCGAAGGCGAGCGCCGCAGCAGCGGCACCACCGACGACCACGGCACCGAAGCCGAGGTTGATGATCGAGTCGGCAAGCCCCATGAAGCTCAGCCCGATCGCGACGAAGAGCACGATCGTGGCGTACTTCAGGATCTGCGACGCCGATCCGGGCACGATCTTCGCGAGCACCGAGGCGATCACGACACCGGCGGCGATGATCGCGCCACCGAAGACGACCCGGCCACCCAGCTCGAGCACCTCGGCGATGAACGCGGTGATCTGCGGGAACTCCAGCATCTGCGCCGCCATCACGGCGAAGAAGAGCACGATGCCGATCTGGATCACCTTGGTGATCGCCGGGGTCGCGCTCTGCCCCTGCGGCAGCACGTCCATGGAGTGGAGGGCCCGGTCGAAGCCGAGCCCGTCGATGAGCTGACCGAGGACGTCGGCGGCGAAGCGGGCGATGACCACGCCGATGCCGAGCAGGATCGCGGCAGCGATGAGCTTCGGGATCGCAGCCAGGATCATGGCGAGCATGAGCTCCGCAGGCCGCGAGATCGAGCTGATCCCGAGAATCTGCAGAGAGGCGATGGCCACCACGATCATGATGATCGCGTAGAGAACGAGACCGATGACCTTGACGATCTGCGCGGCAGCACCCGAGGGCGCAGCCGGTGCATCGTACGGATCGGCGGGGGTGTCCACACCCACCGTCGCGTCGACCTGGCCGGAGAGCTTGCTGCCGCTGCCGAGCCACTTGTCGAACGGAACCGCACCGAGCGCGGTCTCGACGAGCTGGCGAACGACCTTGGCGACGAGCGCGCCGACGATGAAGACGAAGACCGCGCCGATGAGGTTGGGCAGGAAGCCCAGCACACCGTCGAGCAGACCCTGGATCGGCGTCAGCACCGAGCTGAGCCCGAACAGGTCCAGCAGCGCGATCAGACCGAAGAGCCACACCAGCAAGGCGGCCACGGAACCGAGGCTCTTGCCGATGGTGTCCCCGTCATTTCCAGCCTTCTGGAGCACCGGGATCTTCGAGGTCAGCTTCGCGAACGCCCAAGCGACGATCTTGGCGATGATCCACGTGACCACGAGGATGACGATCGCGGCGAGCACTTTGCCCCCGAGATTCACCCAGTCGATGTCCTTCACGGCATCCATTTGTCTCTCCCCTCAATGGCCCCAAAAATCAGGCCAGCGGTTGAGGAGGTGCCTGAGATCGACGAGCAGCCCGAGTGATGCACGCAACAGGCACCTCTGCTTCCAGAGACGTTCGTCCAGATGGAGCCGTGAAGCAAGTTTGCCGCTCCAGCGGACGCAAATAGGCAATTGATTTACAATCCGGCGTCTCCTGTCATGAACGCCGAGAAACGTGCTCTAAGAGACCAACCAGGCCGCGTACGCATCGAAGGAGTAGGGACGGCCGAGGAAGTCGGCGACCAGGTCGGCGGCATCCTTCTCGCCACCGCGGGCGAGCACCAGATCGCGGTAGCGGCCCGCCACCTCGGGGTCGAACAGGTTGTCCCGGTCGAAGGCGCTGAACAGGTCTTTCGCGATGACCAGCGACCACATGTAGGTGTAGTAGGCCGAGGAGTAGCCGCCCAGGTGGCCGAAGTTGGCGAAGAAGTGGGTGCCCTCGAGGTAGGGATAGGGAGAGTACGCCGCCTGGAGCTCCTCGAGCCGCTTGGTCAGGTCGTCGGGCTGCTCCTTGTGGAACCAGTAGGAGATCGCGGCGTAGAACATCTGCTGCCGTGCGTGGTAGCCCTTGCCGAAGTCGTCCGCGGCCCGCATCCGCGCGACCAGATCGGCGGGGATCGGCTCGCCGGCCGCGTTGGTGGCGAAGGTCTGGAGTACGTCGGCGTCCCAGGCCCACTCCTCGAGCATCTGGCTCGGCGCCTCGACGAAGTCCCACTCCGTCGCGACCCCGGAGAACCGCGCCCACTCGCCCTGTCCGCCGAGCACGTGGTGGATCAGGTGGCCGAACTCGTGGAAGAGGGTCACCACGTGGTCGTGCTCCATCAGGCCCCGGGAGAAGTTGCAGACCAGCACGCCCTCGGGGAGCTGGCGGCCGTTCACGCCGGGGGCGAGGTCGAACTGCGCGGCGTGCTTGTACTTGCCCTCGCGAGGGTGGAGGTCGAGATAGATCCGGCCGAGGGGCTCGTCGCCGTCCTGCTGATAGACGTCGAAGACGCTCACGTCCTCGTGCCAGGTGACGACGTCGGAGACCGGCTCGTAGCGCAGCCCGAAGAGCCGGCCGGTGACGTCCAGGAGCCCCTGGTGCACCTTCGCGAAGTCGAAGAACGTACGCACCACCTGGCTGTCGACGTCGTACTTCTCCTGCCGCACCAGCTCCTCGTAGTAGAGCGCGTCGGCGGCGGAGACCGCGCTGGCGCCGGGGACGTCGCGGTCGTAGCGGTCGAGGAGAACCTCGAGGTCGCGCTTCATCCGCCCCTCTGCGGCGCCGGCGATCTTGTCGATGAACTCCGGGATCGCCGGCCCCTCGCCGATCATCTTCACCGCGGCGTCGAAGGCGGGCCAGTCCTCGAAGCCGACCAGGTTGGCCAGCTCGTGACGCAGCGCGAACATCTCCTTCAAGACCGCTTCGTTGTGCGGCCAGCCGCGCTCGAGCCCGGCGACGGTGACGGCGCGACGGATCCCAGGATCCTTCACGAACATCCGGGCGGGAAGCGCGTCGGGGTAGTCGGTGGTGATCTCGACGAGCCCCTTGTCGTTGACCGGGTGCGCCTCCAGCCAGTCGGCCGGCATCCCGTCCAGCTGTTCGGGCGTGGCCAGGGTGATGCGTACGTCGTCCCGGGTCACCCGGGAGAACTCGAGGTTGAGCTCGGTGAGGCGTTCGTTGATCTCGGTGAGCCGGGCCCGGGTGGCCTCGTCGCGGTCGACGCCAGCGCGGGTGAAGTCCTGCAGCGTCTTCTCCAGGAGCCGCTTGGCCAGCGGGTCGAGCGCATCCGTCTGGTCTGACGGGAGGTCCGCGAACACCCGGTAGAGCGCCTGGTCCTGGGTGAGCTCGGTGCGCAGCCGGTCGACCTCGACCTCGGTGTCCTCGCACGCGGTGCGGACCGTTTCGACGGGGTGCACGTTGGCGAGCAGGCCGGCCAGGCCACCGAGCGAGCCGAGCTCCAGGGACAGCTCGTCCCAGGCCTTCAGCACATCGATCGCCTCGCTCGGCGGCGCGGTCCGCAGCTTCTCGGCCAGCTCCCGCACGTGGGTCAGCGTCGTGGACGTACGCTCCTTGACCCAGGTCTCCGCGGCTTCGGTCTCGGGCAGGGCAAGCGGCTCTGGCGTCGTCATGCGGCAAGCCTGCCACGACCTGAAACGCTCCGCCGCCGAGATTCAGCGAAGCGTTGGATCAGGTCTGCGACTCACGCCTCGAGGCGCGGCGGTCCCGGGAAGCGGTGGATCTCCTGCGGCCAGTCGAGCGCGACCGCCATCCGGCCCGCCCAGTAGCGCGCGGTCTCGTCGTCGGGAACGTCGACGACGAAGAATCCCCCGAGGTGCTCCTTGGTCTCGACGTAGGGACCGTCGGTGAACACGGGCTCCCCGTCGTCGCCGAGCTCGACGCTGCAAAGAGCAGTCGAGGCGTCGATCCCGCCGTTGCCGTAGACGAAGACCCCCGCGTCCTTCATCTCCTTCGTCACAGCCATCGAGGTGTCTCGCTTGTGAACCAGCTGCTCCATGGTGTGCTCGTCCACCCACTCGTCGTTGAACGCGATGATGTATTCCGGCATTTCGCTCTTCTCTCCTGTGTCGTCTGCGGCCCGGCGGCCGCCGTTCATCTCTTCTACGAACGCCTCCGCCCCGATCCGACAGCCCCGGACAAAATTCCGTCAGATACGTCCGAGCTGGTCCCGGCGCCTCGTCAGCAGCGCGACCTCGGCGGCGTTCTCGGCGAGCTCGATGGCCCTGTCGTACGCCGCGCGGGACTCGCCGCTGCGGCCGAGGCGGCGCAGCAGATCGGCTCGGGTGGCATGAAACGCGTGGTAGTCGTCCAGGCCGAGCCGATCGATCTCGGCGAGCGCGACCTCGGGGCCGTCCAGCTCGGCGACGGCGATCGCGCGGTTGAGGCGGACGATGGGAGAGCCGTCGACCCGGATCATCTGGTCGTAGAGCGCGACGATCTGGGACCAGTCGGTGTCGCGGGCGTCGCGCACCGAGGTGTGGACGGCGTTGATGGCGGCCAGGATCTGGTAGCGCCCGGGCCGCGGGCCGCCGTTCGCGACGACACCGAGCCGCTCGCGCACCAGCGCATGACCCTCGGCGATCAGCGCGAGATCCCACGAGCCGCGGTCCTGCTCGTCGAGCCGGACCAGCTCGCCGGTCGCCGAGATCCGTGCCGTACGCCGCGCCTCGATCAGCAGCATCAGGGCCAGCAGGCCGGCGACCTCGCCGTCGCCGGGGAGCAGCGCACGGACCAGGCGGGTCAACCGGATGGCCTCGAGGGTCAGGTCGCCGCGTACGGGATTCTCGTGGTCGCCGGAGGAGAGGTAGCCCTCGTTGAAGACCAGGAAGAGGACGGCCAGGACGCCCGAGACGCGCTCGGGGAGGTCGGCCGCCTCGGGGACCCGGTAAGGGATGTGGGCGGCCTTGATCTTGGTCTTCGCGCGGGTGATCCGCTGGCCCATCGTGGTCTCCTGGACCAGGAAGGCGTTCGCGATCTCGGGCACGGTCAGGCCGCCGACCATACGCAGCGTCAGCGCGATCCGCGCCTCGGGCGCGAGCGCGGGGTGGCAGCAGGTGAACAGCAGCCGGAGCCGGTCGTCCTCGATGGCGCCGAGAGGCTCGTGCGGGGTGTCATCGTGCATCGCGACGGCCTCCTTCTGCTTGTCGTCACGCTTGGACTCGCGGCGGATCCGGTCGATCGCGCGGCGGTTGGCGGTGGTGGTGAGCCACGCGCCCGGGTTGGGGGGTACGCCATCGAGCGGCCAGCGCTCGACTGCGACCGTGAACGCCTCGGCCGCGGCCTCCTCGGCGATGTCGAGGTCGCCGAAGCGCTTGGCGAGGCTGGCGACCACCCGTGCCCACTCCTCTTGGTGGGCGCGGGTGATCGCCTCGTCAATATCCGTCAACGGCGAGTCACGCCTCGGGGCCGGTCTGCATCGGGCGCACCTCGACCTTGCCGAGGCAGGCCGCGGAGGCCTCGCCGGCAAGCTTGAGGGCGACATCGAGGTCGGGAACGTCGATGATCCAGAAGCCCGCCATGTACTCCTTGGCCTCTGCGTAGGGGCCGTCGGTGATGACCGGCTTCTCGCCCTGGCCGTCGACGACGGTCGCCGTCTTGGCGGCATCGAGGCCGTCGGCGAAGACGAAGTAGCCGTCTTCCTGGAGCTTGTCGTTGAACTTCCCGGTCGCCTCGAACGACTTCATCATCTCTTCCTCCGAGGCGTAGCCGTAGTTCTCCTTCTCGTAGTCCGAGTCGGGACCCCAGACGGACATCAGGTACTTGGCCATGGTGCTCACTCCTTTGTGTCGGACGGCCTCGGTGACCGCCTCTCACCCTTGCTACGAACGTCTACACCCCGATCCGACACCTCACATCAGAATTTCTCCAGGTAAATTCATTCCTTTAGCATCGGTAACCATGTCGACGACCGCACAGCGATGAGCATCACCGCCAAGCTCAAGGGTGCCGTCGCGGACACCCGCCCCCTCCAGGAGCCGCACTTCCGGCGACTGTGGATCGCCGGCATCATCACGATGATCGGCGCCCAGCTGACCGTCGTCGCGGTGCCGGCCCAGATCTACGCGGACACCGGCTCCTCGGCGTACGTCGGGCTGACGGGTGTCTTCGGACTGGTCCCGCTGATCGTCTTCGGCCTCTACGGCGGTGCGCTCGCGGACCACTTCGACCGGCGTACGATCCTGATGGTCTCGACCACCGGGCTGATCGGCACCAGTGCGCTCTTCTGGCTCCAGTCCGCGCTCGGCAACACCAACGTCTGGCTGCTGCTGTGCCTCTTCTCGGTCCAGCAGGCCTTCTTCGCGGTCAACCAGCCGACCCGGAACTCGCTCCTGCCCAAGATCCTGCCCACGCACCTGCTCCCGGCCGCCAACTCGCTGCAGATGACGGTCTTCCAGGCGGGCGCCATCGCGGGACCGCTGGTCGCGGGCGTGATGCTGCCGTTCACCGGGTTCACCTGGCTGTACGCCATCGACACCGTCACCCTCTTCGCGACCCTCTACGCGGTCGTGCTGCTGCCGAGGCTCCCCGTCGAGGGCGCCGGCGCGAAGGTCCCCGGGCTGCGCTCGGTGTGGGACGGCTTCGCCTACCTGCGCCATCAGCCGGTGCTGATGATGAGCTTCGTGGTCGACCTGATCGCGATGGTCTTCGCGATGCCGCGGGCGCTGTTCCCGCAGATCGCGCACGAGTCCTTCGGCGGCCCCGCTGAGGGCGGGATCGCGTTCGCGCTGCTCTTCGCGGCCATCCCGGCCGGCGCCGTGATCGGCGGGATCTTCTCCGGCTGGGTCTCGCGGATCGAGGCCCAGGGCCGCGTCGTCATCTATTGCATCGGCGTGTGGGCCCTCGGGATCACCCTCTTCGGGCTCACCGTGGCGTTCGCGGACCACTTCACGAGCCTGATGCTGGGTCTCGCCGTGTTCTTCATGATGGTCGCCGGCGCCGCCGACGTGGCCTCCGCGGCCATCCGCATGTCGATCCTGCAGTCGGCGGCAGACGACAACGTACGCGGCCGGCTGCAGGGCGTCTTCACGGTCGTCGTCGCGGGTGGCCCGCGGGTGGCCGACGTCCTGCACGGAGGCGCGGCGGCCGTGGTCGGCACCGCGATCGCGACCACCGGAGGTGGCCTGCTCAATCTCCTCGGGATCGCGCTGTGTGCGCTACTCGTCCCGAGCTTCCTCGCGTACCGGGTCAACCGGGCCACTCCCGCCGAGCGCGCTCTGCTCGACAACGAAGGCTCGAAGTAGCCCGGCGAGCAGCTCGGGCTGGTCGATCGGCACCAGCGTGGAGGAGTCCTTGACGATCTCCAGCCGCGCGTCGGGATAGTGCGCGGCCAGGCGCGGACCGTGCTCGGCGGGCATCATCGTGTCCTGGTCGGCCCAGACCACCAGCACCGGCTTGGTGAACTTCTGCTGCCCCTCGGCGAGCTCGAGCAGCTCGTCGCGGCCAGGAGCGCCGCCGGCGAACTTGATGAAGTCACGGCGGATCGCCCGGTCGGTCAGCGCCGGCGCGAACCAGCCGTGAACGAGGTCGTCGTAGAGGTGGTAGCTCTTGTCGACCGACATCCCGCCGTAGCCGGAGCTCATCTGCCGGAAGCTCTCCATGCGGAACAGCTGCAGCGCGGCGGTGAACAACGGCGGCATCTTCGAGAGCACCGCCAGCGGCTTGGCCGCCTTGGGCGGGTAGTTGTCGAAGGCCTCGCACGCCACCAGCGCCAGTCGCGCGATGCGGTCGGTGCGGTCGGCGTTGATGAGGAACTGGCCACCGCCCCAGTCGTTGAGGACCAGGGTGACGTCGTGGAGGTCGAGCGCGTCGAGAAAGTCGCCGAGGATGTTCGCCACACCCTGCTGGCTGAGGTCTGCGTCGGGCCGCATCGGCTGCCGGTGGCCACCCAGCGGCAGCGTCGGCCGGATCACCCGGAAGCCACCGAGGTAGGGCAGCGCACGGCGCCACACACGGCCGTCCATCGGCACTCCATGGAGGAGTACGAGGACAGGGCCGTCACCGCCGGTATCCTCGAAATCGATCGGACCGGCCGACAGCTCGACGCTGGGCATTCAGTGGGCTCCTCGAAGCAATGGCGTGGGGTGCCCACACCTTGCCCCTCGGGGAACAGGCGTGCAACGGGAATCGCCCAATTCCCTACGCATCTGGGTATATCGCAGGTCTTAGGTCCCTGAGCCACTAGGGCCGTGTTATACACCCCAGGGCTTCTGGTGGAGGCCGACGGGACCCCGGCGCTCAGAGCCCGACCGGTAGGTCCTCCGCGGCGGCGAACGCCTCGATCCCCTTGGCCGGACCACGATCGTCGATCGTGTCGATGAGAGTGGCGAGGTCGTCGCGGCGGTCCTGCGAGACCAGCCAGGCCATCAGGCGCTGGCCACGCGGGACGGTGGTCTCCTCGAAGGGGACACCGGCGTCGTACCAGAACTCGAGGACGGCGCCGCGCAGCAGCGACCAGTAGCGGTCGGGGTCCTCGGTGGTGGGGTTGACGGCCGCGCGGAAGTGCTCCCACATGTCGATCGGGAGGATCTCGGTGCGCAGCGTACGCATCAGCTTCGCCGACCCCGAGCCGGCCACGAGCTCGACGGTCTGGCGCTTGGTCGTGATCCGCTCGAGCAGGTTGGCGATCTGAGCGCGCTTCTGGGTCGCGGAGGAGAAGTCGGAGCGGACCCGCCAGTCGTAGACGACGTCGGTGAGGATGTCGAAGCTCCTGGCGGCCAGGAACGCCTGGGTCAGGGCCACCTGGTCCTGATAGCGGGTGCGCTCGGGGAAGGTGATCTCGTTGTCGGTCCAGAAGGAGCGCCGGAAGATCTTGTTCCACACGAACACGTCCGCGAGCATCAGCGGGGCGTCCTCGATCCGGCACCTGAGGCGTGTCCGGGTGTGGTTGCGGCGCATCAGCGGGGTGACGTACCTCCGCTCCTCGGCGTTCACGAGGGTGACGCGCTCGGCCGAGCCGGCGGCGAAGTCGGAGCCCGTACGCCGCAGCGTCTTCACCATCGAGCTCCAGGCGTCCCGGGGCAGGATGTCATCGGGATCGACGAAGGTGAGCAGGTCACCGGTGCTGGCCTCGATCCCGGTGTGGCGCGCGATCGAGACACCGGAGTTGGGCTGGGAGATCAGCGTGACCCGAGGATCCTGCGCGGCGATGCCCTTGACGATCTCGGCCGACCCGTCGGTGGAGCCGTCGTCGACGACGATCACCTCGATGGCGCAGACCTCACGCAACGGCTGATGGAGGATGCTGTCGAGGCTGTCGGCGACGTAGTCGGCCACGTTGTAGACCGGCACGACGACGCTGAGCAACCTCGGCTTCCTCCTTCTGATTCCCCCCACGCGCATCAACTCTAATTGGGTGCGCATCAACGCGTCCTCGCGATGGTGAGCGTGTCGACCTCGGAGCCGTCGGTGGCGATGACTTCGAGGTCCAGCCTCGCCTGCCCGTGGGCGTCGCGCGGGTGCGCATCGAAGAACGCGACCGAGTGGGTCGCATCGCCGACCGCGCGGTAGGTGGTGGGCTCGGGAATCTTCAGGCCGTTCTTGTCCGTGTAGTAGGAGAGCACCGGCAGCACATCGGGATAGGTGGAGCCGCCACCGCCACCGGCGGTGATGTAGATCGTCCCCTCGTTGGTGCTGACCGTGGAGCCGCGCGGCGCCTCCTGGACCGGCTTGCCGTCGCGCATCAGGTGGGTGCGCTCGTAGCAGTGGTTGTGGCCGTTGATCACGACGTCGACCTGGTAGCGGTCGAAGAGAGCCTCCCAGCGGTCGCGGATGCCGCCGTCCGAGGCGTGCGCGATGTTGGTGCAGTAGGCGCACTGGTGGAAGCCGACCAGGATGAAGTCGATGTCCTTGCGGGCCCGAAAGGCGGCCAGCCGCTCCTCGAGCCAACTGTCCAGCGTCTCGCCGAGGTAACCCGCGTTCCGCGTGTACTCGTACGTCGCGTCGTTGCCGTCGAGGGCGATGAAGGCGACGTTGCCGCGCACGAAGGAGTAGGTCTCCTGTCCGCCGCCGGCACCGTTGCCGGGGTGACGGAAGCGAGCGCGGTGGCCGTCGTAGCCGAGCTCGCCGTTGCCGTTCTCCATCTCGTGGTTGCCGACGACGGTCATCCACGGGATCGCGTCGGCGCTGGGCTGGATCTGGCTCAGGAACTCGTCCCAGACACCGAAGTCCTGCTGCAGCTCCTTGCTCTTGCCCTGGCCGCCGGTGTCGGCGTACGCGATGTCGCCGACGACGAAGGCGAACTCGGCGCGCTGCTGACGGATCAGGTTCACGTTGCGCGCTGCGTCCTCGGCGACGCCCATGTCGCCGAAGGCGGCGAAGCGGAAGGACCCGCTGGCCTTCGGGGCGGTGGTGAACGAGCCTCTGGTCGCGGTGCCCCCGTCGTGGCTGAGCCGGTAGTAGTAGCGGGTGCCCGGTCGCAGGTCGCTGAGGTCGACGTGGTGGTAGACGCTGTCGACCCGGAGCGAGGAGAGCGACTCGGGTCTCAGGGTCAGGCCGTAGTCGGGTGTCACGCCCAGATCGAGCCGCGGCGCCTGCACCGACCCGGCGGTCGACCAGGAGACGTTCATCTGCTTGACCGGGTCGGCACCGTACGACAGATGTACGCCGGTGGCCGGTGCGGCCGACCTGGCCGCCTGCGTCCACAGCATCGGGCCGGCGACGACACCGGCACCACCGATCAGCCCGGCCCTGAGAAAGGTGCGCCTGGACGGGGCCGTCATCGTCGGGCCAATGTGGGGGCTATCGGTCACGGGAGGATCAACGCATAGGTAGACGAGACGTTAGGCCACGTGCGGTGTCGCCGGGGTGAACGAGTGGTGATCGTTCGTCATGCGACGGCATGAGATACGGCCATTTGCGCACCGAAGGCTGCGTTGTCTCGCACCAGCGCGATGTTGGTCGCCAGCGAGTCGCCGCCGGTCAGCTCGACGATCCTGGCGAGCAGGAAGGGCGTGATGTCCTTGCCGTGGATGTCGCGGGCCTCGGCGTCGGCGAGAGCCTGGTCGATGTGTTTCCCGATCACCTCGGCGGGGATCTCGTCGGCGGCCGGGACCGGGTTGGCGACGACCAGGCCGCTGGGGAGTCCGAGGTCCCAGGTCGCCTTCATGACCGCGGCGGCCTCGTCGGGGCCGTCGATACGTAGCGGCGCCGCGAACCCGGAGCTGCGGGAGTAGAAGGCCGGGAACTCGTCGCTCCCGTTGACCAGGACCGGCACCCCGTAGGTCTCCAGGGTCTCGAGGGTCAGGCCGATGTCGAGGATCGACTTCACGCCGGCGCTCACCACCGCGACCTGGGTGCGGGCCAGCTCGGTCAGGTCGGCGGAGATGTCGAAGGACGTCTCCGCGCCCCGGTGTACGCCGCCGAGCCCACCAGTCACGAACGTCCTGATCCCCACCATCGCCGCCAGGCGCATGGTGGCCGCGACCGTGGTCGCGCCGTGGAGGCCGCGGGCGACTACGTACGGAAGGTCGCGGACGCTGACCTTGGTCACGTCGGGGTCGGAGGCGAGGAGCTCGAGGTCCTCGGGCGACAGTCCGGCACGAGGAATGCCGTCGAGCAGCGCGATCGTGGCCGGGACGGCGCCGTTGTCGCGCACGATCTGCTCGACCTCGGTGGCCATCTTGACGTTGTCGGGATAGGGCATGCCGTGGCTGATGATCGTCGACTCCAGCGCGACGACCGGGCGGCCCTCGGCGAGCGCTACCCCGACCTCTTCGGTGAGCCGGACCTTCACGCCAGCTCCCGGACGAGGCTCTCGCTGAGGTCCATCCGGACGGTGTCGTGGGTGCCGCAGGTCAGCGCCGCCGCGGCATGCCCGAACCGGGCAGCCGAGACCAGGTCGACGTCTCGGAGGAGCTCGTGGGTGAACGCGGCGAGCATCGCGTCGCCGGCGCCGGTGACGTCGAGGACATCGGTCTGCACGGCGGGAAGCTCTTGGTAGACGTCGTTGTAGCTGATCACCGAGCCACGGGCGCCGAGGCGCACCCAGACGACGCCGACACCGCGGTCGTGCAGTGAGTGGATGGCCTTCTCGATCTCCGCGTCGGTGCCGGCGGGCAGGTCGGTCAGCGCGGCCAGCTCGGCCTGGTTGGGCGTGACCAGATAGAGCTCGCGATCGGCCCGGATCAGGTCACGCGCCCGCCTCGCCTTCGGCACCGAGACCGGGTCGAACCCGACCGGCACGTCGAACTCGCGGGCCAGGTCGATCGCCACGTCGGCCGTACGGACCGGGATGTTGCCCTCGACGAGCACACCGCGAGCGTTCTTGATCAGGTCGCGGGCCGCCTCCACCACCAGCGGGGAGAACTCGTCGGTCGCGGCCATGTCGGCCACCGCGACCACCAGCTCACCGGAGGAGTCGAGCACGGCGTTGTAGGTGCCGGTGCGTACGTCTGCCCGGCGGCGGACGTAGGTGCAGTCGACGCCGACGTCCTCGGTGTAGCTGATCACCTCGTCGCCGATCGGGTCGTCGCCGACGACCGAGACCAGCGCCACCGAGTCACCCAGCCGGGCGAGGTTCTCCGCGACGTTGCGGCCCACCCCGCCGGGCGAGAGGCCGGCCGATCCGGACATGCTCGAACCCATCACCACCTGCTCGTGCGCCCGAGCGTGGAGATCCATGTTGGAGCCGCCGATCACGACTATGTCTGGCGGAGATTGCGGGTTCATCACTTGAATCGTAAGTGGGGTGCACAGATCGCGCCCCCTCATAAAGTATGAACTTGGCGCAGCCGGGGCGTGTCCCTGCTCTCATCCGGCTGTTCTCAGCCGAGGAGCTCGCGGCCGATCTCTTCGACAGAGCGGCAGCCGACGAGGCCGAGGGAGAGGTCTAGCTCGGCGATCATGTGCTCCAGGACTGCCTGGACGCCGGCGGCACCGGCGAGAGCGAGGCCGTAGACGTAGGGGCGGCCGAGTAGGACCGCGTCGGCACCCAGGGCGAGCGCCTTGAGGATGTCGGCGCCGGAGCGGATGCCGGAGTCGAAGAGGACCGGGATGCGGCCGTCGACCTCGTCGACGATGCTCGGCAGGGCATCGATGGAGGCGATGGCGCCGTCGACCTGGCGGCCGCCGTGGTTGGAGACGATGATCCCGTCGACACCGTGCTCGAGCGCGCGCCGGGCGTCCTCGGGCGCCTGGAGGCCCTTCAGCACGATCGGCAGGTCGGTCATCTCCCGCAGCCGGTCGAGGTCGTCCCAGATCAGGTCGGAGCGGGAGAAGACGTCGAGGAAGGTCTCGACCGCGGCGCGGGCGTGACCGGAGCGAAGGTTGTCGACGAGCTTGCCGGGGTGGTGCTGGGCCATCGAGGCGACCGCGGTGAGCGCCGAGGGGATCTCCCGGAGTCCGGGTCGTACGCTCGTCCCGCTGCCGCCGGAGAGACGCTGCTCGACGAGGGCGCGGAAGGCCGGATCGGAGGTGTACTGCGCGATCCCCAGCCCTCGCGCGAAGGGCAGATAGCCCAGATCGAGATCACGCGTACGCCACCCGAGCATGTGCGTGTCCAGAGTGACGACCAGCGCGTCGGAGCCGATGGCCTCGGCGCGGCGTACGAAGGACTCGACGATCGTCTCGTCCTTCGACCAGTAGAGCTGGTAGAGCCGTGGGGTGTCGCCCAAGTCCTTTGCGACCTCCTCCATCGGGACGGAGGCCTGGGTGGAGATCACCATCGGGATGCCCGTCGCGCGGGCCGCCGCGGCGACCTCGTGCTCGGCGCGGGGATGGGCGAGCTCGAGCACGCCGACCGGGCCGAGCATCAGCGGCGCCGGCATGTCCACACCGAACAGCGTGGTGCGCAGGTCGCGGCTCTCGACGTTGGTGAGCATGCGCGGCACCAGCCGGAAGTGGTCGAAGGCGGCGGTGTTGGCGGCGACGGTGCGCTGCTGTCCGGCTCCGCCGTCGACGTACGCCCAGGCCTCCTTGCTCATCGCCCGCTGGGCAGCCTCGGCGAGCGCCGAGGGCTCGGTCGGCACCACGGGACGGTGGCCGAACAGGCCCTTGCGGAAGATGGCCGACTGGAGGTCTCTGCCGATACTCACGCGCGTAGGCTACTGCGTTCGACCGGCCGCCGACCCCCACCTTCGGCAGGGAGTTCTGCGGGCAGCGCGGCGCCGGAGATCGCGATGATCAGCCGATGACATCTCTCCGTCATCTGAGCGGGCGTGACCCCGGGATGGTCGAGCCACCAGGTGATCAGCGCATCGACCGCACTCATCCAGACCGCGGTCAGCGCGGATGCGTCGAGGGGATCGTCGTCGCCCACGAGCCTCATCAGCTCGCCGACGCCCTCGACGGCTAGACGGGTGATCCGGTCGGTGTAGACGGCGCGGGCGGCGGCCACCTCGCCGTCGTCGGGCGCTGACGGGTCGAAGAGCAGCCGCCACAGCCACGGCTGCGGCTCGAGCGTACGGAAGAGACCGTCGAGCGTGTGCAGGCCCCGCTCGACGCCGACCGAGTCGTCGGCGGCGACCCGCTCCATCTCGGCGGCGAGCGTCTCGGCGCCGTAGTTGAAGCTGGCCAGGAAGAGGCCCTCCTTGGAGCCGAAGTACTGATAGACGAGCGGTTTCGAGATGCCGGCATCGGCCGCGATCCCGGCGACCGACGCCTTGGCGAACCCCATGGTGCCGAAGACCTCGCAGGCGGCCCGCAGGATCTGCAGCTCGCGGTCGGCGCGTGGGACGCCCTTGGTTCCAGCGTTGGCCCGTGACATGTCCAAGAGTCTAGCGGCGGCATATGACCTTGAGGTAACTTACTCGAAGGTCATATCCCCGGGAGGTCCCCCATGAACGACATGCTCGACCCGTTGAAGAACCCCTTGACGTACGCCATCCCGTTCTTCGTGATCTCGATCCTGATCGAGCTGGCGGCGCTGAAATGGCTCGACCACGACGACAACCTGGCCGGTTACGTCTTCAAGGACGCGCGCACCTCGATCCTGATGGGCCTCGGCTCGATCGTGTCGATGACCGTGTTCAAGGTGCTGACCTTCGCGGTCTACGCGGCGATCTTCGCCTACGCGTCGCTGTGGCAGATCCCGGAGACGTGGTGGGGTCTGGCGATCTCGGTCGTGGTCGTCGACCTCGCGTACTACTGGAACCACCGCTTCGTGCACCGGACCAGAGTCGGCTGGGCGGCCCACCAGGCGCACCACTCCAGCGAGTACATGACGTTCGCGACCGCGCTTCGGCAGAAGTGGAACCCGTGGTTCGAGTTCTTCTTCTTCCTGCCCCTGCCGTTCCTCGGCATCTCACCGGCGGCGATCTACATCGCCTTCTCGATCAACCTGATCTACCAGTTCTTCGTGCACACCGAGACGATCGGCAAGCTCTGGCGGCCGCTGGAGCTCGTGCTCAACACGCCCTCGCACCACCGCGTCCACCACGGCTCCGACCCGGAGTACCTGGACAAGAACTACGCCGGCATCCTGATCGTCTGGGACCGCCTCTTCGGCACCTTCCAGCCCGAGCGGCAGCGTCCGACGTACGGCCTGACCTACAAGGTCGACACCTACAACCTGCTCCGGCTGGAGTACGGCGCCTTCCGTGAGCTCTGGACCGACGTACGCAGCGCCGACGGCTGGCGGCTCAAGCTGAGCTACGTCTTCCGGCCGCCGGGGTGGGCGCCGTCGGAGGCTACGCGGCCTTCCGTCGCCCGAGAATCATCACGATGATCAGGCCGAGGAGGCCGACGACGACGAGTACGACGCCGGGGGCAGCGACCTCGACGAGCTTCTGGCCCTCGGGAGAAGCGGGCTCGCTGAAGCTCACCTGCTGAGGCTCGGGGGCGATCACGTCGGGGAACTCCTTGGCGATCTCGGCCTGGAGCTTGTCGGTGTACTCCTCCACGCGCGGCACGCTGCCGGCGGCGAGGATCGTGTCGCCCTTCTTCTGCACGAAGAAGTAGTAGTCCTCGTTGGCGGTCAGCGACTTCTTCTGGCACACACCGGGGTTGAGCGCGACGTCGAGGCTGCTGCCGCCGGTGACGCCCTTGAGCGCCTTGACGACGGTGACCGGGTAGACCACGGGACCGCCCTTCTTGGTGGCCTTGCCGGGTCCGGTCACCCGCGCGTGGAAGACCAGCGGCTCCTTGACCGCGTCGCTGAGCTCGAAGGCCGGGCACTTCGCGGGAGCCGTGACGGGGGCTGCCGAGGCGGGTGCGGGGCTCGTCATGACCACCGCTGTCACCGCAAAGGCGAGGGCAGCGAGAGATCGCGCGAGTCGGGCGTGCCGTCGCGAGCGGCGTCCCAGTGCGTGCCCGACAAGGCGGAG
Source organism: Nocardioides sp. NPDC004968 (assembly GCF_040608935.1). Classification (NCBI taxonomy): domain Bacteria; kingdom Bacillati; phylum Actinomycetota; class Actinomycetes; order Propionibacteriales; family Nocardioidaceae; genus Nocardioides; species Nocardioides sp. NPDC004968. The sequence goes on from NZ_JBEXJF010000050.1 coordinate 28,747, forward strand.
GAGGGAGGCGGCCCGGTGTTGGCCGTCGACCGACGACAACGCCGCCGGGTGCGTGCTGGGGCGACGCGTAGTAGGCGTCGCCCGGCTCGCGCGATCTCTGGACTGGGGGACGCGGCGCATGGCGAAGATCAAACCAGTCACAGGCCGAAGACTCCAGCCAGGACCCGCGCGACACCGTCATCTTCGTGCCCGGGCGCCAGGTGCGAGGCACACGCGACGACGCTCGGATGGGCGTCTGCCATGGCGTACGAGGTCCCGGCCCAGGTCAGCATCGGCAGGTCGTTGGGCATGTCGCCGAAGGCGATCACGTCCGAGGCGGAGATGCCGAGCTCGGTGCAGACCAGCTCCAGCGTGGAGGCCTTGGTGACCCCGGGAGCGCTGATCTCGAGCAGCGGGAACGACGAGTGGGTGACGTTGACGCGATCACCGACGACGGCCGCCGCGGCCGCGAGCAGCTCGTCGGCGTCGTCGTGGTCGTCACGGCGGGCGAGCAGCTTGATCAGCGGCTCGTCGGCGAGCTCCTCGATCGACGCGACGCGCCTGGCGGGCCGGAGGGCGTCGGAGACGTGGGCCGCGAACGCGGGCTCGCACGACCACCCCTCGAGCGACTCCGTCGCGAAGACCAGTCCCGGCACGTTCGCCTTCAGCGCCGCCGCCACCTCGGCGGTCAGGGCAGGCTCGATCAGCCGGGTGAGCCGGGGCTGGTCGGTGGCGACGTCCCAGACCAGGGCTCCGTTGGAGACGATCGCCAGCCCGACGCTGCCGATGTGCTCGAAGAGCTCACGGGTCCAGCGCAGCGGCCGCCCGGTCACGAAGATGACCGGCACGCCGATCTCCTCGAGCTTGACGAGCACGCCACGAGTGAAGTCCGAGACCGAACCGTCCGCTCGGACCAGGGTGCCGTCGAGGTCGGTGGCGACGAGCTTCGGCGTCCTCATTCTTCCATTCTGCCACCGGGCACCGGCCTGGCCATCACCAGATGCCCGTCCTCGTCGGCGCCACGCAGCTCGGTGAACCCGCACTTCGCGAGCACGCGCAGGCTGGCGGCGTTGGTGGGCTCGACAGAAGCCCGGATGCGTACGCCCTCTTCGTCCGCGCACGCCAGCAGACCCTTGAGCGCCTCGGTCGCGAAACCCCACCCGCGCGCCTCTTCGACCAGGCCGTAGCCGATCTCGGTCTCCGGGGTGCCGTCAGGGGCGGCGTCGGGTGGCCCGAAGAAGCCGATCGAGCCGAGTACGGTCCCGTTGCGCATGATGTAGCGGGAGCTCCACCGGTCGCCCTCGACCCACATCGTCGCCGCATCGCGGTCGTCCTCGCGCGGGAACTGCGGGTGCCAGCTCTGCGGCCGCCCGGTCCCGTCGTTGGGATCGCGGATGGCCTCGACGTCGGCGCGGGTCCACAACGGGAGCGTCAGCCGGTCCGTCGTGACGGTGTTGGGAAGAGTCACGAGCGCTGAGACTTTCAGAACCAGCGGGAGAGTTCCAGCGCCGCGCCGTCGTCGGCGACGTGGGCCGTCACCGCGTCGGCGACGGCCTGGACGACGTCGGGGGCGTTGCCCATGGCCACCCCGCGACCGGCCCACTCGAGCATCTCGACGTCGTTGCGGCCGTCACCGATGGCGAGTACGTCGGCCGGCTCGAGGTCGAGCTGGTCGCAGACGTAGGAGAGGCCCGACGCCTTGGAGACGCCGACCGGGGTGAGGTCGAGCCAGGCGGTGTAGCCGACCACGTAGTCGATGCCGTGCAGGCCGAGCTCGCGGCCGAGGGCGAGGAAGTCCTCCGGCGTCGCGTCGGGGTCGCGGATGATCACCCGGGAGACCGGCTCGGCGACCATCTCCTCGACCGGGGCGATCAGGTGCGCGCCGTCGAGCTCGCCCTCGGGGAACGGCCGGTTGAAACGGTAGCCCAGGCCACGGTTCTCGACCGCGACCAGCACGTTCGGCCGTCGTCCCACGATCTTCTCCACCGCCGCGCGGGCGTCGAAGGTCTCCTCGTGCACCACGTCGACCGGTGGGTAGCGAAGCACCACCGCCCCGTTCGAGGCGACGATCCACAACCGCTCCGCGCCCTCCTCCGGGATCCCGAGCAGGTCGGCGATCCCGGTCATCGAGTGGGCCGAGCGACCGGAGGAGAGCACCACGTAGGCGCCGGAGTCGTAGGCCCGGCGGACCGCGTCACGCACCTTGTCCGAGAGCGCCTCGGAGGTCGTGCCGGTTCCCTCGATCCAGCGCAGCAGGGTGCCGTCGATGTCGAGCGCGACGAGCTTCGGCTGCCAGGCGGCCTCACCGGGCCGGGCGGTGGTGCTCTCGGTCGTGCTCACTTCTGGATCGGCTCCAGGACCTCGCGGCCGAGCCATTTCTGCAGCGCCTTCGGCACCCGCACCGAGCCGTCGGCCTGCTGGTGGGTCTCCAGCACGGCGACGATGGCGCGGGTGATCGCGGTCAGCGTGCCGTTGAGGGTTGCGACCGGGGTGGTGCCATTCTCCGTACGCGCCCGGATGTCGAGGCGACGTGCCTGGAAGGTGGTGCAGTTGGACGCCGAGGTGAGCTCGCGGTACTTCCCCTGGGTGGGGATCCACGCCTCGCAGTCGAACTTCCGCAGGGCGCTCGGACCGAGGTCGCCCGCGGCCACGTCGATGACCTGATAGGCGAGCTCGAGCTTGTCCAGGAACGCCTTCTCCCACTCGAGGAGACGCTGGTGCTCGGCGTACGACTCCTCGAGGGTGGTGTAGACGAACATCTCCACCTTCTCGAACTGGTGGACCCGGATGATGCCCTTGGTGTCCTTGCCGGCCGAGCCGGCCTCCTTGCGGAAGCACGACGAGAAGGCGGCGTAGCGCCGCGGAAGGGTGTCGGGGTCGAGGATCTCGTCGGAGTGGTACGCCGCCATCGGCACCTCCGAGGTGCCGACCAGGTAGAGGTCGTCGTCCTCGATCTTGTAGACGCCGTCGTCGACCTGGTCGAGGAAGCCGGTGCCCTCCATCGCCTCCGGGCGCACCAGCGCAGGCGCGATGACCTGGGTGAAGCCGGCCTCACGGGCCTGCTCCATCGCCAGGTTGATCAGCGCGAACTCGAGCTCCGCGCCGACTCCGGTCAGGAAGTAGAAGCGGCTGCCCGAGACCTTGGCGCCTCGCTCGAGGTCGATCGCGCCGAGCAGCTTGCCGAGCTCGACGTGGTCGCGCGGCTCGAAGCCCTCGGCCTCGAAGTCGCGCGGCTTGCCGACCTTCTCGATCAGGACGAAGTCGTCCTCACCGCCGGCCGGGGCGTCGTCGGCGAGGTTGGGGATGGCCTTGAGAGCCTTCTTCCACTCCTCCTCGGCAACGCCCTGCGCCGCCTCGGCCGCCTTGACGGCGGCCGCGAGGTCCTTCACCTCGGCGAGCAGCTGCTGCTTCTCCTCGCCCTTGGCCTGCGCGACCTTCTTGCCCATCTGCTTCTGCTCGGCCCGTTTGGCCTCGAAGTCGGCGATCGCCGCGCGCCGGGGGGGGTGGGGGGGCAGCGCCCGCGGGACCCCCGAGGTGGACGCGCCACGGCGCGGCTGCGAGGGGCGGAAGCGGGCGGGGGGTTAGCGGGGGAGGG
>NZ_JBEXJF010000051.1:0-32017 GCF_040608935.1 Nocardioides sp. NPDC004968
CGCTCAACAGACACCCGGTATGCCCTCGCGGCGTCGCCTTGCCATCACACCCGTCTGGTGACGCTCGCGACGGCGGCCATCGGTGGATCCGGGCTTAGAGGTAGAGCCCGCCGGAGGAGTCGCCGTGGTCGTGCTGGCCGCCCTGCTGCGGCCCGCCCTGGCCGGGGGTCGGCTGACCCTCGGGGGAGAGGCTCACGCCCGGCGGCAGGCCCTTGCGGATCTGCTCGAACTGGGCGCGCGCGGCGACCTGCTGGGCGTAGATGGCGGTCTGGATGCCGTGGAAGAGACCCTCGAGCCAGCCGACCAGCTGCGCCTGCGCGATCCGCAGCTCACCCTCGGACGGCGTCTGCTGCTCGGCGAACGGCAGCGAGAGCCGCTCCAGCTCCTCGACAAGCTCGGGCGCGAGCCCGGACTCGAGCTCCTTTATCGACGCCTGGTGGATCTCACGGAGCCGGTTGCGGGAGGCCTCGTCGAGCGGGGCGGCCTTCACCTCCTCGAGCAGCTGGCGGATCATCGAACCGATCCGCATCACCTTCGCGGGCTGCTCCACGAGGTCGGTCACATCGCGCTCTTCGTCCCCGTCGGCCTCCGGCGCGGTGGCGCCCTTGAGTACGTCGGCGGGCACCGCGATCGGCTGCCCGTCGGGTCCGATGACCACGACTTCCCCGGTCTGCTCCTGCGTCATGCGCTCAACCCTACCTAGCCTGCGGTGGTCAGCAGGATCTTGCCGGTGTGCGTGCCGGACTCCATGAGCCGGTGTGCCTCGGCGGCCTCCGCCAGCGGAAGTACGTCCTGCACGACCGCCTTCACCTCACCGGCCTCGACCATCGGCCAGATGCGCTCGACGACCTCGGCGCAGATCGTCGCCTTCTGCTCGACCGGGCGGCCGCGGAGGTTGGTGGCGATCACCGCGGCCCGCTTGCGGAGCAGGGCGTTGATGTCGAGCTCGGCCTTGGTGCCGCCCTGCATGCCGATGATGACCAGACGGCCCTCGGGGTTGAGGGCGTCGATGTTGCGGGCGAGGTACTTCGCGCCCATGTTGTCGAGGATGACGTCGGCGCCGCCGTAGACCTTGGCGACCTCGACGAAGTCCTGGTCCTTGTAGTTGATGGCCACCTCGGCGCCGAGCGACTTGGCGAGCTCGGCCTTCTCGGCCGACCCGACCGTGGTGATCACCCGGGCGCCGATCTGGCTGGCGAGCTGGATCGCCATCGTGCCGATCCCGCCGGCGCCGCCGTGGACCAGAAACGTCTCGTCGGGAGTCAGCCCGCCGACCATGAACACGTTGGACCACACGGTGGTGGTGACCTCGGGAAGCGCTGCTGCGGTGACCAGGTCGATGCCCTCCGGCACCGGCATCACCTGTCCGGCCGGGACGGCGACCTTCGTCGCGTAGCCGCCGCCGGCCAGGAGCGCGCACACCTCGTCGCCCTCCTGCCACCCCTCGACGCCGTCGCCGACCGCCGAGACGACGCCGCTGCACTCCATCCCGATGATGTCGCTCGCGCCCTTCGGGGGCGGGTAGAAGCCCTGTCGCTGCAGCAGGTCGGCCCGGTTGAGCCCCGCGGCGGCGACGTCGATGACGACCTCACCCGGTGCAGCGACGGGGTCGGGGAGCTCGGTGACGGTGAGGACCTCGGGTCCTCCGGGCTGCTGGGCTACGACTGCTCGCATGCCCCCACACTAGGAGCCTAGAGGGACTTCAGGTCCGTCCAGGTGTCGATGTCGCGGTGCTCGTCGCCCTCGGAGGAGACCTCGACGAGCTCCAGGTCGGCGAGCAGCTCGCGCAACGCCATCCCGTGCTGCCCCTCGTGGTCAGGCCGGACCTCGGCGAGCCGCGCGGTGGAGAGCACGAGAGCCAGCTGCCGGCGTCCGTCCGGCCCGACGAGAACGGCGCCGTCCCGTCCGAACGCCGCCTCGCGGAGACGCGAGAGTGTCCGCGGGCGCAGGAACGGCATGTCGACAGCGGTCACCCCGACGTACGCCCTGGGAGTCAGCAGCGCGTCCACGCCGGTCAGCAGGGCGGCGACCGGGCCGCCGAAGCGAGGATCCTCGCGGACGAAGGTCACCGGGCGCTCGGTGCTCACCGCGTCGCCGACGACGACGACCTCCATCGCGTCGACGGCGGCGTCCAGCGCCCAGGCCAGCATCGTGCGGCCACCTAGCTCGATCCCGGACTTGTCGATCCCGTCGAGCCGGGAGCTGCGGCCCCCGGCCAGCAGCACGGCGGCGTACGGCTCCCATTCGTCCCAAGCGGTCACACCGGGACTGTAGTGGTGCGTCCCAGAAGTTCCTACTGCTACAGCCGCTCTTATGGCGAGGCGCCTCGAGCGCTCTCCGGGTAGGGTCAGCCCGTGCCCCGTTCGACGGCCAGGCCGGCAATCAGGTCTCGCCGGTGGCCACAGGTGCTGGCCGAGCAAGCCTCGAGTGCCACCGATATCGCGGTTGCCGTCCTCGTGCTCGTGGCGGTGTCGGTGCCGTTTGCCTTTCCTGTCGACGCTGGTGCGCCGACGCCCGGGGTGCTCGGTTATTGTCTCGCCGCCGGGACCGCAGTCCCATTGGTGTGGCGGCGTCGCGCCCCTTTCGGTTGCGCGCTCGTCGTCGCGGCATTCACGGTCGGCTCGGTGTTCTACGACCGCCCCGGACAACCGTTTCAGTACGGCGCCGCTGTCGCGGTCTATAGCGTCGCGGCTTTCGGTGCCCGCTGGCAACGTCGGGGGCTCCTGGCGGCATGGGTGTCGGGCATCGTCGTCGTCTCCTTTGTGGCCGGAGACCGAGACCCGGTGGGCATCGGGTTCGCCGTGGTGACCGTCGTCTGCGCCTACGGCCTGGGCCGGCTGGCTTCCATCGGGCGCGAGCAGGTTGAGCGCGCCGAGAATGAGGCCCGACGCCAGGGCCTGCTAGCCGTGCTGGAGTCCGACCGAGCCGCCGACGCGGAGCGCCGACGCATCGCCCGGGATATGCATGACATCGTGGCGCACGCGGTCAGCGTGATGATCGTCCAGGCCGAGGCTGGTGCCGCCACTGCGGCTGCGGGCACCCCGGCGACTCCCGCCCACTACGACGCCATATCCGAGGCCGGGCGGGGTGCGATGGAGCAGTTGCGTCGGGCCCTGAGCGTGCTTCGCGACGGCGAGCGGCCCGATGACCTGGCGCTCGGAGGGTCGGCCGGCCTCACCCGGGTGGTGGAGCGGGTCGAGGCGGCCGGCCTGTCGGTCGAATTGCACGCGCCCGAGCTCGCCGACCACGTGCCCGCCGAGATCGGCGTCGCCATCCACCGCGTCGTCCAGGAGTCGCTGACGAACACCCTCCGCCATGCGGGCGCGACCTCGGCGGTCGTGGACCTGTCCCTGCGAGGCGACGACCTGCTCCTGACCATCACCGACGACGGCCAATCCTCAGCCGCCATGGGCCAACCGATCGCAGGACGCGGACTCATCGGCATCCGAGAGCGCGCCGCGGCCTGCGGAGGCGCCGCCGATGCCGGGCCAGGAGCGGATGGCGGTTTCCAGGTGCGGGTCGTGCTGCCCTTGCGAGGTGATGAGAAGGTGAGTACGTGACGATCGGCGTTCTGGTCGCGGATGACCAAGACCTCGTCCGGGCAGGTTTCGCGTCCATCCTGGACGCCCAGCCCGACATCACCGTGATCGCGGAGGCCGGCGACGGGGAAGAAGCCGCCGTGGCGCTCGCGCGTCGGTTCCGCCCCGACGTCGCGCTGCTCGACGTCCGGATGCCCGGGACGGACGGCCTGGAGGCCGCCCGGCTCATCTGCGCCGAGTCCGAGACCCGGGTGATCATGTTGACCACCTTCGACGTCGACTCCTACGTCTACGAGGCTCTCCGCGTCGGCGCCAGTGGATTCCTGCTCAAGGACGTACGCCGCGACGACCTCATCCACGCCGTCCGGGTCGTCGCCGCCGGCGAGGCTCTCCTCGCTCCGAGCGTCACCCGCAGGCTGATCACCGAGTTCAGCCGCGTGCGTACAGTGCCTGCCGCTGCGCCGTCCGAGCCGGGCCTGACGCCGCGTGAACAAGAGACGCTGGTGCTGATCGCGCGGGGGCTGTCCAACGCCGAGATCGCCGCCGCGCTGGTCGTCAGTACGCACACTGCCAAGACGCACGTCAGCAACGTGCTGGGAAAGCTGGGGCTCCGCGATCGCGTGCAGGCAACGATCCACGCCTACGAGACCGGTGTCGTGACCCTCGGGGCAGAGCCCGGAGCACCGGGTCCTCACCCGATCGGGTGAGACGCAGAATCGCTCGCTCCGGCGATGTGCCGGGCCCTTCTCGCGGAGAGGATTGTCGGCATGACCGCGACATCGCCACACTCCCGACCTGACAGTCCGACGACCGCCCCGTCCCGCGCCACGACGGCCCTGCTTTGGATCGCCCCAGGCCTCCTGGCGGCGGGGACGGCCCTCATGATCACCCCCAACGCGTGGACGCTGTCCCACGCGATCTACCTCTCCGGCGCGGTGGCCATGCTGGTCGTCGTCGATACGTTGGCCAGGCTCCCGTTCGCGCCCGGGCTACCGAAACGGCTCGGCCGGGTCGGTGCGGGACTCACCATGGCCGGCGCCCTTGCGCTGTCGGGGCAGTTCGTCATCGACTTCACGGTCATGCAGCTCGCCGGCGGCGAGAGCGACGTCGCCGGCGACATGTTCAGACGGTTGCAGGATTCGTTTGCATTCAGCGCCGTCTTCTACACGGTGGGCCCGACGCTGCTCTTCCTCGGTCTGGGCCTCGTGGGGCTGGCGCTGGTGTCGTGCTCCATGTCCGCGGCCGGCTGGACCCTGGCAGGCGGATCCCTGGCCATGGGGATCGCCCGCGTGATCGATGAACGCGCCGTCGAGGTGGGTGCCCTGGTCCTGATCATGGGGGCGCTGTGGTGGACGGTGCGGCTCCAGGACAGAGACCCGGCGTCGGCTGAAGCCCACCGCCGAGATGTGACCCGCTCCGCGCGTCGCTGACTCCAAGACTGCGTGACGCCCGCCTCGCGATGTACCCACCCTGACGCCGCGAAGTGTTCAGGACCTTCTAGAACGCGCCATTAGTCTGGACACGTGACCACCTGGAAAAGCCTCCGGATCAGTCTCGTGCAGCAGGCGTCGGGTCTCGAGCCCGACGCCAATCGGTCGCTCCTGGCCGAGCTGACACCGAGCGACAGCGACCTGGTCGTCTTCCCCGAGGTCTTCGCCAGGGACTTCGGCAAGCCGGGATCCGACCTGAGTCCGTACGCCGAGGCCCAGGACGGGCCCTTCGGGACCGAGCTGTCCCGGGTGGCTGAGAAGCGCGGCGCCACCGTGGTGGCCGGGATGCTCGAGACCAGCGGCGATGCCGACGGCCGGCCGTTCAACACCCTGCTCGTGCGGGGCGGTGCGGAGGCGGCGTACCGGAAGATCCATCTCTACGACTCCTTCGGCTACAAGGAGTCGGACGCGCTGGTCGCGGGCGCGATCGAGCCGGTCGTGGTCGACATCGACGGGGTGCCGACGGGGCTGATGACCTGCTACGACCTGCGCTTCCCCGAGCTCGCCCGGCGTCTGGTCGACCAGGGAGCCGAGCTGATCGTGCTGCCGGCCGCCTGGGTCGCCGGTCCGCGCAAGGTCGACCACTGGCGCACCCTCGTGCGAGCACGCGCGATCGAGAACACCGTCTTCATCGCGGCGGCCGCCCAGTCGGCCCCTCGTTACTGCGGTCACTCGATGGTCGTCGACCCTCTCGGCGACGTTCTGGCCGAGGCCGGCGAGGGCGACGAGATCGTCTCCGCGACGATCGATCGAGCCGTGCTCGAGGAGGCGCGTCGCACCAACCCCTCCCTGGTCAACCGCAGAATGTGACCTCGGTCAACAACTCCCCGTCACAGCGGTAAACGGATATCGATGACTCGTTAGGTTCACCCCTTCCCCGGTATCCTCGCCTGTTATGGACCGAGCCCCCCGCCGTCGCGCTGACAAGAGCAAGCGTGGCCGTCGTGCAGCCGGTCGCAGCGAGCCCACACCCGCCTACGTGGAGCCGACCTCGAGCGAGGCGCTGGCGTATGACCAGTGGGCGGAGGACGACTGGAACGGCTATCAGGACACCGGCCAGACCTTCGGCGGGCAGAGCAACGGCCCGAGCTGGAGCGAGAACGGCTGGACCGACGAGACGTGGTACGACGAGCGTCAGCCGGCTCAGGAGCCTCCCTCCACGGGCGGTGGTCGCCGGATCGCCGGTCGTGCTGAGCCCGAGCAGTCCGACGAGCCGAACGGCTACACGGGCAAGCGTGCCGCGCGGACGGCACCGGAGGAGCCCTCCTACGGCGGCTACCCGGCGCCGGAGTACCGGGCCGAGCCCGAGCCGGCCCTGAGCGGGCCGACCGCGCCGCCGCCGAGTGCCTGGCAGGCGCCGGCCTACTCCACGCCGGCTCCTTACCTCAGCACGACCGGCCTGGCTCAGGCGCCGCAGACGCCACCCCACGTCCAGCAGCCCGCGTATCAGCCCGACCCCTACCAGTCCGGCCATCTCGAGCCGATCCACGATCCCGCCGGCCCGTACGACACCGAGACTTCCGGTCGGCCCACGACCGCCGCCAAGGTGACCTCGTTCCTCGCGCAGCCGCGGGTCCCCGGAGCCGGCGCCGCCCGCGCGGGCCTCGGCATCATCGAGAGCCTGACCGCCGGCACCGTCCGGGCGATCTGGCTGGTCGCGCTAATCGTCGGAGTGCTCGGCCTCGTGGTAAGTGCCTTCGACCTGGGCCCGGAGATCTTCGGCGGCCTCGGCGCCGTCGTGGTCGGGACCGCCTACACCTTCGCGCTGGCGCACCGCACCGGTGGCCGCCCGCTGATCTTCGGCTCCCTGGCAGGGGTTGCCGGGCTCGTCGTGGTGCTCATGGACAACGAGGCGCTGCGTACGGGTGCGGCGGTTCTCGTCGCATCGGTGGCGGCGGTCCTCGCGGTGATGGCCACCGTCCCGTCGCGTCGCTTCCCGAAGACGATCCGGGAGACGTTCATCGCTGTCGGCATCGCCGCGCTGGGCAGCTTCGCCGCGCTCGGCTTCGAGCCGGTGGTGATGGTCTCCCGATTCGAGTACGCAACGCTGGCCTGCTCGCTCGCCATCGCCTTCTTCGCGGTCTACCGCCTCGGTGCCGGCCTGCACGGCCTCGGCCGGCGCGGCGCGATCATCGTCGGCATCGGCGGCCTGATGCTGGCGCTCACCCTGATCTACGCCGAGATGCTGCGCCGCTACGGCAGCACCGGCCTGATGGACTCGGTCGACGACATGCAGCGCTGGTGCCGCATCCACATCGGTGGCTACCCGCACCCGATCCAGGCGCTCTTCGGGGTCCCGGCGCTGGTCTGGGGCACCCACATGCGCTCCCGGCGACGCCAGGGCTGGTGGGTCTGCCTCTTTGGTGTCGCGCTCACCGCGCCGGTCGCCAGCACGTTCCTCAACCCCGATGTTGGGCTCGCCGAGGCCGCCCTCTCGGTCGTCTACAGCATCCTCATCGGCCTTGTGATCGCGTTCGTCATCATCCGCATCGACCTCGCGCTCACCGGCTCGACGGCCGCCGGCAGCGGTCGCAGGGCGGCCCGTGAGGCCGACGAGGCCAGCGCCGTCCGCCCCGAGCCCGGCCGCACGCACGCGCTTCTCTGAGGCGCCCTCTAGCTAGGGCTACCATGCGGTAACCCATAGGTTCTGGGGTATGAGCCGCAGAACCCCCACCACGATCGCTGCCGAGATGGTCGCGAACGTCATGAGCGTCGGAGTGCAACCCGGGGACAAGGTGGCAGTCGGGGACACCGTCATGCTGCTGGAGTCGATGAAGATGGAGATCCCGGTCCTCGCCGAGGCCCCGGGCACCGTGGTGGCGGTCAAGGTCGCCTCCGGAGACGTCGTCCAGGAGGGCGACGTTCTCGTCGAGTTGAGCGCCTGAGCCTCAGGCGCACTAGACTCGCCCACGCGCCCACGGGCGCATGGAGAGGTGCCGGAGTGGCCGATCGGAACCGCCTTGAAAGCGGTCGTAGGGAGACCTACCGCGGGTTCGAATCCCGCCCTCTCTGCCAGATTGAGCGCCAGCGAAAGCTGGCTGAGGGGGCGTTGGCAAGGGTGTGGCCCTGCTCAGACTTCCTGTAGGTGTCGATCCACGTCGATCATCAACCGCCGCAGCTCGAGGAGGAGATCCTCGAGGTCAGTGCGGTCGAGGACGTCGTCCGCGAGGACGGCGAGCCTGCTCAGCAGCGTGCCGCGGTCGCGGAGCGCGCTGACATCGCTGAGGGCATGCCACTCCTGACCGGTGTCGAGGACCAGCAACGCATCACGTACGCCTCCGAGGCGCTGGCGCACCGACCAGCGCCAGAGACCAACGTTGGCCCCCGGACGGGGAGCGGCGATTGCGGTATCCAGGGCCCGAAGAGCATCCGACATATTGGGAAGCACACCTGTCATGAGCAGATTGTGACCTAGGTCACGTAAAGGAGCAAGCCGATGCGGCTCTCGGCTCCCGTGTCGGCCACAATGGGGAGCGTGTCATCTGCTGAGCTCACCTATTACCGCCTCGCGCCAGCCGTGCAGGCCCGCCTCGTCGGCGCCGCCATGGTCGGCCTGGCGCTCCTGGTCTTCGCCGGCACGGCCGTCGTGATCGCGGCCCGGATCGACTTCGCGTGGCTCTTCATCCCGCTCGTCGTCGGCGTCGCCGCGGTGATCGGGTTCGGCTGGTGGCTTCGCAACAAGGCGTACGTCCTGCGCGCCAGCGCCCAGGGCTACCGGGTCGCGTTCGTGCGAGGCGCCGGTGTGCGCGAGGCTCGCTGGGTCGACATCCAGGAGGCGGTGACCACCATGCCTGGCGGCACGCCGTGCCTGGAGCTGCGGCTCAAGAAGGGCGGCGCCACCACGATCCCGGTGACCATCCTCAGCATCGACCGAGAGCAGTTCGTACGCGAGCTCCAGGGCTACCTGAAGGCCACCATCAAGCCTCTCGACACCACTTCGGGTTCGTCCGACGCGCCCTGATTGGCCCCGGGAGTGCGGGTCTTGTAGCCTGTTCGAGCGGTATGGAGGCGTCGCCTAGTCCGGTCTATGGCGCTCGACTGCTAATCGAGTTTGGGGCTTAAACCCCATCGAGGGTTCAAATCCCTCCGCCTCCGCCAGTTTCCATGTGTTTGGCCCCCTTCAACAAAGGGGGCCAAACGTATTCTGACCTGCATCTTTGTGTTGTGCAGAGGTTCGTACATCGGCACACAGGTTGTTCGTAACCTGCGGCTGGCAGCATACTTGGATGCGTAGGCCTCTCGGCGACAACCGCGGCCTCGAGACCATGAAGGGAAATCTATGAAGCTCGTACGCACTGCGGCGGCTCTTGCTCTGGCCTCCGCTGCAACGGTCGTCGTTAGCTTGTTCGCTACGGCCCCGGCTCAGGCCGACACCAGCTGGATCAATCAGGCTGACACCAGCTGGATCGCTGGGAGCGACGACACCAGCTGGTGATGTGCGGCGCCCGATGCCGGTGATCAGTGGTCACATCGTTCACCGGCATCAGTTGCGCGATGGAGGCGTAGCGCTGCCGAGCCTGTCGGTCTCGGCATCGCTGCGGCCGATTTCATAGCCAAGTTGGAACCGAGTGTCCGCTCCGAACTCGTCCTTGAGATCGGAGACATAGCCGGCGTACGTTCGCGGGCTCACGCCAAGGCGTTTCGATGCAGCGGGGTCGGAATGCCCTTCGATCAACATGCGCAGGGTCATCGAACGCTGCTCGCCGGCCACCTCTTTCATCGTCGATGTGTCCGCTGCGGAGAAGGGGCGGGCTCGTTCCCACGATCGCTCATAGACATCGACCAGATAGGCCACGATGGCAGGCTCCCGCACTGCTATGGCCGTATCGATCCCGTCGGGTCCCGGGATGATCGCAACACGCCGGTCGAAAATGAGGATCTTGTTGAAGAACTCGTCCAGTGTCCGGACTTCGCCTCCCGCTTGTGAGACCGCGACGACGTAGTCCCTGGTCGCAGAGTGGCGGCGGGCCGCATGCTGGTAGAGCGTCCGCATCTTCACGCCGCGCCTGAGGAGCGCGGCGTCTTTACGGGCGGTTTCCGCGAGCACGCTGGGATCACGCGTTGCCTGCGGCTGCGCGGTGAGCGCCTCGAATTCGCATTCCGCAACCAGAGAATCGATGTACGGCTGGATCTGTGGCCGATGGAGGTTGGTGATGCCACCCCCACGTTGATCGGCCGGCGTCGAGCGGCGCCAAGCGCTGTGCAGGGCGGTGAAGTCGTTGGCCCACTCAGCCGACTCCTGGAGGAGCCTGATCCCCTCCTGGGTAATGGGTGTGACGACTTGCGCCTGCACGGTCGCCGGGTCGACGGTCACCCAGGTGTCTGGTGCCTCGTCGGGATTGCGGACGAGCCCCAGCTCCGCAAGAGCTGCCAACGCGCCCGCGTACTCCCCGTCCTCGCTGACCCGTGGGTCCGACACGGGGATCCCGCCCTGATTCGCGATGAGTTCGAAGAGCTCGATGCCCTTGGCCTCGATCAGCGCACGCGTCCTGGGTGCGTGTCGTTCGTCCTTCACGTTCATCTCCTCGCCGGACGGCGTGGGTCGACGTCTGCTCACGCTCCACCTCCCCGATGCTGTGGCTAGCGCCAGATCTTCTCACACGTGGCGATTTCTGGTCACGGACCATCTTCCGCTAATCTTCTACACGTTGCTTCGGTAACACTGCGCCTGTAGCTCAACGGATAGAGCATCTGACTACGGATCAGAAGGTTTGGGGTTCGAATCCCTACAGGCGCGCAGCACGTTGAAACCGCCTCATCTCAGCCAGATCGCTGGGACGAGGCGGTTCTTCTTTTCCCACCTTGAGCCCCGGCTCCACGTCGCTTCCCCGACGCACGCCAAGGTTGGCGGGGTCGAGGACGCGCCCGTGAACGAGCCCGCTGGTTCCTCTGCATCGATGCACAGCGTCCAAACGCTCGAACACGGTGCGAAACTCAATGGGTCCGGAGTCGTTGGATCTCGGCGCGGGAGTGCTGTACGGACGAGGTGTCCTTGCCGTTGCTCTCGGAGAGATCGTGGGCTAGATCGAGGCTGGCGGCGAGGACGTGTTTCTGGCGGCGCTTGCTGACGCCGTCGGCACGCCCTCCGATTGCCGCTTTGCGGTCCTTGCGCCGGCGCGACGGCTCACCGGTAAGGGCGGTGAGCTCGAGGTCGGTGATGGTGCCGTTGGCGACCTCCGGTGCCAGCACGTCGCGCAGCCAGCCGCGCTCGCGGTGCGCGCCCCAGCGAAGTGCCACGAGGAGCGTCCCGATGCTGGTGAGGGTGATGCCGATCATCAGCGCAGCCATGACGAAACCGTTGGCGTTGCTGAGGGCGAGCATCGAGTCCCAGAGGCCGTGGACGAGCACGGCCGCCGCCATCAGCAGTAGCCCGCGGCCGACACGGCGTGGCTGGGCGCGGGTGCCGACGAGGTAGAGGATGCCGGCCGCGAAGATCGCGGTGTACATCGCGTGGGAGGCGACCCCGGTTGCGGACCGGAGGACGAAGGTGTGCAGCACCGACCCGACCTGGTCGACCCCGAAGTTCTGGTAGGCGCTGTTCTGGCCGTAGAGCATGTCCTCGAGGACCTGGAAGCCCAGGCCGACGTAGGCCCCGACGATGAGTGCGTCGTAGACGGTGCGGATGACCACCGGCGCGAGCCCGAGCATCAGCAGGAATACTGCGCCCTTGGTGGTCTCCTCCACGAAGGGTGCTGTGAGGCCGGCCTTCCAGTCTGTTGCCCAGGCTTGGCCGAAGGTCTTGGTGTAGATGTCCATCAACGCGGCATTGCCGGGTAGAGCCATCGCCCACGGGGCGCCGATCCCGCCACCGATGAACGCGGTCGCAGCCAGCAGTGCCGGGGTGCGCTCGTAGCGGTCGAAGTAATGGAGGAACAGCAGGAACACCAGACAGAAGACGCCG
The DNA here is from genome assembly GCF_040608935.1 of Nocardioides sp. NPDC004968. Taxonomy (NCBI): domain Bacteria; kingdom Bacillati; phylum Actinomycetota; class Actinomycetes; order Propionibacteriales; family Nocardioidaceae; genus Nocardioides; species Nocardioides sp. NPDC004968. The sequence continues at coordinate 11,931 of NZ_JBEXJF010000051.1, forward strand.
GCCGACGCGACCCCGGCGATGTCGGCCTCCGCGAACACCCCCGCCGTGGGGACTGCGATCTGATAGAGCTGGTGAGCGCCGATGACGACGAGCACCAGGTAGACCCACAGACACAGGTTGCGGGGCTGGAAGAGGTGGAAGCTGGCTCCCCAACCGGACTCCGCCATCGCCGCCGTACGCCGCGCTAGCAGTTCAGGGGTCGCGGGGATGTCGGGCGTGCTGGCCGCGTCGGTCGTGGTGCTCATCAGGACTCGTCTCCACTCTTGGCGAGGGAGTCGATCATCGCGTCGGTCTCCGTCCGCATCGCGGTTAGCTGGGACTGCGGGCCCACGGTCTGGATCTCGATGCCGCGGCCATCGACGACGAACGCGGTCACGACTCCCGCGCCCTCGGGGGTGGTGAACTCTGAGGCAACCCCGCGCAGCCCTGCAGCCGTCGTGACATCACGTGTCTCGCTCGAGACGTGGTACCCCTCCGTCGACGCGCCGGTGATCCGCGCGGCCTGGTCGAGCAGCCGCACCGGGCTCTCGTCGAACGGGCCCTGCAGAATCGAGAACGCCACCCCGTTCTTGACCAGCACGACCTGATCGGCCGCCTGTTCACCCGTGCGCGGGTCGTCCGTCGTCCGCAGACCGGCGACCACTCCCCACCCGGGCGGGACCGCCATCGTCACATCCTCGGTCACCTGGAATGCCTCACCCGTACGTGTCGAGTCGTCCCATGCCACCTGGTCGTCGACCCAAGGCATCACCCACGCCCAGAGGGCCAAGACCGCGAACGCAACCAATGCGTACGGAATCGACCTCCGGTCCAGACCCAGCCACCTGTGTTCCACAGGCACCCGTCGATCCACCTGCGACGACGTCATCCCACCCCCTCACGCCATGACGTCCACCGTCGCAGCCCGGCCCCCTGCCGACCTGCTTGGTTCCTCGACGATACGTCGTGGACGAAGGTACGCCGCGGTGCCCACGGCTCGCAGCCGATCTGCCAGACTGCGGCTGACGTCACGTTGCTCGGGCGCCTAGGCCCGATCCGCGACCGTCCCGGGCAGGCTGAGAAAGACGAAGGCGCCGGTTGCGGTGAGGGTTCGCAGGGTGTGGAAGATCAGCCACGGCTTCTCGAACGAGGACACGGCGCCGCCGTTGGCCAGGGCGTCGTTCAGCGGCAGGTTCGCCGCGAAGGTGATGACGACGGCGGCGACGGCCAGGCACGCGGCGGTGATGGAGAGCGGGCCCCGGTGCCATCCGAGGAGGATCAGCGCCAAGAGCGGGGCGCCCAGGAAGAAGGCCAGGAACACCGGGTTGACGATGACCACGTTGAGCCGATTCATGACCCGCGCGTAGACGTCGTCGGGCTGGCCGTGCAATGCCGGCATGAAGGCGACCAGGAACGAGATGTAGATGCCGGCGGTGACGCCGTTGAGCAGTCTCGCGCCGGTGAGTACGACCTCGCTCATGACTGCTCACCCCGGTCGAGATCATCGATGCTTCGTGCTGCGCGGCCCAGGACCGCCTCGACATCGCCGGTCACGTAGGCGTTGCGTCCGTCGAGAACCTCCTCGAACAGGTACGCCAGTCCCGCCGCGTCGGCCGGCGGCAGCCCGGCCGCGGTCAGGACCGAGACGTAGTCCTCGGTGGGCATGGAGCGGTACGTCACGGTGGGCCCGCCGATGGCGTGCGCGGCCTCCTCGAAGGTGAGCAGCTGCGGCCCGGTGAGCTCCAGGACCCGGCCGACGTAGCCCTTGTCGAGGAGGGCTGCGACGGCGACGGCGGCGATGTCGTCGGCGTCGACGAACGGCTCGGCGACGGTGTGCTCGACCATGGTGAGCGACCCAGCGGCTAGCTCGTCCGCGAACGCACCTTCGGTGAAGTTCTGCATGAAGAAGGCCGAACGCAGGATCGTCCACTCGGCGCCCGAGGCCATCATGGCCAGCTCGGCTCGCTGGGCGCCCTCCTCGCCACGGCCGGAGAGCAGTACGAGCCGGCTGCAGCCCGCGGCGACCGCCTGGGCGGCGAACGCGCCGATGATCTCGTCGGCGCCCGGCAGGCCGAGGTCGGGCTGGAAGGTCAGGTAGGCCGACTCGCAACCTTCGACGGCCTCGGACCAAGTGGTCTGGTCGTGCCAGTCGAACCGGGGTGCCGTGTGGCGGGTGACGGCACGTACGTCGTGGTCGAGGGTCTGGAGACGGCGGGCGACGCGCTGGCCGGTCTTGCCGGTGGCGCCGGTGATGAGAGTTGTCATGCCTCTAATCTGTCCTCAGGCGAGCGACGGTGGAATACGTTCGGCTCCAGGCAGCATGCGTTATCGTCTCACCATGTCGTCACTGGATCTGCTCATGGATGGTCCACGGGCCCAGGCCGCCTTCCTGTTGAAGGCCGTGTTCGCCGGCGAGTGGTCGATCACCGCCGAGGACGAGGTGCCGCTCACGGTCATCGCGATCGCACGCGGCCAGGCGGTCTTCACCGGCTGCGAGGGACCACAGGAGGTGGCGGCAGGTGACGTGATCGTGTGCCGCGGGCCGGCGACCTATGTCATCGCCGACTCGGCCGATCGCCCCGCCGACATCCGGATCCTGCCCGGCCAGGTCTGTGTCGACCCGAACGGGGCGCTGCTGGCCGAGGAGCTGGCCTTGGGCGTACGCACCTGGGGGAACAGCCGCTCGCCGGAGGCGACCGTGATGCTCATCGGGACCTATGAGCGCGAGACCTCGGTGGGCGCGCTGCTGTTGTCCCGGCTGCCGACCAGCGTGGTGCTGCGCGGCTTCGACACCGCCGTCGTCGACCTCCTGTCCGCAGAGTTGGTGCGCGAGGAGGCCGGCCAGGCGGCCCTGCTCGACCGGCTGCTGGACGTACTCGTGGTCAAAGCCGTGCGCGAGGTGCTCTCGGCCTCCCCGGCACTTCCCGCCGATGACGCGGTGGCCGCGGTGCTGCGGGCCATGGAACAGCACCCGCAGCTGCCCTGGACGGTCGCCGGCCTCGGTGAGCAGGTCGGTCTCTCGCGAGCCGCTCTGGCCCGGCGCTTCACCGAGCATGTCGGCGAGCCGCCGTTGGCGTACCTGACCCGGTGGCGTCTCGCCCTCGCCGCCGACCTGCTGATCGGCACGGACCTGACCCTGTCGGCGATCGCCGCCCGCGTCGGCTACGCGAACCCGTTCGCCCTCAGCGCGGCCTTCAAGCGTCTCCACGGCACCTCACCGACATCCTTCCGGAGCCGCCACGTCGCCTGAAGCCCTGTGGGACCTCGACCGCCTATGGGGATCGTTATTACGTCAAGCAACTACCCGCTAGCCTCGTCGGTATGGATGGTCGGCGTGCAGCAGCTGGGGAGGTGGCCCCGCTGTCGCCCGAGGAGGAGACTGCCTGGCGTGCGTTGGGGCGGGCAGTCGTGGTGATTCCGCGGGTGCTCGACTCCGATCTCATACAGTCGGAGGGCCTGAGTCTCACGGAGTACACCGTGCTGATGAACCTGTCCGAGGCTCCCGAGCGCTCGTTGCGCATGAGCGAGCTCGCCAACTACGTATCGATCTCGGTCAGCGGGCTGACCCGTGTCGTGGAGCGGTTGGAGCGGACGGGTTTGGTCGAGCGAGTCCGTTCGACAGCGGACGGTCGCGGCCAGCTGGCGCGCTTGACCCCGGCCGGATTGAAGTGTCTGAAGAAGGCTTGGCCGGTGCACCTGGAGAGCGTCCGGCGCCACGTGATGGATCATCTCCAGAACGTCGATCTGGCCGCGTTCGCTGATGCTCTCGAGGCAATCGCTCAGACCGAGGTCGGGCCGCCGGTTCGCCGCCGAGCCCGCTGACCGCCGGCTGCTGCCCGGACAGCCTTGCCTGCGCGGGTAAGTTGTTTGTGCGCACAAACAAATACGTCGAGCCGAGCGAGGACCAGATGACAGACATCGACATTGAGGTCACACACGCCCCAGAGCGTCTGCGCTACGAAGCGCGTGTGGGCGGGTCCGTGGTGGGGTTCGCGGAGTACATCCTCGCCACCGACCTGATCGTGTTCACCCACACCGAGGTCGACCCGGCCTACGAGGGGAAGGGCGTCGGCTCCGCGATCGCCAGGTTCGCGCTCGACGACGTCCGCGACGGCAGCGAGCGCAAGGTGATGCCGCTGTGCCCGTTCATCAAGGGCTGGATCGGGAACCACCGCGAGTACGTCGCACTCGTGAAGCGTGTGCCCCCGTCGACGGCGAAGGACTGACCATGGCGCGCAAGACCTACACCGGGCCCGTGGTCGACGTCTCCTTCGACGGTGATGTGTGTCAGCACGCGGCCGAGTGCGTACGTGGGATGCCCGCCGTCTTCGATCCATCCGCTCGGCCGTGGATCGACCCCACGCAAGCCGGTTCGGAGGGAACCGCTCAGACCCTGCGAGAGGTGATCGGGCGCTGTCCTTCCGGCGCCCTTCGCGTCGTCGATCACCCCGACGGGTCGTGGTCGGCATGAACATCACAGTGATCGGGCGCGGTAACATCGGCGGTGGACTGGCCGATCTGTGGGAGCGTGCCGGCCACCAGGTGATCAGGCTGGGGCGAGCCGGTGGTGACGCCGGTGGCGCCGAAGCTGTGCTGCTCGCCGTCCCAGGAGCCGCGGTGGAGGCAGCGCTGTCATCGGTCGCCGGGCTCGAGGGCAAGACCGTGCTCGACGCCACCAACCTCTACGGCGACGCGCGCCCTCCGGCCGGGTTCTCCTCCAACGCCGAGTACGTCAAGTCGGTGACCGGCGGGACCACGGCCAAGGCGTTCAGCACCAACTTCGCCTCGCTCTTCGGCCGGGTCGCCGGTGCTCGCGTACGGCCGAGCAACCTGTGGTCCGGCGACGACGAAGCCCATGACGTGGTCAGCCTGCTCAGCCACGATGCCGGGTTCGACGCGGTCCGCTTGGGCGACTTGAGCATGGCCGCCACTCAAGAGGGACTCGCCGGCACGATCTTCGCGATCTCGCAGTCGGGCATCGGCGAGTTCGTCTACCGCATGGCACCGCCGGAACAGCTCTGATCCCCCACGCAGAAGGGAAAGATGATGGCTTTCATCACTGTTGCACATGAGAACAGCACGCCGGTCGAGCTGTACTACGAGGATCAGGGAACCGGACAGCCCGTGGTTCTCATCCACGGGTATCCGCTGAACGGCCACAGCTGGGAGAAGCAGACGCGCGAGCTGCTCGCGGCGGGCTACCGGGTGATCACCTACGATCGCCGCGGCTTCGGGCGCTCGTCCAAGGTCGGCAGCGGCTACGACTACGACACCTTCGCCGCCGACCTGAACACGGTCCTCGAGACCCTCGAGCTGAGCGACGTCGTACTCGTGGGGTTCTCGATGGGCACCGGTGAACTCGCGCGGTACGTCGCCCGATACGGGCATGAGCGCGTCGCGAAGCTCGCGTTCCTCGCGTCCCTCGAGCCGTTCCTCGTTCAGCGCGACGACAACCCCGAGGGCGTCCCGCAGGACGTGTTCGACGGCATCGCCGCGGCGGCCAAGGACGACCGCTACGCCTGGTTCACCCAGTTCTTCAAGGACTTCTACAACCTGGACGAGAACCTCGGCTCTCGGATCAGCCAGGAGGCCGTCACCGGTAGCTGGAACGTCGCGATCGGCAGCGCGCCGGTGGCCGCGTACGCAGTCGTCCCGGCCTGGATCGAGGACTTCCGCAGCGATGTCGACGCGGTTCGCGCGGCCGGCAAGCCGACGCTGATCCTGCACGGTACGAAGGACAACATCCTTCCCATCGACGCCACGGCACGCCGTTTCCACATGGCGGTCCCTGACGCCGATTACGTCGAGGTCGAGGGTGCTCCTCACGGCCTCCTGTGGACCCATGCGGACGAGGTCAACGTTGCCCTCAAGGAGTTCCTCCGTAGGTGATCATCGCCCGCGCGAAGGACCTCGAGAACGGCAACTGGGCGGCGACGTCGATGGCCCCATCGGTGGAACGGCTCGTGCCCTTCTCAGGTCTGGGCTCAGGTCTGGTTCTCTCCGCCGTCGACGTAGAGGTTCGAGCCGACGACGTAGCTGCTCTGCTCCGAGGCCAGGAACGCCACGACCGCGGCGGCCTCCTCGGGCTGACCCATGCGGCCCTTGGCCACGGTCGCTGCGACATGTTCCTTCATGGCCCGGGCGGTCTCCTCGTCGCCGAAAGCCGCGGTTCCCCCGGGAGTCTCGATCCATGCCGGCGAGATCACGTTGACCCGGATGCCCCGGCTCTTGAGCTCGGTGGACCAGGTCCGCGCGAAGGAGCGTACCGCCGCCTTCGATGCCGCGTACGCGCCGAACGCCTCCATGCCACGGTCGGCCGCCGTGGAGCCGGTCAGGATGACCGAGGCGCCGTCGTTGAGCAGCGGGAGCGCCTTCTGCACGGTGAACAGAGTGCCTCGGGTATTGACCCCGAAGGTCTGGTCGAAGTGCTCCTCGGTGGTCTGCTCCAACGTCACGAACGTGCCAACCGCCGCGTTCGCCACGAGTACGTCCAACCCGTTGCCGTGGGTCCGGACCGCGTCGTAGAGCCGGTCCAGGTCGGCCAACTTGGAGATATCTCCCGTCACACCCGTAGCCCGGTCCGATCCGATGGTCTTGACGGCGGCCTCCAGCTCGGCCTCACGCCGCCCGGTGACGAACACATACGCGCCCTCGTCGGCCAGTCGCACGGCGGCGGCGAGGCCGATCCCGCTGCTTCCGCCGGTGACTACCGCGGTCTTGCCGTCCAAATGTCCCATGTGAGTCTTCTCCATCACTTCGCTAGTTGCCGATCTGTATTCGTGGGCCGGTGATCTACCTACGACATCGATACTGCGACGCCATTGCAGTAAGATCCATAATCCAAAGTCCGCGATCCTTTACGTATCGTCCAGGAGGTGTCGGTGGTGCTCGGCTTCCAGGATCCAGTGGCCGACGCGATCGGCCTGCTCAAGCCCCACACGGTGATCGGGCCCAGCCTTCGGGCCGTGGGTGAGTGGGCGTTGAGCTTCGACACGTTCCTGCACGTGCGGATCGGCGGTCTGGTACGCGGCAAGTGCTGGCTGATCCTCGAAGGGCATGAACCGGTGCTCCTGCGCGAGGGTGACACCTTCATGCTGGGCAACCCGCCGCCGTACGTACTGGCCAGCACGCCCGACGTCAGCCCGCGGCCGGCGGAGGCGGTGTGGGCGGGGGCCGAGGACGGGTTCGTCCGGATCGGCCCGGAGTCCGAGAACGACCTCTACCTCTGCGTCGGGCACATCGCGTTCGACGACCAGAACGCGGCCCTCCTGACCGATCTACTGCCGCCGCTCGTGATCGTCCGCGCTGCTGATCCTCATGGCAGCCGACTCGGTCAGCTGATCGATCTCCTGGCCACCGAGGTCGCGGTCACCGCTGCCGGCGGCCCGCTGGTGCAGAACCATCTCGCACAGATCCTGCTGGTTCACATGCTGCGCGCTCACGCCGGCCAGACAGACCGGCCCACCGGCTGGCTGGGCGCCCTGAACGAGGACGGCATCGGCGCCGCGCTACGTGCAGTGCACGCGGACGTGGCCCACTCCTGGAACCTCAACGAACTCGCCGAGATCAGTCACATGTCCCGCTCCGCGTTCGCTCAGGCCTTCAAGAGCCACGTCGGGGTCCCGCCCCTGGAGTACCTCATTCAGTGGCGCATGAGCCTCGCTCGCGACGCCCTCGCCCGCGACGCGTTGTCGATCTCTGAGCTCGCACGAGCCACCGGCTACCAGTCCGAGAGCGCGTTCAGCACCGCGTTCCGCCGCGTGGTCGGCTCATCACCCACGAAGTTCCGGGACCAGGAACGCCGCTCGGTCGCGAACGGAAGCTGAAGGCGATCCGGTTCCGCTCCGCAGCGAGTTCACCCGTGTCCGCAGCAGGAGTGGCGGCCGGCGAGATCCACGGGTCGCGCGTGCCGGCTGGAGCCTGGCCTCATAATGTCCCGGTGACCCTTCCTCAGACCCTCGGGCGCCTGCGCCAGGTCAAGCCTCTCGGTTCCGGCGGATTCGCCGAGGTGTGGCTCTACCACGACCCCGACCTCGACTCGCCCGTTGCCGTGAAAGTCCTCAGTGCCCAGTGGACGCAGGCGGCCGACATCCGGGAGCGGTTCCTGCAGGAGGCGCGCTTCCTCCGGTCGGTCGACTCGCCCCATGTCGTCTCGGTCCACGACATCGGCGAGACCCCGACAGGTGCGCCCTACTTCGTGATGTCGTACGCCGACGGGGGAAGCGTCGCGGAGCTGATCGCCCAGCACCCTCAGGGGATGCCGCCGCAGCTGGTTGCGGACCTGGTGGCACAGGCTGCGTCCGGCCTCGACGCACTGCACGTTCGCTCGGTCATCCACCGCGACGTGAAGCCCGCCAACATCCTGCTCACCGGGGGGTCCGACGGGCGGCTGCGCGCGATGGTCGCCGACCTCGGTGTGGCCCGCGCGCTAGACCAGCACTCTGAGGTGACCCGGCAGATCGGGACGCCCGCCTACATGGCGCCCGAGCAGTTCGACGAGTCCCTGCCGATCGACCATCGCGCGGACGTACGCAGCCTGGGCGCGGTCGCGTGGGCGATGTTCGCGGGCCGCTCGCCCGCGCCGGCGTTGACGGTTGTGTCCCGGGTTCCCGAGCTCGGCACGGTTGCGCCCGTGCCTGCAACGGTGTCGGCGGTGATCATGCGCGCCCTGGAGCCGAGGGCCGAGGACCGCTGGCCGGACGCGGGGAGCTTCGCCGCAGCACTCACCGCCGCGGCCGCGGGGCGGGCGGTCGACGTACCTCCCCCTTCGGACGCGCAGACCGTGCTCCGTTCGCCGTCCCCAACGCAGCCGCAGCCGCCCGCACGCCGCCGGCACAACGCCGTCCTCGTCGCGGCCGCCGTTGTCGCCGCCCTGGTGCTGGGCGGCGCCGCGACCTGGTTCGTCGCGCGCGGCGGCCCGGCCGAGGATCCGGCCGGCGGCGCGGAGACCGCGGCGGGGCAGCCGGTCAGCGGCGCGGAGACCGCGGCCGTACGGTTCGTCGACGCACTCCAGGCAGGTGACTGCGAGGCCGCGGGCCTCTACATCCCCGATCTCGACGACGCGGCCGCGTGGGACTGCACCGATGACGCCAACGGCGGCGACGGCTTCTACTACCACATCCTCGAAGACCTCGACGCCGGCGGCGAGCGGCGGGTCGAGGACCTCGGGGACGGGCTGTTCCGCGTGGTCTGGGTGGACCAGGGCTACGTCAACATGCAGCGCCAGGAGGACACCCTGTTCAAAGTGCAGCAGGTCGTCTGCTGCTAGAAACCGCAGCTCACTCGTCGCGCAGGATCTTCGGCGGTCCTGCGGGAGTGGCTTCGCCGCGCTCGACGGCTGCGGTGTGGCTGGCGAGGGCGGCTTCGAGGAGCTCCATGAGAGGGGTCTCCTCGCGTGCGATCTGCAGATACTTCGGGCCGAGGGAGACGATGATGTCGCGCTCGGCGAGGAGGGCGTTGTGGATGCGCTCGCGCTCGGCCGGGTCGGCGGTGTATTCGGAGTCGAGGTAGGCGGCGGCGTGCCGGCGGGCGTTGCCGATCGCGTTCTTCGCGCGGCCGCGCTTGCTGAAGAGTGAGGCGACGACGGTCACGACGAGTACGCCGAGGATGACGGTCAGGGAAAGGCCGGTGCTGATCTCGACCACGTGCACGGGATCGCCGTCGTTGATGAACGGGATGTTGTTCTCGTGGAGGGCGTGCAGGATCAGCTTCACGCCGATGAAGGCGAGGATCGCGGCCAGCCCGTAGGACAGGAAGATGAGCCGGTCGAGCAGGCCGTCGAGCAGGAAGTAGAGCTGGCGCAGGCCCAGCAGCGAGAACGCCGTCGCGGTGAAGACGAGGTAGACGTTCTGGGTGAGGCCGAAGATCGCCGGGATCGAGTCGAGGGCGAAGAGGATGTCGGTGCCGCCGATGGCCACCATCACCAGCAGCATCGGCGTCAGGATGCGCTTGCCGTTCTCCACCGTGAAGAGCTTGTCGCCGTCGTAATGCTCGCTGACGTGGAACAGCCGTCGGGCCAGGCGGACGACGACGTTCTCCCCGTGGGAGTCGTTGTCGGGCTTCAGCATGTTGCCGGCCGTCATCAGCAGGATCAGGCCGAACAGGTAGAACACCCAGGCGAAGGTGTTGATCAGTGCGGCGCCAACGAAGATGAACCCGGTGCGGGCGATCAGCGAGAACGTGATCCCGAAGAGGAGCACCTTCTGCTGGTCCTCCCGCGGCACCCGGAAGCTCGTCATGATGATCAGGAAGACGAACAGGTTGTCGACCGAGAGCGCCTTCTCGGTGATGTAGCCGGCGAAGTACTCCCCGCCCATCGTGCCGCCGCCGAAGATCAGCACGCCGACGCCGAACAGCAGCGCGATCGCGACGTATACCGCCGACCAGGTGGCCGCCTCCTTCAGCGTTGGCGTGTGGGCCTTGCGTACGTGGAAGACGTAGTCGAACGCGAGCAGGCCGACGATCGCGACCACCGTGACCAGCCACACCCATGTCGGTGCGCCCATGTGACAACCCCCTGAGAGTCGACCCGAGAGTGGGACCGGACCTCAGCCTAGGCGGAGGTCCTCGGGATCGACAGACCATCGATGATCTGGGGGAGCGCGTCTTCGAGAAGCCGGTCGGCACGGGGGTCGTCGGGGCGGATCGTACGCATCGTGACGCTGTGGAGGAACACGCCCATCATCGTCTGGGCGAGGAGGTCGGTCGGCATGGTGGAGGTGCGGTCGAGGCGGTCCAGCGCGAGATCGACGACCTCGACGAGCTGCTCGCTGAGCGCCGTGAACGTCGCCGAGCTGATCTCTCGCGCGTCGGGGTCGCGCAGGCTCTGCAGCACCACCTCGCTCTGTAGGACGAACCAGTGGTCCTGGAGGGGGCGGATCGCGTCGAATGCCGCGCTGATCAGTGATCCGCTCGAGTCGGCGTCGCTGTGCTCGCCGACGGCGGTGCGTACGGCCTCGATCAGCCGCTCGGACTCCTCCTTGAACGCCTCGAGCAGCACTTCCTCGACGCTGCCGAAGTTGGAGTAGAACGCTCCGCGCGTGTAGCCGGCCGCGCTGACCAGGTCGTCGACGGTGACCCGGCGCGCCCCGCGCTCGACAAAGACATCGACGGCCGCGGACAGCAGCCGGGCGCGGGTGTTCGTACGTCGCCTGGGGGCCTTCACCTCGGTCATGTAGCAATCCTCACATACGCCAACGATACACTTTTGTATTGAATGCGTTAACGTATTGAACGTGTCCTCCTACCTCTACCGGCTCGGCCGACAGGTCGCCCGCCACGCCAAGACCGTGCTGGCGCTCTGGCTCCTGCTCGCGGTGCTCCTGGGTGCGCTGACCGTCTCGCTCGGCGGCAAGCTGCAGAACGACTTCACGATCCCGGGCACCGAGTCCCAGCAGGGTCTGGACGCGCTCACGCAGCGCTTCCCCGAGGTCTCCGGGACCTCTGCCCAGCTGGTTTTCGTCGCTCCCGAGGGGGAGAAGATCGACGACCACCGCCAAGAGATCGAGAAGGTGCTCGCGCGGGTCGAGAAGGTGGACCACGTCGCGACGGTCACCGACCCGCTGGCCGCGGAGAGCAGGACCGTCAGCGACAACGGCCGGGACGCGCTGGCGACGGTGCAGTTCGACCTCGGTCTCGACGAGCTCCCCGAGGGTGTGACCTCGGATCTGGAAGAAGCTGCGGAGCTGCCGTCGGGGTCTTCGCTTGAGGTCCACGTCGGTGGGGATGCGTACTCCGTCACCGGGGTGCACGTCAGCGCGACGGAGGGGATCGGGATCCTCATCGCCCTGCTCGTCCTGGCGATCACGTTCGGGTCGCTGCTGGCCGCCGGCCTGCCGATCCTGACCGCGCTGCTCGGGGTCGCGATCGCGATGGCGGGGATCTTCTCGGTCGCTGCGGCCACCACGATCTCGGCCACCACCCCCACCCTCGCGCTGATGATCGGGCTCGCGGTCGGGATCGACTACGCGCTGTTCGTGATCGCCCGGCACCGCAGCCAGCTCGCCACCGGTCTCGGGGTGGAGGAGTCGATCGCCCGCGCGGTCGCCACCGCCGGCAGCGCGGTCATCTTCGCGGGTGTCACGGTCATCATCGCGCTGTGCGGCCTCGTGGTGGCGGGCATCCCGTTCCTCGCTGTGATGGGGTACGCAGCGGCCTCCGCCGTCCTGGTCGCCGTGCTCGTCGCGCTCACCGCCGTGCCGGCGCTCCTCGCGCTCGCGGGTGAGCGGCTCCGGCCAAAGCCTGGGTCTCGGGCCCACCGGCGTGAGGCTGTCGCGGAGGGGCGGCCTCACGCCACCACCCTCGGGGCACGCTGGGTGCGGCTGGTGACCAAGGTGCCGGTCCTCACCGTCGTGGTCTCGCTGCTGGTGATCGCCGTCCTGGCGATCCCCGCGCGCGACCTCGCGCTGGGGCTCAACGACAACGGCAGCGCCGAGCCTGGGAGTGCTCCGCGGGAGACGTACGACCTGATCAGCCGCGACTTCGGGCCGGGCTACAACGCGCCGCTGTTCGTGACCGCGGACATCATCGACACCACCGACCCGATCGGGGTGATGGACTCTCTGGGCAAGGCGCTGGGGACCTATGACGGGGTGCAGAAGGTCGCGCTGGCCACGCCGAACCGGACCGCCGACCTCGGGCTCGTGGTGATCTACCCGACCACCGAGAAGAGCGACCCGGCGACCGCAGCGCTGGTCAAGGAGATCCGTGCGGACTCGGCAGACCTGGCGGAGCGGTTCGGGATCGAGGACGTCATGGTCACCGGGCAGACCGCGGTCGCGATCGACGTCAGCGCGCGTCTGTCCGGTGCGATCCTGCCGTTCGGGGGCGTCGTCGTCGGGCTGTCGCTGATCCTGCTGACGATCGTGTTCCGCTCGATCGCGGTCCCGTTGAAGGCGACGCTGGGCTATGTGCTGTCGGTGGCGGCCTCGTTCGGGGTGGTCGCCGCGGTCTTCGAGTGGGGCTGGGGCGCCGACCTGTTCAACGTCGCCAAGGTCGGCCCGGTGATCGCGTTCTTCCCGATCATCTTGATGGGCGTGCTCTTCGGGCTCGCGATGGACTACGAGGTGTTCCTGGTCTCCCGGATGCGGGAGGACTTCGTCCACACCGGCGACGCCCGGCGGTCCGTGGACACCGGGTTCGCCGCCAGCGCCCGCGTCGTCACCGCCGCGGCGATCATCATGATCGCCGTGTTCGCGGCCTTCGTGCCCAACGGCGACCCGATCGTGAAGCCGATGGCGCTGGGCCTCACCGTGGGGGTGCTCGTGGACGCGTTCCTGGTGCGGATGACGCTGGTGCCGGCGGTGCTCGCCCTGCTCGGGCGGGGTGCCTGGTGGCTGCCGGGCTGGCTGGACCGGCGGATGCCGGTCCTCGACATCGAGGGTGAGGCGCTCGTCCACCACCTCGAGCACGCCGACCACGTCGCCTCGAACGGTGAGGTCGCGGTCCGCGCACGGCAGGTCGAGGTGTCGGAGGCGCTCGCGCCGTTCGATCTTCACCTGCGGCCGGGAGGGCTCGGGATCGTCCACGGGGCCGACCCGGTCGCGCGGACCGCCGCGCTCGCTGTTCTCACCGGGCGGCTCGGCTTCTCGGGGCAGCTGGTCGTGCTCGACCGGCTGCTGCCGGAGGAAGCAGGTGCGGTACGTGCCCGGGCAGCTCTCGTCGGCGACGTAGCGGAGGCGCTCCGACTCGTGGGGGCTCGACGCGTGCCGGCGCTGGTCGCCATCGACAGTCCGACCTCGCTCGACAGCGGGCAGCTCGCGGCACTGTCCGCACTGACCTCACGAGGTACGACGGTGCTGCTCGGGATGCCGTCGTTGCCCGCGGTGCCGCAGGTCGCGGACGCGCTCGCTCACGCCGCGCCCGCACGCACCACACCCGACCCTGAGCTCACCGACCCTGCGGCTTCGGTCGCCGACCTGGAGACAGTCCGATGAAACGTACGAAATCATGGTGGTCGGGCCGCCGCCTGGTGGCGGCCGCGACCCTGCTGCCGGTCGTCGTGACGGCGCTCGCGCTCGTCGCGCTCAGCGACCGCGCCGAGAACCTCGAAAAGGTGCCCGCCGCGGTGGTCAACCTCGACGAGCCGGTGACGACGGGGAGTGGGAAGGACAAGCAGACGGTCTACGCCGGCCGGGCGCTGGCCGCGGACCTCGTCTCCTCCTCGGGCTCGTCCGCGAGCCCCACGCTCGGCTGGGAGCTCACCGATGCAGCGGATGCACGGGAGGGCTACGCGGACGGGACGTACGCGGCCGTGATCACGATCCCCAAGGACCTGTCCAAGACGCTGTCCGGGGTGCAGGGGAGCGACCCGAGTGCCGGCCGGGTCAGTGTCGAGGCGTCCGACGCCTCCAGCGAGGTGACCGCCGAGATCGCTCGTCAGGTCGCGCGGCAGTCGGCATCGACCCTGGGGCGTACGGTCACGACGACCTACCTCGACGGGGTCCGGGACCAGACCGGGAAGCTCAAGACCAGCCTGGACTCGGCCGCCGACGGGGCCGACCAGCTCGCCGACGGCACCGCTGCCGCCGACTCGGGTGCCGGGAAGGTCGCCGACGGTGCTCGGTCGCTCAGCTTCGGTGCGGCCGGGGCTGCCGACGGCGCCTCGCAGGTTGCGGGCGGGCTCGACACGCTCGCCGGCGGGACCGCGCGGCTGGAGTCGGGTGCGGGAACGTTGGCCGGGGGCGCGGGCAAGGCGTCGAAGGGCGCGTCCTCGCTGGCCGCCGGTGCCGACGAGCTGAGCGGAGGGCTCGACCAGCTCGACAGGTCGACCGCGGGCCTCCCCTCGCAGGCCTCGTCGCTTGCGACCGGCGCCTCGCAGGTTTCGGAGGGCGTGGCCGGCTACACCCAGCTCGCCAAAGGCTGGGCGCAGGCGTGCGCGAGCGACCCGCTGCTCGCGGCCTCCAAGCCGCAGCTGTGCGGCGCCACCGCCTCGGCGGTCGGCTCCGGCGGCGGGCAGGCGGACCAGCTCGCAGCAGGGGCGGCGCAGGTCGCCTCGGGGGCTTCCGCCCTTTCGCAGGCGGCTCCTGAGCTGACCGGAGGGATCTCGTCGGCGGCGGACGGTGCCGGGAAGGTCGCGTCCGGGGCGTCCCAGGTCGCCGACGCCAACGCCCGCCTCGCCAAGGGCGCGCGTGAGCTCGAGTCCGGCCTCGGGAAGACCAACGACGGCGCCACCGAGCTGGCCTCGGGGGCCGATCAGCTCGCCTCCGGGACCAAGCAGCTCGAGAGCGGTTCGGCTTCGCTGGCCTCTGGGGCCGACGACCTCTCCTCCGGTACGTCCTCGCTGACCGAGGGCGCCGACTCGCTGGCCTCGGGTCTCGACGACGGTGCCTCGCAGATCGCGGTTCCCGGTGAGAAGCAGGCCGAGGTCGTCGCCGACCCGGTGCAGGTCTCGGTCGCTTCCGGCCCATCCACCTCTGGGGCGACCCGGCTGGCGCCGGCGGTGATCGCGCTGGCGCTGTGGCTCGGTGCGCTCGCGATCTACCTGCTCCGGCCGGCCTTCCCCGCCGGGCGGCTGCGGGAGGCGCTCACGGCGGGGCGGCTCACCTTCGCCGGTCTGTGGCCGGCAGCTCTCGTCGGGCTGGCGCAGGCGGTGCTCCTCGTGGTCGCCGCTGATCTTCTCGGCGCCGATCTCGCGCAGCCGATCGCCACGGTCGGGATCGCGGTGCTCGCCGCGTCGGTGTTCGTCGCCGTCCACCAGGCCGTCGTCGCGCTCGCCGGCCAGCGCCGTGGCTGGCTGATCTCGCTCGCGTTCATCGCCCTGCAGCTGGTCTCTCTCGGCGGGCTGTTGCCGGTCGCCACGGCCTCCGCGCCGTTCGGTGCGCTCGCGGGCATCCTGCCGGTCCCGCTCGCGGCCGAGGCGCTCCGCGGGGTCGCCGTCGCGCAGAGCGGTGCCGCGGTCGGTGCGCCGGTCGGCGGCCTGATCCTCTGGCTCCTGCTCGCGGTGGCGGTCAGCCTCTTCGCGGCGGGCCGGGCGCAGCGTACGTCTGTGGCGGAGATCCGCGGAGCGGCTGCTGCCTGACGGGGTGCCGCCCCATGTAACACGTCGTTCGTAGGACTATCCGGTCGCCCCAATAGGGCGAGAAGTCCTACGAACGACGTGTTACAGCTCGTCGCGGCGGCTCAGAGCGAGGTGTCGTGCAGCACGATGTGCTCGTCGAGCGCGGCGCGGCCGACGTCGAGGCGGTTCACCGCGGCGTCGGGGTCGGCGGTGCCGAACGAGATGCCGTAGAGCAGCTTGCGGTCGGCGGGCAGGCCGAGGTGGGCGCGGACGGTGTCGGCGAAGAGGCCGTGCATGCCCTGGGGTACGCCGTGGTAGCCGCGGGCGGTGAGGGAGAGCAGGAAGTTCTGGGCGTACATGCCGACGTCGTTGGCAGCGCGTACGACATCGCCGAGCTCCGGAACGAAGAGCAGGGCCACGTGGGGCGCACCGTAGAAGCGGAGGTTCTCGGCGACGGCCTTGGTGCGGCCGTCGACGTCCTCGCGGGCGATCCCCAGGGCGCCGTAGAGGACGGCCCCGGTCTGCTGCGACCGCTGGACGTGGACGCTGTCGTCATCACCGTACGTCGTGGTGAAGTCGGGACTCATCTGGCCGGCCTCGAACGCCTTGAGCATCGCCTCGCTGAGGCGCTCGCGGGCCTCACCGGAGAAGACGTGGACCTCCCACGGCTGGGTGTTGCTGTGCGACGGGGCGCGCTGGGCGTCCTCGAGCACACCGCGGATGTCGTCGGCGGGCACCGGGTCGGGCAGGAAGGCTCGCGCGGAGCGGCGCGAGCGGATCACGTCCGTGAAGGTGTCGACGGCGGTCGTGGTCACAAGAAGTTCCTCTCAGGTCTGCCGAGGCCGACGGCCTCGATCCACTCCTGACCCAAGACGGAGGGACTCTCCGGTATTCCTGGGGCGGTGCCGAGGTGGCCCATCACACAATCCGGGGGCTACCCGGTTCGGGTGATACCCGGGGATCGGACGGAGGCCTTTACCGGGGTGCGACGAAGACTCGAGATCCGACCTATCCGAGGGGGAAACCCATGATCCGAAAGCTCGTCTGCGCGGTCGCGGCGGGGGTTGCTGCGGCGGCGCTCTGGTCGATGCCGGCCTCGTCTGCACCGTTGCTGCAGCTCTCCGGCGCGATCTTCACCACCGACGTAACCGGCGCGCCCGTCAACCTCAACCACTATGCCGCCAAGCAGGACGTCTATCTGAACGGCGGTCCAGGCATCAACGCGCCCGATGACGCGGCCGGCCTGCCTGCTGGGATCTACGCCTTCCAGGTGACCGATCCCTCCGGCAAGACGCTGCTCTCCACCGATCCCGTCGGATGCCGCCGGGTCGAGGTCGACGCCAGCGGCCGCTTCGTCAGTGTCGCGCCGAGCGGTGCGTGCGCTCACGCGACCGGCACCGACGCGGAGGACGGCGGCATCACCGTGCAGCTGTTCCCCTACCTCGACACCCCGAACAACGGTGGCGAGTACAAGGTCTGGCTGACGCCGTACGACGCGCTCGACTCCACCGCTCCGGGCAACCGGCACGGTTTCGTCCCGTCCGACAGCAAGACCGACAACTTCAAGGTCAAGGCACGGGCGATCGTCGAGATCGACACCCGGTTCTCACGCGACGGTGGACCGTTCATCGATGGTCTGGCCGCCGAGTGGACCGACACCCTGGGTGCGCACAACGTGAAGTACTCCGAGTACAACCCGGCGGTCCTCGCGTTCCACGAGGCGCACGTCGAGGCGGCTGAGGCGGGTCTGCACAAGATCACCGTGACCGACCAGGTCGGCTGCGAGATCGACGACGTGCACTACGCCGGACAGACCTTCACGCCCGACGCGAACGGCTCGGTCACCGTTCCGGTCCAGGTCAAGAAGCACATGAGTGGGGACCACACCTACTGGGTGACCGTGCACTGCGTGTGAGGCGCTGCGTCTGACCCTCTGATCCGGTCACCGCGATCATCAACCTAGCATTTGCTTGGTAGGCGTTCTAGACTGCCGCACATGGCAGTCGAGATCGACTTCAGCGGCAAGGTGGTCGCGGTGACCGGTGGCGCGCGCGGAGTGGGCGCCGGGATCGTCGCGCGGTTCCTGGCGGCCGGGGCGGAGGTCGAGATATGTGGCCGCTCGACTCCCGATGATCTGCCCGTCGTGGACGGGCGCAAGCCGGTGTTCTCGCAGGTCGACGTGCGGGACCCGGAGCAGGTCGCGGCGTGGATCGCCGCGATCACCTCGCGGCTCGGGCGGCTCGACGTGGTCGTCAACAACGCCGGTGGCGCGCCGTACGCCGACTTCGCGACCGCGTCGCCGCGGTTCCACGAGAAGATCTCGGCGCTCAACTTCCTGGCCACCGCCTACGTCAGCCAGGCGGCGTACGAGGCGTTGACGGCCTCACGCGGATCCATCATCAACATCAGCTCGATCTCGGCACGGCGGCCCAGTCCCGGGACCGCCGTCTACGGGGCCGCGAAGGCGGCCGTCGAGAGCTTGACCGGGTCGCTCGCGGTCGAGTGGGCTCCGGACGTACGCGTCAACGCAGTCTCCTGCGGGCTCGTCGCCACGCCGGGGTCCGAGGACCACTACGGCAGCCCGGAGCAACGGGCCGCGGTGGCCGCGACCATCCCGCGCGGCGTCTTCGCGACGCCCGAGGAGGTCGGTGACGCCTGCCTCCTGCTCGCCTCCCCGCTCGCCGCGCACATCACCGGCGCCGTCCTCGCCGTCGACGGCGGCGGCGAATGGCCCGCCTTCCTCCAGCACACCCCCAACTCCTGAGGAGCCCCCATGCCTGAAGCCGTCATCGTCTCCGCCGCCCGCTCACCCATCGGCCGCGCCTTCAAGGGATCGCTCAAGGACCTGCGTCCTGACGAGCTGGCCGAGCAGATCGTACGCAGCGCCCTCTCGTCGGTTCCGGAGCTGGACCCGACGCAGATCGACGACCTGATGATGGGCTGTGCCCAGCCCGCGGGGGAGCAGGGATACAACATCGGCCGGGTCGTCGGCGTACGGCTGGGTTTGGACGCCGTGCCCGGCACCACGGTCCACCGCTACTGCGCGTCGTCGCTGCAGACCACCCGGATGGCCTTCCATGCGATCCGCGCGGGGGAGGGGGATGCGTTCGTCTCCGCCGGGGTGGAGTGCGTGTCCCGCTACGAGCGCGGCAAGGCCGACGGGATGCCGGACACCAAGGCCGAGGAGTTCCTCAAGGCGGGCGAGCGCGGTGCCGCGCGGGTGGCCGCGGGCGAGGCCTGGACCGACCCTCGCGAGTCCGGCGACCTGCCCGACTACCACCTCGCGATGGGCGAGACCGCCGAGAACGTCGCGGAGATGTACGGCATCACGCGCGAGGCGCAGGACGAGTGGGGCGTACGTTCCCAGAACCGCGCCGAGGCCGCCGCCGTCCGAGGCTTCTGGGAGCGGGACATCACCCCGGTGACGCTGCCGTCCGGTGAGGTCGTCGCCACCGACGACGGCCCGCGAGCCGGGGTCACGCTCGAGAAGGTCGCCGGCCTCAAGCCGGTCTTCCGCGAGAACGGCACCATCACCGCCGGCAACTGCTGTCCGCTGAACGACGGCGCGGCCGCGCTGGTGATCATGAGCGACGTACGCGCCGAGGCGCTCGGGATCAGGCCGCTGGCCCGGATCGTGTCGACCGGAGTCTCCGGGCTATCGCCGGAGATCATGGGCCTCGGGCCGGTCGAGGCCTCCCGCCAGGCGCTCGCTCGCGCGGGGCTCACTCCCGACGACATCGACCTGGTGGAGATGAACGAGGCCTTCGCCGCCCAGGTGCTGCCCAGCATCGCCCAGATCGGCCTCGACCCCGAGCGGGTCAACGTCAACGGCGGCGCGATCGCCCTCGGCCACCCCTTCGGCTCCACCGGGGCCCGCCTCACGACCACGCTTCTCCACGGCCTGCAGGAGACCGGCGGCCGCTACGGCCTCGAGACCATGTGTGCCGCCGGCGGCCAAGGCATGGCGCTGGTCATCGAGCGGCTGGGCTGAGCAGGCGTGTAACACGTCGTTCGTAGGACTATCCGGTCGCAATCAAAATGGGGGGTTTTGATCGCAACAACAGTTAGAACACGCCGTGGGCCTCGCACAGCACGGGGTGAGAACAGGCGG
>NZ_JBEXJF010000052.1:0-31441 GCF_040608935.1 Nocardioides sp. NPDC004968
TGTGGAAAAAAAAAAACATAACGAACGCAGTGTCGAATCTAGAGGACGAGCCGACTCGGCGTGGGTTTCGGTCAGTTCGCGCCGACTCGGCGGGTCATCTGGCGATGGGGGCCGTGGTGGCGTACGTGATCTTGATCAGGTCGGCGGGGGAGAGCTCGATGTCGAGGCCGCGTCGGCCGCCGGAGACGTAGATCGAGTCGTACGTCGTCGCGGACTCGTCCAGGACGGTCCGGTGGGGACGCTTCTGGCCGACGGGTGAGATCCCGCCGGCGACGTAGCCGGTCGCGCGCTCGGCCGCGGCCACCTCGGCCATCTGCGCCTTCGAGCCACCCAGAGCGCGCGCCAGTGCCTTGAGGTCGAGCTGGCCGGTGACGGGGACGATGCCGACGACGAGCTTCCCGTCCAGGGAGGCCATCAGCGTCTTGAAGACCCGCTTCGGCTCGACGCCGAGGGCCTCGGCGGCCTCCAGGCCGTAGGACTCCGCGCGCGGATCGTGCTCGTAGGGGTGCAGGGTGTAGTCGATGCCGGCCTGGGTGAGGGCCACGGTCGCGGGGGTGCCTCCGCCGGCCCGTTTTCCGGCCTGCTTCCCGGGTTGTTTCTTGGGCATCAGTTGGGGGACCACTTCGTGCGGGCGACCTCGGTCGCGGGCAGCGAGGGGATGACGTTCATCGCCTTGAGCTCGGAGCGGAGCAGGTCGGTGGCCATGCCGAGGCGTACGCCGGCATCGGGTGCCTCCAGGAGCGACTGCCGCTCGGGCATCGGCAGGGGAGTGGTGGCGGAGATGGTCCAGGAGAGGAACTCCGGGTCCTTCGGGAGCGAGCCGGAGAACGGGTCGTCGCGGAACTCGAGCAGCGCGGCCCGGTAGGCGGTGAAGGTCGCCCGTGCGGTGTCGACGATCGCGTTCGGGACCGCGACGTGGTCCTCGGGGAGGTCCTCGACGTCGGCGACGGGGAAGTCGCCCGAGCTGACCAGGCTGTCCATCCGGATCCGGTCGACCGCGAGCACCTCGAGGTCGAAGGAACCGTCCTCGTGCCGCTCCACCTCGGTGATCAGCAGCTTCACCCCGACGCGGTAGAGCGACTGGGCACCGGTCTCACCGACCTCGTAGCCCTCGCGGATCGCGACCGAGCCGAAGTGGCGGTCCTCCTCTTCCTGGCGGAGCAGGTGGTGCACCATCGCGCGATAGCGGTCCTCGAAGACGCGCAGCGGCAGCGTCACGCCGGGAAACAGGACCGCGTTGAGCGGGAACATGGGTAGTCGCTGGCGCTCGTTCACGGGCACCAACCTATGGGGGCCGCGGGCGTGTGCGCCCGCGAACCCCCGTGTTGTTTCAGCAGCCGACCCGAGCCGTCAGTCGTCGTAGACCGCCCGGTCGATCTTGGTGTGGTAGCGCTGACCGCCGGCGGCGCCGAGGACGGCCCCGACGAGCATCACGGCCAGGAGGGCGATGCCGGTGATCACGGCGCCCCAGGTGAGCTGGTCGGTGCTCAGTCCCACGCTGGGCAGGTCGACCTGCCGCAAGATGTCGTAGCTGGCGCCGAACACCGCGCCGGCGCCGGCAGCGATGATCATCACCACGAGCGCCACGATCCACACGCCCAGGCCCTGTCGGCGGGCGTCGAAGCGGGACATCCGAGCGGCGACGTACCCGCCGGCGTAGTAGCCGACGAACATCACTACGGCGAGCGTGATGGCCGCCGCGAGCCCGACCGAGCCGGACATCTCCTGCAGGTCCGTCTGGGTCCAGTTCTGGTTGGTGCCGATCGCCGAGGCGACGGCGCTGATGATCGCTCCGAGAAGGACGGTGACTCCGATGGCTACCAGCCAGCCGAAGAAGCAGGCGCCCCAGTTCATGCCTCCGTAGGTGTCGTGGAGGGCGGCGCGTCGGCCCTCCTCGGCGTTGTGCGGGCGCTTGACGCGGTC
This sequence comes from Nocardioides sp. NPDC004968, assembly GCF_040608935.1. Lineage (NCBI taxonomy): Bacteria > Bacillati > Actinomycetota > Actinomycetes > Propionibacteriales > Nocardioidaceae > Nocardioides > Nocardioides sp. NPDC004968. Next base: position 1,924 of record NZ_JBEXJF010000052.1, read on the forward strand.
GTCGTGGCCGACGACCGCCGGACCACCGGGGTGGTAGTCACGGGTCGAGGCGTGGTTCTCGTCGACGCCGGGCTGGTTCTCGGCTGCTTGCTGGTGTTGTCGGTGGAACGGTCGTGTCAGTGCCATGACGATCCTCCTTTGGTGGGTCGGAGTTCCGAGTACCCCGATCGGGGCGCCGTATGCGTCTCTCCGCCGCGTGTCGCGCGGCGTCCACGTGGCGTCGGCAGATCGGCTCAGGAGGCCGCCCACTCGTAGACTTGAGGCATGATCCGCCGCATCGACCTGAGGGGTGCCGACAGAGGCGCCGCTTCGACCATCGACTACCGCGCCGCCGTTCCGCGTGCCGAGTTCGACATCGAGGCGGCCACTCATGCGGTGCAGCCGATCATCGACGCCGTCCGCGAGCGCGGCCAGGAGGCGATCGCCGAGTTCTCCGAGAAGTTCGACGGCGTGCGCGTCGACGACATCCGGGTCCCCGCCGGGGCACTGACCAAGGCGCTCGACGAGCTGGACCCGGCGATCCGGGCGGGGCTCGAGGAGTCGATCGCGCGGCTGCGTACGACCTGTGCCGCCGAGCTCGAGAAGGACGCGGTCACCGACCTGGCGCCCGGCGCCCGGGTGACGCACCGCAAGGTGCCGGTGGGGCGCGTGGGGCTCTATGTGCCTGGTGGTCTGGCTCCGCTGGTCTCCTCGGTGCTGATGAACGTCGTTCCGGCGCAGGTCGCCGGGGTGCCTTCGATCGCGCTGGCCTCGCCGCCGCAGAAGGAGTTCGGGGGGCTTCCGCAGCCCACCATCCTGGCCGCGTGCGCGCTGCTGGGTGTCGATGAGGTCTACGCCGTCGGCGGTGCCCAGGCGATCGCGATGTTCGCCTACGGGGTCGATCCGTGCGAGCGCGTCGACATGGTCACCGGTCCCGGCAACATCTACGTCGTCACCGCGAAGCGCCTGCTCAAGGGGCAGGTCGGGATCGACTCCGAGGCGGGCCCGACCGAGATCGCGATCCTCGCCGACGAGACCGCCGAGGCCGCCTACGTCGCCGCCGACCTGATCTCCCAGGCCGAGCACGACCCGCTGGCCGCATCGGTGCTGGTCACCGACTCCGAGACGCTCGCCGCCGACGTGGAGGCCCAGCTCGACAAGCAGGTCGCCGCGACCAAGCACGTCGAGAGGATCCGTACGTCGCTGACCGGTGCGCAGTCGGGCATCGTGCTCGTCGACGACATCGACCAGGGCGTCGACGTCGTGAACGCGTACGCCGCCGAGCACCTCGAGATCCACACCGCCGACGCCGCGCGGGTCGCCGGCCGGATCCGCAACGCCGGCGCGATCTTCGTCGGCTCCTACGCCCCGGTGTCGCTGGGCGACTACTGCGCCGGGTCCAACCACGTGCTGCCCACCGGCGGCTGCGCCTGCCACTCCTCGGGTCTCTCGGTGCGGGCCTTCACCAAGTCGATCCACGTCGTCGACTACTCCCGTGAGGGGCTGGCCGCGGTCAAGGACCACGTGGTCACGCTCGCCGAGGCCGAGGACCTGCCGGGCCACGGCGCGGCCGTGTCGGTGAGGTTCTCATGAGCTGGCCGCCGATCCGTGCCGAGCTCGCCGGGATCGAGCCCTACGGCGCTCCGCAGCTGGACGTCCCGGTCCAGCTCAACGTCAACGAGAACCCCTACCAGCCCTCCGCCGAGACGGTTGCCGACATCGCGGCCAGCGTCGGTGAGGCGGCGCGCACGCTCAACCGCTATCCCGACCGCGAGTTCGTCGCGCTGCGGGAGGGGCTGGCGGCGTACCTCTCCTCGGATGTGGAGGCGCAGATCGCGCCGGAGCAGGTGTGGGCGGCCAACGGGTCCAACGAGGTGATGCTGCAGCTGCTGCAGGCCTTCGGTGGTCCGGGGCGCACCGCGATCAGCTTCGCGCCGACCTACTCGATGTATCCGGAGTACGCCCGCGACACCAACACCGAGTGGGTCGTCGGACACCGCGAGAGCGACTTCGCGATCGATCTCGAGAAGGCACGGGCGCTGGTCGAGGAGACCCGGCCCCACGTCGTACTGCTGCCGAGCCCCAACAACCCCACCGGCACCGCGCTGCCGCCGGAGGCGGTCACGGTGCTGTGCGAGGCGGTCGGCGACGATGGCATCGTCGTGGTCGACGAGGCCTACGGCGAGTTCCGGCGGTCCGGAGTGCCCTCGGCGCTGGAACTGCTCGACCGCCACCGCAACCTGGTCGTCACCCGCACGATGTCGAAGGCGTTCGCCGGAGCCGGGCTGAGGCTCGGCTACCTGGCGGCCGACCCGGCGATCTGTGACGCGATCCGCGTCGTACGCCTGCCCTACCACCTCTCCGCGGTGACCCAGGCGGCGGCGAGCGCGGCCCTGCGGCACGCGCCGGAGCTGCTGGGCTACGTGGCCGATCTTCGCGAGGAGCGGGACACGCTGGTGGAGTGGCTGCGTGAGCAGCGGCTCGAGGTCGCCGACTCGGACGCCAACTTCGTCCTCTTCGGCCGCTACGCCGACCGGCACGCGGTCTGGCAGGGGTTGCTCGACCGCGGCGTGCTGATCCGCGAGACCGGGCCCGACGGATGGCTGCGGGTCTCGGTCGGGACGCCCGACGAGATGACCGCTTTCAAGCAAGCTTTGACCGATGTGAATGGAGCACGCGCATGACGCGCACTGATCGGACCGCCCGGATCGAGCGGGAGACCTCGGAGTCGAAGGTCGTCGTCGAGGTGAACCTCGACGGCACCGGACGGGTGGACGTCTCGACGGGCGTCGGCTTCTACGACCACATGCTGACCGCCTTCGGACGGCACTCCCTCGTCGACCTGACCGTGCACTCCGAGGGTGACGTGCACATCGACGCCCACCACACCGTCGAGGACACCGCGATCGTGCTCGGCCAGGCGCTGCGCCAGGCGCTGGGGGACAAGAAGGGCATCCGTCGCTACGGCGACGCGACCGTCCCGCTCGACGAGGCCCTGGTGCGGTGCGTCGTGGACGTCTCCGGCCGTCCCTACTCGGTCCACACCGGGGAGCCGGAGGGCCAGCAGTACGTGCTGCTCGGCGGCTCCGGGGTGCCCTACCTCGGCTCCCTGACCCAGCACATCTTCGACTCCATCGCCCACCACGCCCACCTGACGATGCACGTCAACGTGCTCGCCGGGCGGGAGCCGCACCACATCGTGGAGACGCAGTTCAAGGCGTTCGCGCGGGCGTTCCGCGACGCGATCGCCTACGACCCGCGCGAGACCGGGATCCCGTCGACGAAGGGCGCACTGTGAGCGAGCGTCAGCGAGTGAACAATCGTGTCCCTACAGCGCCGCGTTCGTATTCTGGCGCTTGCGTCACGGACGTGGTGCTGTGAGTGCACCTTCCGTCGTCGTCCTGGACTACGGCTCCGGAAACGTACGCTCCGCCGTCCGCGCCGTCGAGCGCGCCGGTGCCTCGGTCGAGCTGACCGGTGACCTCGACGCCGCGATGGCGGCCGACGGTCTGCTGGTGCCCGGTGTGGGGGCTTTCGAGGCCTGCATGAAGGGCCTGCGCGCGATCCGCGGCGAGCGGATCATCGCCCGCCGGCTCGCCGGCGGTCGCCCGGTCATGGGGATCTGCGTCGGCATGCAGATCCTCTTCGAGACCGGCATCGAGCACGGTGTCGAGACCGAGGGCTGTGGCGAGTGGCCCGGAGTCGTCGAGCGTCTCCAGGCACCGATCGTGCCCCACATGGGCTGGAACACGCTCGACGTGCCGTCCGGGACGTCCCTGTTCGCGGGCGTCGAGAAGGAGCGGTTCTACTTCGTGCACTCCTACGGCGTACGCGACTGGACCCTGGTCACCAACGACCGCACCGTCGCGCCGCTGGTCACCTGGGCGGAGACTGGGCCTGACTCTGGGGGTGGCGACCGGTTCGTGGCCGCCGTCGAGAACGGCCCGCTGAGCGCCACCCAGTTCCACCCGGAGAAGTCCGGCGACGCCGGCGCCGCGGTCCTGCGCAACTGGGTGTCCTCCTTGAAGGCGGCGTAGGTGGCCCAGACCGGAGCCCGGGCGAAGGCCCGCGCCGAGCGCGAGCGGCTGGCCGCCCAGGCCGCCGAGGAGCGGGCCGCCCGGACGGCCAGGTCCGCCTCCCGCCGAGCCCGGCGGGAGCGGTTGACCGGCTGGGTTCCCGCTCGCCGGTCCCGGCCGGTCAGTGCGCTCGCGGAGCGCCGGCGACGCAACGTACGGATCCTGATCGTCGTCCTGCTCCTCCTCAACGCGCTCGTCTACCTCGTCACCGAGGACGTCGGCACGGTGGTCTTCGCAGGCGTAGCGTCGGTGCTGGTCGCGCCGGTCGTCTACACGATGCTGTTCCGCCGCTAAAGTGGCCGGATGGCCAAGACGACCTGGACCGACGCCGATCCGGTGGGTTTCATCGAGGCTGTCGAGCCCGCGGGTCGTCGTCGGGACGCCGCCACGCTGCTGGAGCTGATGCGGCGCGCCACCGGGGTGGAGCCGCGGATGTTCGGCACCGCGATCGTCGGCTTCGGCGAGTACCACTACAAGTACGCCAGCGGCACCGAGGGCGATGCCCCGGCCGCGGGATTCTCACCGCGCAAGGCCGCCTCGGTCGTGTACCTCAACGACGGCATCTCGGCCCATGAAGACCTCCTCGCCCGCCTCGGCCAACACACCCACGGCGTCGGCTGCCTCTACCTCAAGGACGTCGCTGCGGTCGATCTGGGTGTTCTCGAGGAGATCATCCGGCGCTCGTACGCCACCCTCACCGGCGGCACCTACGGCAAGCGCGCCGCGGAGGGATGAGCGTCGTGATCGACGACTTCGCGAAGGCTCATCTGCACGACAAGCTCCGTGGCGTGCGCGAGGCGCTGGTGTGGAAGCTCGAGGGGCTCTCCGAGCATGACGTCCGCCGCCCGATGACGCCGACGGGCACCAACCTGCTCGGGCTGGTCAAGCACAACGCCCTCTCCGACGCCCGCTACTTCGGCGAGGTCTTCGGCCGTACGCCACCGGTCGACCTTCCACCGTGGGACGCCGCCGAATGGTGGGACGCCACCCACCGGGCGACGGAGCACGAGAGCCGGAGCGTTGTCCTCGACCTCGCCGACCGCGTCTGGTCCCACGTGGACGCCACCATCGAGGCGCTCCCGATCGACGCTCCCGGCCACGTGCCGTGGTGGAACGAGGACGTCATGCTCTTCAACATCATGGCCGCCCGCCTCTGCGACGCCACCCGTCACGCCGGCCACGCCGACATCCTCCGCGAGACCATCGACGGCTCGGTCGGCGTCAACCCCGAGACCGCCTGAGTGGTGGCGCCGAGCGTGCACAGGTGGGCGATCCCCGAGCGGGAGTACGCACGCCACGAGGCTAGGCGGGGTAGGCGGCACGCGTACGAGAGCCTCGACCCGGCCAGGACCGCGCTGGTCGTCGTCGATCTCGTGCCGTTCTTCTACGAGGCGAACGAGACGTGCTACGCGATCACCCCGAACGTACGTCTGCTGACGGATGTCCTCCGTGGGGCCGGCGGCGTCGTCGCATGGGTTGTGCCGGGAGACCCCGGACCGACGACCTGGGCGCGGGAGTTCTGCGGGGAGGAGGTCGCCGAGATGTTCCGGCGCAGCGGTGGCGCGGGGCCGATCGAGGGGCGGCTCGGGCCTGGTCTGGAGGCGCACGATGGCGACGTGCTCGTCGAGAAGACCGCGACCAGCGTGCTCTTTCCGGGCAGCTCGACGCTGCATGACGAGCTTCGGGAGCGTGACATCGAGACCGTTGTCGTCACCGGCACGCTCACCGAGGTCTGCGTCGCCGGGACGGCGCGGGACGCGGCAACGCTGGGATATCGCACGATCCTGGTCGCCGACGCCACCGCCGGTCGTGACGACGAGTCCCACAACGCGACGCTGACGACCATCTATCGCACTTTCGGCGACGTACGCAGCACCGACGATGTCCTCGGGCTCGTCGCCGCCGGATGTAGTGTCGGGACATGACCGATTACGAGGTCTCCAGATCCGCGATCCTGCCGTGCGACATCGGGCGCGCGCACGCGATGCTCGACGACTTCCATCAGTGGCCGGCCTGGTCGCCCTGGGAGGAGCTCGACCCGGACATGTCGCGGACCTACTCGGGCGCCGAATCCGGTGTCGGCGCGCGCTATGCCTGGTCGGGCAACAAGCGCGCGGGGGCCGGCTCGATGGAGATCACCGAGTCGCGCCCCGAGCACATCGAGGTCGCGCTGGGATTCCTGAAGCCGTTCAAGAGCCGGAGCACGGTGAGCTTCGACCTGGCCACCGTCGCCGGCGGTACGCAGCTGAAGTGGACCCATGCCGGGTCGGTGAGCGGTGTGATGGGGCTGATGACCAAGTTCTACTCGATGGAGAAGGCGATCGCGCCCGACATGGAGAAGGGGCTGGCCAAGCTGGCGACCGTGGCCGCGCGGCCCGCCGGTACGGACTGATTCCGTCGGCGCGGCTCCGAAACCGATTGCGTACCGGTCCCGGCGCGACCTAAGTTGCCGAACATGACACCTCGGCGGTTCGGGATCTGTATTGACGCCAACGACCCGGAGCGGGTCGCGGAGTTCTGGGCAGCGGTGCTGCGCCGGGAGACCGAGACGAATGGCGACGAGATCCGGCTGCTGCCACGAGCGGAGGACGACCTCCGGATCCGGTTCCTGCCCACCGACGCGCCGAAGACGATCGAGAACCCGCACCATCTCCATCTGACCAGCAGTCTGGCCGACGACCAGCAGCGGACCGTCGACCGGCTGATCGGTCTCGGCGCCACACACGTCGACGTGGGGCAGCGGCCGGACGAGGACCACATCGTGCTCGGCGACCCGGAGGGCAACGAGCTGTGCGTGATCCCTGCCGGCAACAGCTGGCTAGCGGGGACCGGGTTCCTGGGGGAGGTCGCCGCGGACGGGTCGCGGGAGACCGGGATCTTCTGGAGCGCGGCGCTCGCCTGGCCGCTGGTCTGGGACCAGGACGGCGAGACCGCGGTCGCGACACCGTCGGGCAGCGCCAAGGTCGCCTGGGGCGGGCCGCCACCGGTGCCGCGTGGGCCGCGGGACCGGTTCCGTTTCGACCTGATCGCGCCCGAGGACACCGGCCCTGCTGATGAGATCCGGCGCCTCGTCGGGCTCGGCGCCACGGTCGTTGCCGAGACGTACGGTGACGGGCGGTGGGCGAGGATGACGGATCCGGATGCGTACGAGTTCGAGTTGCTCGCGCCTCGCTGAGCGAGGACGCGTCTCGCAGCAGGACGGCGGGGCAGGGGTGACGGCGTACAGAACATAGGATCGTCCTCATGGGTGACTACCTCGAGCTCCTGCCGGCCGTCGATGTGAAGGGCGGACAGGCGGTGCAGCTGGTCCAGGGCGTGGACGGGTCGGAGAAGCGGTTCGGCGATCCCTACGAGGCTGCCCTGAGGTGGCAGGAGACCGGGGCCGAGTGGATCCATCTGGTCGACCTCGACGCCGCGTTCGGTCACGGCAACAACCGCGAGATCGTCGCCGGGATCGTCGGCAAGCTCGACATCAAGGTCGAGATGAGCGGTGGGATCCGCGACGACGAGTCGCTCGAGGCCGCGATGGCGACCGGCTGCCGCCGCGTCAACATCGGCACCGCGGCGCTGGAGAACCCGGAGTGGACCCGGCAGGCGATCGCGACCTACGGCGACCGGGTTGCGGTGGGTCTGGACGTACGCGGGCGAACCCTCGCGGCGCGCGGCTGGACCAAGGACGGCGGCGACCTCTACGAGACGCTCACCCGCCTCGACTCCGAGGGCTGCGCGCGCTACGTCGTCACCGACGTCAACAAGGACGGCATGCTCCAGGGCCCCAACCTCGACCTGCTGCGCGCGGTCTGTGAGGCCACCGATCGCCCGGTTGTCGCGAGCGGGGGAGTGACCACCATCGACGACATCGAGGCGCTGATGGGTCTGGTCGAGGTCGGCGTGGAGGGTGCCATTGCCGGCACGGCGCTCTACACCGGGTCCCTGGACCTGGCCGATGCGCTCGATCTCACGCTCGGCCGGCCGCGCGGGGACCAGTCATGACCCTGGCCGTACGCGTCATCCCCTGTCTCGACGTCGACGCCGGTCGCGTCGTCAAGGGGATCAACTTCAAGGAGCTGCGCGACGCCGGCGACCCGGTGGAGCTGGCCGCGACGTACGACAAGGAAGGCGCCGACGAGCTCACCTTCCTCGACATCTCCGCCTCCCACGAGGGGCGCGCGACGACGCTCGAGATCGTCACCCGCACCGCTGAGCAGGTCTTCATCCCGCTCACGGTCGGCGGCGGCATCCGCAGCGTCGACGACGTGGACCGGATGCTTCGTGCCGGCGCGGACAAGATCGCGGTCAACACCGCGGCCATCGACCGGCCCGAGCTGATCGCCGAGATCGCCGACCGGTTCGGCAACCAGGTGCTCGTACTGTCCGTCGACGCCCGGCGGGCGCCGGCCACCGACTCCGGGTTCGAGGTCACCACGCATGGCGGTCGCAGGTCAGCGGGCCTGGATGCGATCGAATGGGCTGCCAAGGCCGTCGAGCTCGGTGCCGGTGAGATCCTGCTCAACGCGATGGACGCCGATGGCACCGAGGACGGCTTCGACATCGACCTGATCAAGGCCGTACGCAGCGAGGTGACCGTCCCGGTCATCGCCTCCGGTGGCGCTGGGAAGGCCGAGCACTTCCCGCCTGCGGTCGACGCCGGCGCGGACGCCGTCCTCGCGGCCACGATCTTCCACTTCGGCAAGGTGCGGATCGGCGAGGTCAAGCAGGCGCTCTCCGGCGCGGGCGCGGCTGTTCGCTGACGGGTCGCCCTGGCGCGGGCGGCTAGCTCAGCAGCGAGCTCGGGATCTGCCCGTGGCGTACGCGCTGGGGGTGGTTGCCGACGTCGAGGTAGGCGAGCTCCTCACCGGTGCGGAAGTCGATCACGGCGAGCGCGTCGGCGTCGGACAGCGATGCCCAGCAGGTGTTGCCGAGGCCTTCGGTGGTCCAGTAGGGCTTGCCGTAGTAGTGGCCGGTGGTCTCCTCGTCGAGGATGGTGTGCTCGCCGCTGGAGCGGTCGACCATCGCGACGTAGTCGTCCATCGTCCCCGCCGCACACAGGGTCTCGCCCTTGGAGTCGATCGAGAGGCCGTGATGGGCGGAGTCGTTGACGTAGAGCTCGCGCGGCAGCGGGGTGCGCTTGGGGAGCTGGATGACTCGGGTGACGGCGCCGGTGCGGGGCTCCTCGACGGAGCCGGTGGAGTAGCCGACCTTCCCGTCGATGTCGGCCGCCTGGGTGTCGAACTCGACCAGGCCGTGCAGGAACGACATCTGGAAGTAGATGAACCGCTCACCGGGGGCGACCGCCATCGGACGTACGGCTGAGGAGATCGAGGGGTAGCCGGCCTCCTCAAGCTCCTTGCCCATCTCCCAGCGCTGGGAGACCTCGAAGGTGGACTCGTCGACGATCTCGAACCAGCGGTCGCCCTTGATCGCGTCGTGGATCGGGCCGATCTTGATCGGCGGGAGCAGGTCGGTGCCGGGGATGGTGCCGAGGCCGAGCTGGTCGAGGTTGATCAGCGGCAGCGAGTCCAGCGAGATCTCCTTCTGGTCGCCGGGCAGGTAGACGCGACCGATGGAGGCGTGGAAGATGCGCGAGCCGTCCTTCGAGTAGTTGTTCTCGTGGGGCGTCTCGCCCGACTCGAACGTACGCAGCCGCTCACCCGTCCGCGGGTCGCCCGCACCACCCATCCAGTACTCGTGCACCGAGCGCGAGGTCGAGTCCGAGACCAGCAGCTTGGTGCCGTCGGGGGAGAGGCCCATGTGGTCGGTGCGGTGGCCGTCCATCTGCTGCTCGACCACGACGGAGTCCGGCGCGCCCGCGAGCGCCTTCTCGATGTCGATCCAGACCACATCGGCGAGGCTGGGACGCGAGACCGCCAGCAGCTTGCCGTCCCGGGTCGTGAACATGTCGTCCACGAGCTGGTCGTTGCCTTCGCCGGGGCCGTAGCGGACGAGGTAGTACATGGCCAGTCGCTCGGGATCCTGGTGGATCGCGGCGATCTCCTCGTCCTTGTCCGGCACCAGGTCGATGTCCTTGCGCAGCACGTCGAAGCTGCGAGCATCGACGATCGAAGCCGTCCCGTCCCAGTTGTTGCCCACGACCATCACGTCCCGCAGCTCTGGTGTCGCGCTCGCGCTCACTGCTGGAGCGGCTGCGCTGAGCGAGAAGACGAAGAGCATGGCGACGGTGACTGCTGCCGCACGACGCATCGTGGGACCTCCTGGGGGATTCGGTTATCTGAGACACAACGTCTCTGGGGGCGGGAGGTTACGGGCGGGTAGGCGTACGCCGACGCGAGACAAGAGGTCTCCGCGCGATAGAAGAAAAATTCCGCAACCCCAGCAAAACCACCCCCGGCCGAGGCACCCTCAGAGGCGAACGAAAATTCGTTCGCCTCCCCGACACCATCTGCCGAACTGGTCCCCGGACGGAAAGAAAAATTCCTTTCACAGGCCGACCGACGCAGTCAGGCCGACCGCCCAAGCTCCCAAGCCGCCAGCCCAATAAGAAACATCAGCCTCAGAACCCGAGACTGGCATTCTCCAACTGAGTGATTCGCTCCGCCGGGCCGTCGAAGGACAAGCCCCGCACCTCATGACGCCCGAAGCAGAAGAGCATGAGCTCGCCGACCGGGCCGGTGATGGTGACGGGCTCGTCGCCGGCGCGGAGGGTGGCGGTGTCGATGCCGTTGCTGACCACGAGCGGCATGTCGGCGGAGCGGACCAGGCCCCTGCCGAGCAGTTTCAGGGTGCGCCAGAGGTCTCGCTCGGCAGCGGCGGGGAGCGTACGCGGCTCCCAGCCCGGCTGGGCGCGGCGGAGGTCCTCGTGATGGACGAAGAACTCGACGGTGTTGACGGCCCTCTCGACGGGACCGAGCGCGAACGGCGTGCCCTTCGGGTCGCGGAGACGGGCGGCGAGAGACTCGAGCGGCTGGGCGGCGTACGCAGCCTCCGCCTTCCTCAGCACGGGCGCGAGCGGCGGCAGGAGGTTGCCCGCCGCTGCCCACGGGCGGCGTTCGCGTACGAGCAGATGCACCAGCAGGTCCTTGACCTCCCAGCCTTCGCAGAGCGTCGGGGCCGTCGGCCCGAGGGAGACGGCGGTGTCGCACAGGGCGATGCGCTCGGAGCGCGCGAAGGAAGCCACGGCCTGCACCTTATCGAGCCATTCCAGCGCAGGGTGGTTTCAAAAAAATTCGTCGCAGTCACGGTGCTGACCTAGGCTTTACCTCGAGATGAGCGACGAGGAACAAATACCCCAGCGGGCCACGACGACCGACGGGTTCAAGGTTCTCGGAGTCGCCATCCGGCGCGAGTGGGCGGTCTTCACCCTCTCGACTCTGGGCTCCGCGCTCTTCGGTGCGCTGACCGTCGCCGACGCCTGGGTGCTGGGCTGGTCCACCGACCATGTGCTGGTGCCGGCGCTGCGCGACGGCGAGATCGGCGCCGGCTGGCTGTGGGCCGTGGTCGGACTCTTCGTCGGTGTCGCGATCCTGCGGGCCGTCGGGGTGGTGGCGCGGCGGCTGGGCGCCGGGGTGATGCAGTACCGCATGCAGGCTCATTCGCGCCGCGCGGTCACCCGGCAGTATCTGGCGCTTCCCCTCGCCTGGCACCACCGGCACCCGACCGGCGAGCTGCTCTCCAACGCCAACTCCGACGTCGAGGCGTCGTGGGCGCCGATCGCGCCGCTGCCGATGGCGGTCGGGACGCTCGCGATGATGGTGATCGCGATCGGGCAGATGTTCTGGACCGACGTCGTCCTGGCCTCGGTCGCGATCCTCGTGTTCCCGGCGGTCGTCGTCGCCAACCTGGTCTTCCAGCGCTTCTCCTCCCCGCTGATGACCCGCGCCCAGCAGTTGCGCGCGGAGCTCTCCGGGATCGCCCACGAGTCCTTCGACGGCGCGCTCGTCGTCAAGACGCTGGGCCGCGAGGCCGAGGAGACCACCCGCTTCCAGGACAAGGCCCAGGAACTGCGCGACGTCAACATCCACGCCGGCCGGCTCCGCGCCGCCTTCGACCCGATCCTGGCCGCGCTGCCCAACATCGGGGTGCTCGCCGTCCTGGCCGTCGGCGTCGGCCGTGTCGCCAGCGGTGCCGCGGCGCCCGGTGACGTCGTCCAGATCAGCTTCCTGCTCACCATCGTCGCCTTCCCGATCCGTTCCTTCGGCTGGCTGCTGGGGGAGTTCCCGCGCAGCGTGGTCGGCTACCGGCGGGTCCAGCGGGTGCTGGACGCGACCGGACGTCTGGCCTACGGCGAAGAGACGACCAGCCGCGAGCCGACCGGCGCCCGCGTCCGGGTCGACGGCATCTCCTACGCCTACGCCGGCGGCCCGACGCTCCTCGACGGTGTCGACTTCGAGGTCGAGCCGGGGCGTACGGTCGCGATCGTCGGCGAGACGGCCGCCGGCAAGAGCACCCTGACCATGCTGCTCGCGCGGCTGGTCGACCCGGAGACCGGCCGGATCACCCTGGACGGCACCGACCTGCGCGACCTGGGCGCGGGGGAGTGGGCCCGGGTGGCGGCGCTGGTTCCGCAGACGGCCTTTGTCTTCGACGACTCCGTACGCGGCAACGTCACCCTCGGCGCCGACCTCACCGACGACGAGGTCTGGTCGGCGCTCAAGGCGGCCCAGGCCGACGGCTTCGTCACGGCGCTGCCGAAGGGCCTCGACACCACCCTGGGCGAGCGGGGCGCGAGCCTCTCCGGCGGGCAGCGTCAGCGCCTCGCTCTGGCGAGAGCGCTCGTACGCCGCCCACGACTCCTGATCCTCGACGACGCCACCTCGGCGGTCGACCCGGAGGTCGAGCAGCGCATCCTTGCCGCGCTGCGTGACGGCGCCAACGACACCAGCCTCATCGTGGTCGCCTACCGCAAGGCCACCATCGCGCTCGCCGACGAGGTCGTGCACCTCGAGGACGGCCGCATCCGCGACCGCGGCACCCACACCGAGCTGCTCGCCCGCGACGAGTCCTACGCCCGCCTGGTGAACGCCTACGAGACCCCGGAGACCGCCCAGTGACCGCGACCCTCGAACCCGAGACCCGGGTCGGCAGCGGCGAGGAGCTCGGCGCGATCGAGACCATCCGCCGGGGCATCAAGCACTCCCCGGAGCTGGTCGAGGGCATCCGCGGCACCTTCGCGCTGGCCGTGATCGCGAGCGTCGGGCAGGTCGTCGTACCTGTCGTCGTCCAGCAGACCCTCGACAACGGCCTCAGCGGTCCCGATGGCCCCGACCTCGGCTACGTCCTGCGCGCCGGCCTCATCGCGGTGGTCGCCATCGCGGTCACCGGCTGGGCGTCGTTCAAGATGACCAGCCGGCTCTTCACCGCCGCCGAGCGGGGCCTGGCGACGCTGCGTACGAAGGCCTTCCGGCACGTCCACGACCTGCCGATGCTCACCCAGTCGACCGAGCACCGCGGGGCGCTGGTCTCGCGGGTGACCAGCGACGTCGACCAGGTCAGCCAGTTCATCGTCTTCGGCGGTCTGCTCTTCATCGTCAGCATCGGGCAGATGCTGATCGCCACCGTCGTGATGGTGATCTACTCCTGGCAGCTCGCGATCCTGGTGTGGCTCTGCTTCGGCCCGCTCTTCCTGAGCCTGCGGTTCTTCCAGCGCAAGCTGTCCGCGGCCTACACCCTCTCCCGCCGCCAGGTCGCCAAGATGCTCTCCGCGGTCTCCGAGCCGGTCGTCGGCGCGGCCGTGGTGAAGGCGTACGCCGTCGAGGACCGCACCCAGGAGCGCATCGACCGCGAGATCGATGCCACCAGCGCCGCCCAGATCAAGGCTCAGGCCTACACCTCGGTCTTCTTCAGTCTCGGTGGCCTCTCCGGCGGCCTCGCCAACGCCGGCGTGATCGTCGGTGGCGTCCTGCTGGCGCTCGCCTACCAGGGCACGAGCGGCGCGCTGACCGTCGGCGAGATCCTGGCCTTCGCGTTCCTGGTGACGCTGTTCGTGGGCCCGGTGCAGATGGGTACGCAGATCCTCACCGACGCGCAGAACGCGATCGCCTCCTGGCGGCGCACGATCGGGATCCTGGACACCCCCGCCGACCTCGTCGACCCGGGCGCGGCCGGCACGGTCCTGCCCCGCGGCCCCCTCTCGATCGAGTTCGACGCGGTCACCTTCGCCTACCCCGGCGGCCGCCCGGTCCTGCACGACATCTCCTTCGAGATCACGCCCGGCCGCCGGGTCGCCGTGGTCGGCGAGACCGGGTCGGGGAAGTCGACGATCGCGAAGCTGCTCACCCGGGTGATGGACGTGACCGACGGCCGGGTCCGTCTCGACGGCGTCGACGTACGCGAGATCGGCAACGCCTCGCTGCGCACCAGCGTCGTGCTCGTCCCGCAGGAGGGCTTCCTCTTCGACTCCACCCTGGCCGACAACGTCCGTTACGGGCGGCTGGACGCGACCGACGAGGAGATCGAGGAGGCCGCCCGGATCCTCGGCCTGGGGGACTGGCTGGCCGGTCTCCCCGCCGGCGTCCGCACCAGTGTCGGGCAGCGCGGCGAGTCGCTCTCGGCCGGCGAGCGCCAGCTCGTGGCGCTCCTGCGAGCCCAGCTGGCCGACCCCGACCTGCTCGTCCTCGACGAGGCGACCTCCGCCGTCGACCCGCGGTTGGAGATGCGGATCAACCGGGCCCTGGAGCGCTTGATGAGCGGTCGTACGTCGGTCACCATCGCCCACCGGCTCTCCACGGCCGAGGCGGCCGACGAGGTGATCGTCGTCGACGCCGGACGCCTCGCCCAGCGGGGGCCGCACGGCGACCTGGTGGCGCAGGCCGGCTCGACGTACGCACGCCTGCACGCCTCCTGGGTCGCCCAGCAGGGCAGCTGAGACCGAGAGCTCAGGCGTCCCACCACGACAGGTGGGCGGCGGCCTCGGCGGCGGGCTCGATGATCTCCCACGACTCGGCGATCATCGAGCCCTCGAACCGGCAGATGTCGACGACGGTGATCTCGGGTCCGCCCGGCAGCCGGCGACGGGTGTGCATCACGACGTGATCGTCGGCGGCCAGCACGTGCTTCACCTCGACCTCCATGCCGTCGATCCGCTCGAGCGAGCCGCCGACGGCGTCGAGCCACTGCTCCTTGGTGGACGAGGTCGCGTCCGGTCGATGGTGCCGGAAGTCCGGGGCGAGCAGCTGCTCGAGAGGCCCGGTGTCACCGGTCGCGACAAGCCCCGCGAAGGCGGTGGTGACAGCCCTGACGGCGTCCGTGGATGTGCTCTGTGTGGTCATGCCGCCAGTGTGTTCGGCGTCCCGGACCGGTGTCGATGACATGGGAGTTCATGGCGCACGACCTGCTGATGAGCGATCCTGGGGCCTGTGTACACAGTGGGCGAGATGTTGCGGGAATGGCGGCATCGTCGTCGCCTCAGCCAGCTCGACCTGGCGATCGCCGCCGATGTCTCGGCACGCCACGTCAGCCTGGTCGAGACCGGCCGGTCCCGGCCGAGCACCGACATGATCCTCCGGCTCGCCGACCAGCTCGACATCCCGCTCCGGGACCGCAACCGACTCCTGCTCGCCGCCGGCTTCGCGCCGCGCTACACCCAGCGGCCCCTCGAGGACGATGCGCTCGCGGCCGCTCGCGACGCGATCGGCCGGGTTCTGCGTGCCCACGAGCCGTACCCGGCCCTGGTGGTCGACCGTCGCTGGAACATCCTGATGACCAACCGCGCGGTCGACCGGTTCTTCGCCGGCGTCGACCCCGAGCTGCTCGAACCACCCGTCAACCTCGTACGCCTCGGCCTTCACCCTCGGGGCCTGGCACCTCTCGTCGTGAACCTGGCCGACGTACGTGCAGTGTTCCGAGCGCGGGTCAGGCGTCAGCTCGCCATCGTCGCGGACCCCGAGCTGACCCGGCTCTACGAGGAGGTGCTGGCACCCGTCGGCCAGGATGACGAATGGTCGCTCGCGCTCGAGGCGGATGTCGTGATCCCGATGACGCTTCGCGTCGACGGCCGCGAGCTGAACCTCTTCTCGACGATCACCACCTTCGGGACCCCGATGGACATCACCCTCGACGAGGTGGCGATCGAGTCGTACTACCCCGCCGATGAGGAGAGTGCCACCTACTTCGCCGACAGGTAGCGGCGACGCTACGCCGCGAGTGCGGTGAACGGCGCCCAGGGCAGGTTGCGGACGACCGTGAAGACGACGGTCAACGCCAGCCAGGAGTAGAGGGCTGCGGGGGAGCGCGCCCAGCCGGGAGCGGGGCGACCGCCGACGCGGCCGCGAAGCCAGAAGAGCCAGAGCAGCGCGAGCATCGGCAGCCCGAGCAGGAACATCAGCGCGTTGTGGCCGATCGCGCCGGAGACGTCACCAGACAGCAGCGACATCGTGCCGCGCGTCATCCCGCAGCCGGGGCAGTCGATGCCGGTGAGGGCGTGGATCGGGCACGGCGGAACGTAGGCGACGAGCTCGGGAGAGGTGGCGAAGACGGCCGCGAGGCCCGCCGCGCCGGCCACGACGGCCAGTGGGACGAGCCCCGCACGCACCCGTGAGGGTGTGGTCACATGGTCCCCGACTGGGCCATGCCGACGCCGAGGACGACCGAGGCGATGATGTAGAGGACGATCACGACGACGCCGGTGATGGCGCCGATGATGCCCCACTTCTTGGCGCCTTCGGCGTCACCCTGGACGGCCTTGACGATCGAGACGATGCCGAAGGGCAGGCAGCAGAAGAGCGTGACCAGGATGCCGATCACGAGGGCGCTGGTGTCGGTCTGCTTCGCCGGTGCCGGCTGCGGGGTGGGGTTAGCCATGGTGCGGTGTTCTCCAGTTTGAATAGTCGACTCGACGAGTCGGCTGACAGGGCCGTACCGAGACCGGCCCAGATGACCGGGAGAGTCTGGCAGCCCGGGGCCTCGAGGGCGCCCGATCAGCGCCGCGACATGCCGGTTGTGTCCGTACTGTTGCCCGGCGGGATACTGGAGCCGTGACTACTGGACCCACGAGCGAGGGACTGGACCCCGCCATCGCCGACCGCCTCAAGCGCAACCCCGACGGACTGGTGCCCGCGGTGGCGCAGCAGCATGACACCGGCGAGGTGCTGATGCTCGGCTACATGGACGACGAGGCCCTGGCGCGCACGCTCGCGACGGGCCGGGCGACCTACTGGTCCCGCAGCCGGCAGGAGTACTGGGTCAAGGGGGAGACCTCCGGCCACCGGCAGTACGTCAAGGAGGTCCGCCTGGACTGCGACGGCGACACGATCCTGCTCAAGGTCGACCAGGAGGGCCCCGCCTGCCACACCGGCGACCACACCTGCTTCGACGCCGGCCTGATCTCATGAAGGCCACCTTCGGCCCCACCGTCATCGCCGGACTCGCCGGCGCGGCCCTGGCCGCGTGGGCAGGCTCCAACGAATGGGTGAAGGTGACCGCCCCGGCCCAGATGCCGACCGACCTCAACGACTCCCCGGCCACGACCGGCCTGGCCCTGGTCGCCCTCGCGGCCTGGGGCGTGGTCCTGGTCACCCGAGGTCTCGTACGCCGCCTGGTGGCCGCCCTCGCGGGTCTGGCCGGGATCGGCGTGATCGTCACCTTCTTCGGCCATGCCGGGATCGACGCGCTCGGCCGGGCGATCGACTCCGAGGTGGTCTGGGGCGAGACCGAGCACACCACCACCCCCTGGCCCTACCTCGCGCTCCTCGGCGGGGTCCTGACCGTCGCGGCGGCGGTCGCGGCCGTACGCCTGGCTCCTTCGTGGCCCGAGATGGGCCGCAGGTATGACGCTCCGGCCACCGCGAAGCCGGAGCAGAAGCCGTTGGAGGAGCAGTCCACGATCGATGTCTGGAAGTCGTTGGACGAGGGTCGGGACCCGACAACGGGGGATCAATGAATACACTGCAGCCAAGCCCACCTGCATCGCTTCGGGCTTCGCTTCAGCAAGAGAACTCGTAGAGGAGTCATCGCATGTCCGCCAGCCACGGCAACACCCCGGCAGCCTGGATCGCAGTCGCGGTCGGCCTCCTCGGCTTCCTCATCGGAAGCGTCGCCATGATGCTCGACCCGATCAGCTGGTTCGTCTTCTGGGTCGGCGTCGCCGTCACCGTCGCGGGCGGCCTGCTCTTCATCGTGCTCGCCAAGCTCGGCTTCAACGTCGAGTCACACTGAGCCTGTGAAACAGCGAGGCCCCCGGCGGAATCGCCGGGGGCCTCGCTGATTTCAAAGAGCCGAGCTCACATGGACTCAGCTCAGTACGTGGTGGTGCTGCCGCTGAAGTCGAGAGCACCGGACAGGTTCAGGATGAGCCCGATGACGAACAGGACGATGGCGACGATGCCGAGGATGAAGCCGGCGGTGGCCATGCCACGCCCGCCCTGCGCTCCGCCGGAGGCATCGATCTCGTTTTGGGCCATCTTGCCGAGGATGATCGCCGGGATACCGGTGAAGATTCCGCAGCAGATGCAGCCGAGGATGCCGAGGACAAGTGCCCAGATCGCCTTCTTGTTGTTGCCCGCAGGCTGACCGGGCTGCTGCCCGGGTGCCGGCGAACCGTACGGGGGCGGCGGCGGAGGAGTTCCGTAGCTCATGTGTGTCTGACCTCCAAAGTCAGGCGAGTTGGGTAGAGATGGAAGAAACTTAACGTTTCCCGCCCGCACTGTGGCGCCAAATCGGGCGTGTCACGGTTCGGGTGAGAGGCTTTGCACGTGGGTCATACCCGGAAACGAGAGGTTTAAACATGTCGGTGCTCGAAAAGATCATCGACGGCGTACGTCTGGACCTGGCGCAGCGCCAGGCGACGGTGTCCGAGGCGGATCTGCGGGCCCGGCTGGCCGACGTCGACGCGCCCCGCGACCCGATGCCGCACTTCCGTGCGTCGGGAAGCAGCGTGATCGCCGAGGTGAAGCGGAAGAGCCCCTCCAAGGGCGCCCTGGCCGACATCCCGGACCCGGCCGAGCTGGCCCAGAAGTACGCCGCCGGCGGTGCCGCCGCGATCTCGGTGCTCACCGAGGAACGCCGCTTCGGCGGGTCCCTCGCCGACCTGCGCGCGGTCCGCGCCGCCGTCGACACCCCGATCCTGCGCAAGGACTTCATCGTCGAGCCCTACCAGCTGCTGGAGGCCCGGGCAGCCGGCGCCGACCTCGCGCTGCTGATCGTGGCCGCGCTGGAGGACGACACGCTGCGCAGGCTCTACGACCAGGCGCGTGAGCTCGGGCTGACCGTGCTGGTCGAGACCCACGACGAGGCCGAGGTCGCCAGGGCGGTCGACCTCGGCGCCGAGCTGATCGGCGTCAACGCCCGCAACCTGAAGACCCTGGAGATCGACCAGGACGTCTTCGGACGGCTCGCGCCGCTCATCCCCGAGGACCGGGTGAAGGTCGCCGAGTCGGGCATCTTCACCGCCACCGACGTCAAGCGCCACGTCGCCGAAGGGGCCCACGCGGTCCTGGTCGGCGAGGCGCTGGTCAAGCATGGCGACCCGCAAGGCACGGTCGCCGAGTTCACCGGAATCCAAGGCTAGGACCAGCCATGACAACTCACATCCACGAAACGACGAGCTACGACGCCGACGAGTTCGGCTGGTTCGGTGGCGAGGCCGAGGGATTCGGCGGCCGCTTCATGCCCGAGGCGCTGATGAAGGCGCTCATCGAGCTCGACGAGGCGTGGCAGGACGCGAAGGCCGACAAGGAGTTCGTGGAGGAGTTCGACGCGATCCTGCGTGACTACGCCAACCTGCCGAGCCCGCTCTTCCACGCGACCCGGCTCTCCGAGCAGCTCGGCGTACGCGTCCTCCTCAAGCGCGAGGACCTCAACCACACCGGCGCCCACAAGATCCGCAACGTGCTCGGCCAGGCACTGCTGACCAAGCGGATGGGCAAGAGCCGGGTCATCGCCGAGACCGGCGCCGGCCAGCACGGGGTGGCCTCCGCGACCGCGGCTGCCTACTTCGGTCTCGACTGCACCGTCTACATGGGCAAGGTCGACACCGACCGCCAGGCGCTCAACGTGGCCCGGATGCGGCTGCTCGGCGCCGAGGTCGTCCCGGTGCCCTCCGGCAGCGGAACCCTCAAGGACGCGATCAACGAGGCGCTGCGCGACTGGGTCGCCAGCGTCGACCACACCGCCTACCTGTTCGGCACCGCCGCCGGGCCGCACCCGTTCCCGACGCTGGTCAGGGACATCGTGCGCGGCATCGGCGACGAGGCCAGGGCCCAGTCCCTCGAGCAGTTCGGCGGCCTCCCGAACGCCGTCCTCGCCGCGGTCGGCGGTGGCTCCAACGCGATCGGCCTCTTCACCGCGTTCCTGGACGACGAGGACGTCGAGATCCACGGCTTCGAGGCCGGGGGAGACGGGTTCGAGACCGGCCGGCACGCCGCCACCATCCAGGCCAACGACCCGGGCGTGCTCCACGGCGCCCGCACCTACGTGCTCCAGGACGAGGACGGCCAGACCATCGAGTCCCACTCGATCTCCGCCGGTCTCGACTACCCCGGGGTCGGGCCCCAGCACGCCTGGCTCGCCAAGTCCGGCCGCGCCTCCTACACCTCGGTCACCGACAAGGAGGCGATGGACGCCTTCGCGCTGCTCTCGCGCTCGGAGGGCATCATCCCGGCGATCGAGTCGGCCCACGCGATCGCCGGCGCCATCAAGATCGCGCCGCAGATCAAGGAGCGTCACGGCGAGGGCGCCACGATCCTGATCAACCTGTCCGGTCGCGGCGACAAGGACATGGGCACGGCCATCGAATACTTCAAGCTGGGAGACGAGAAGTGAGTACGTCGGTAGCGTTCGCGAAGGCGAAGGCCGAGAACCGCGCCGCCCTGGTCGGCTACCTCCCGGCGGGCTTCCCGACGGTCGAGGGCTCGATCGAGGCGCTGACGACGATGGTCGAGGCCGGCTGCGACATCATCGAGATCGGCCTGCCCTACTCCGACCCGGTCATGGACGGCCCCACCATCCAGGACGCGGTGCAGCAGGCGCTCGACGGCGGCGTACGTGTCGACGACGTGTTCCGCGCCGTCGAGGCCGTGGCCGCGACCGGGGTGCCGACCCTGGTGATGACCAGCTGGAACCCGATCGAGCGGCGTGGCGTGGACCGCTTCGCCCAGCAGTTGCAGGACGCCGGCGGCGCGGGCCTGATCACGCCCGACATCACCCCCGACTTCGCGCCGGAGTGGATCGAGGCGGCCGACGCCCGCGACCTCGACAAGGTCTTCCTGGTCGCGCCGAGCAGCACCGACGAGCGGATCGCGATGACCACGGCCCAGTGCCGCGGCTTCGTCTACGCCACCGCGGTCATGGGCGTCACCGGCGCCCGCGCCAAGACCTCCGACCTGGCCGCCCCGCTGGTCGCCCGCACGAAGAAACTCAACCGATCAGGGGCCGACCTGCCCGTCGGCGTCGGTCTCGGAGTCAGCAACGGCGCCCAGGCGGCCGAGATGGCTGCGTACGCCGACGGGGTCATCGTCGGCTCCGCCTTCGTGCGTACGCTGCTGGACAACCGCTCCGACGAGCAGGCGGCGCTCAAGGCGCTGGCGAGCCTGACCGAGGACCTGGCCGCGGGAGTCCGCGCGCGTTGAGGCATCTCCTACCCGTCCTGCTCGTCCTCATCGGGGTGCTCACCGGTTGCGGCGCCGCCGGCACCGGCCAGGCGCCGGCCTCGGCGATGACCGGGCAGGAGCACACGCCCTACCGGCTCTCCGACACCGCGCTGACCGACACCGAGGGCGAGCCGTACTCGCTGGCCACCGACGCCGACAGGCCGCTGACGCTGGTCTTCTACGGCTACACCAGCTGCCCTGACGAGTGCCCGCTCGTGATGTCGAGCCTGACCGCGGCACTGACTCGCCTCGACGAGGCGGACCGGGACAAGGTCGAGGTCGTGTTCGTGACCACCGACCCCGCGCGCGACTCCGAGGAGGTCCTGCGCGAGTACCTGGACCGCTACGACAAGGAGTTCATCGGCCTCACCGGTGATCTGAAGGACATCGTCACCCTGGCCGAGTCGATGCGGCTCTACATAGGGGAGGCCGACCGGCTACCCAGTGGGGGCTACGATCTCGGGGTCCACGACACCCACGTCTCGGCGGTCTCCCAGGGACAGGCCAGCGTGGTGTGGTCGATGAACACCTCTCCCAAGCAGTTCGCCGACGACATCCACCGCCTTCTCACTCAGAAGTAGCCAAGAAGGGCCCCGCATGATCCTCCCGATGTCCATCCCCAGCCCCGCCGAAGGCGTGCTCTGGCTCGGGCCGGTCCCGTTGCGCGGCTACGCCTTCGCGATCATCCTCGGCATCATCGTCGCCGTCTGGGTCTCCGAGCGCCGCTGGCAGGCCCGCGGCGGCCGGGCCGGCGACATCCAGGACATCGCGCTGTGGGCGGTTCCGTTCGGCCTGGTCGGCGGCCGGATCTACCACGTCATGACCGACTGGCAGCTCTACTTCGGCGACGGGGCCCACCCGATCGAGGCGCTCTACATCTGGCGCGGCGGGCTCGGTGTGTGGGGCGCGATCGCGCTCGGCGCCGTGGGCGCGGTCATCGGCGCGAAGCAGAAGGGCATCAAGATCGTCCCGCTGCTGGACACGATCGCCCCGACCTGCCTGCTCGCGATGGGCATCGGCCGCTGGGGCAACTGGTTCAACCAGGAGCTCTTCGGCAGGCCCACCGACCTGCCCTGGGGGCTGGAGATCGACCCGTCGTTCTACCCCGGCGGTCCCAGCCAGTTCCCGGTCGGCACCACGTTCCACCCGACGTTCCTCTACGAGTTCTGCTGGGACATCCTCGCCTTCTTCGTGATCGTCTACCTGCAGAAGAAGCTGCGTCTGGGCGGCGGCCGTGTGGTCGCTCTCTATGTGATGGCCTACTGCCTCGGCCGCGGCATGATCGAGACCCTGCGCATCGACAACGTGCAGCTGGTCAACGTGCTCGGCCTGCGCTGGAGCGAGTGGATGTCGATCATCCTGTTCGTCCTGGCAGCAGCGTGGTGGACGTACGCCACCGTGACCGGCCGGGGTAGTCTCGAGGAGGAGGTCTACAGCGATCCTGCCAAGGCCCCGGCGAACGACATCGAGAACGACACCGACGACACCGAGAACGAACCCGCGAGCGACACTGACGGCAACGCAGCCGACAACGGGACCGACGACGAGGAATCCTCGACAAAGGCCTGATCAGACGCAGATATTGGGCGCAACGTAGCGCCTCGCGGGAGGGTGTCCACCGATGGACCCTCGTTCGCAACCTACGCGTGACACAGTGGTAACCTAGCCGCACTCGCGCGGGCCAACGCTGTCCCCTGCAGATTGCCAGTTTCATCCCCGCAAGGGCGCGCGCACTCGTCGCAGACATCCCCCGCTCCGGACTGGACTCGAAGCAGAGTCAGAAATCCGGGGCTATTGGGCTGCGTCGGTCGGTGCGTGCCTGAGCCCGGACAGACGGGAGATCCCGGTGCCGTACGAGCACTCGTATCCATCCCCCCAGGGCCTCTACGACCCTCGGTTCGAGAAGGACGCCTGCGGCGTCGCCATGGTTGCGACGCTGACCGGCGTGGCCAGCCACGACATCGTGAAGCAGGGCATCCGTGCCCTGGTGAATCTCGACCACCGCGGCGCCGCCGGCGCCGAGACCAACTCTGGCGACGGCGCTGGGATCCTGCTGCAGGTCCCCGACGCCTTCCTTCGTGAGGTCGTCGACTTCGACCTTCCGGCCGAGCGTGCCTACGCCGTCGGTACCGCCTTCATCCCCGGCGACGCCGACCAGGTCGAGCGCTCCGTGAAGATGGTCGAGGAGATCGCGACCGAGGAGGGCCTCGAGGTCCTCGGGTGGCGTGACGTACCGGTCAACCCCGACTCCCTCGGCGCCACCGCCAAGGCGGTCATGCCGACCTTCCGCCAGCTCTTCGTCGCCGGCGCCAAGCAGCGCGTCACGGGTCTGGCCCTGGAGCGGCTCTCCTTCTGCCTGCGCAAGCGCGCGGAGAAGGAGACCGACGTCTACTTCCCGTCGCTGTCGAGCCGCACCATCGTCTACAAGGGCATGCTCACCACGCCCCAGCTGGCCGAGGTCTTCCCCGACCTGGTCGACGAGCGGGTCGCCTCCGCGATCGCTGTCGTCCACAGCCGGTTCTCGACCAACACCTTCCCGAGCTGGCCGCTGAGCCACCCGTTCCGGTTCATCGCCCACAACGGCGAGATCAACACCGTCATGGGCAACCGCAACTGGATGAAGGCGCGCGAGTCGCTGCTCGAGTCCGAGCTGATCCCCGGCGACCTCGAGCGGCTCTTCCCGATCTGCACCGAGGGCGCCTCCGACTCGGCCTCCTTCGACGAGGTCCTCGAGCTCCTCCACCTGGCCGGCCGCAGCCTGCCGCACGCCATGCTGATGATGATCCCGGAGGCGTGGGAGAAGCACGAGGAGATGGACCCCGCCCGCAAGGCGTTCTACGAGTTCCACTCCTCGCTGATGGAGCCCTGGGACGGCCCCGCGTCGGTCGTCTTCACCGACGGCACCCAGATCGGCGCGGTCCTCGACCGCAACGGTCTGCGGCCCTCCCGCTACTGGGTCACCGAGGACGGCCTGGTCGTGCTCGGCTCCGAGGCCGGTGTGCTCGACGACATCGACCCCGCCACCGTGGTCCGCAAGGGCCGCGTCCAGCCGGGCAGGATGTTCCTCGTCGACACCGCGGAGCACCGCATCATCGAGGACGACGAGGTCAAGTCCGAGCTCGCCGCCGAGCAGCCCTACGACGAGTGGCTCCACGCCGGTCTCGTGCGCCTCGACGACATCCCCGAGCGCGAGCACATCGTGCACACCCACGCGAGCGTCACCCGCCGCCAGCAGGTCTTCGGCTACACCGAGGAGGAGCTCCGGATCCTGCTCGCGCCGATGGCCAACACCGGCGCCGAGCCGATCGGCTCGATGGGCACCGACAGCCCGATCGCGGCGCTGAGCGACAAGCCCCGGATGCTGTTCGACTACTTCGCCCAGCTCTTCGCGCAGGTCACCAACCCGCCGCTGGACGCGATCCGCGAGGAGCTCGTCACCAGCCTCAACGGCACCATCGGCGCCGAGTCCAACCTGCTCAACCCCGGACCGGCCTCGTGTCGTCAGATCGTGCTGCCGTTCCCGGTCATCTCCAACGACGACCTGGCCAAGATCCGTCACATCAACCGTGACGGCGACATGCCGGGCTTCCAGGTCCACATCGTCCGCGGCCTCTACGAGGTCGACGGCGGGGCCGAGGCACTTCAGGCGCGCCTGGACGAGATCTCCGCCGAGGTCTCCCAGGCGATCGAGGACGGCGCGCGCATCATCGTCCTCTCCGACCGCCACTCCACCCAGGAGATGGCGCCGATCCCGTCGCTGCTCCTGACCGGCGCCGTCCACCACCACCTGGTCCGCGAGCGCACCCGCTCGCAGGTCGGCCTGCTGATCGAGGCCGGAGACGTACGCGAGGTCCACCACGTCGCCCTGCTGATCGGCTATGGCGCCGCCGCGGTCAACCCCTACCTGGCGGTCGAGTCCGTCGAGGACCTCGCCTACGAGGGCTACTACGTGAAGGCCGACGCCGAGAAGGCGATGGCCAACACGATCAAGGCGCTCGGCAAGGGTGTCCTCAAGGTGATGTCGAAGATCGGCGTCTCCACCGTTGCCTCCTACACCGGCGCTCAGATCTTCGAGGCAGTCGGCCTGTCGAAGGAGGTCGTGGAGCGCTACTTCACCGGCACCACCTCCAAGCTCGGCGGCATCGGCCTCGACGTGATCGCCGAGGAGGTCGCGAAGCGGCACGCCACCGCCTACCCGCGCGACGGCGTCGCCAACGCCCACCGCGCGCTGCCCATCGGCGGCGAGTACCAGTGGCGCCGCGAGGGTGAGCCGCACCTGTTCGACCCGGAGACGGTCTTCCGGCTCCAGCACGCCACCCGCAGCGGCCGCTACGACGTGTTCAAGCAGTACACCGACCGCGTCAATGAGCAGTCCGAGCGACTGATGACGCTGCGCGGGCTCTTCAAGCTCAAGGGCGCCGAGGAGCTGGGTCGCCAGAAGATCTCGATCGACGAGGTCGAGCCCGTCGAGGCGATCGTCAAGCGCTTCTCGACCGGCGCGATGTCGTACGGCTCGATCTCCAAGGAGGCTCACGAGACGCTCGCCGTCGCGATGAATCTCCTCGGCGGCAAGTCCAACACCGGCGAGGGCGGCGAGGACCCGGATCGTCTCTACGACCCGAAGCGCCGCTCGTCGATCAAGCAGGTGGCCTCGGGACGCTTCGGCGTCACCAGCGAATACCTGACCAACGCCGACGACATCCAGATCAAGATGGCCCAGGGCGCCAAGCCCGGTGAGGGCGGCCAGCTGCCCGGCCACAAGGTCTACCCGTGGGTCGCCAAGACGCGTCACTCGACGCCGGGCGTGGGCCTCATCTCCCCGCCGCCGCACCACGACATCTACTCGATCGAGGACCTGGCTCAGCTGATCCACGACCTCAAGAACGCCAACCCGAGCGCTCGCGTCCACGTGAAGCTCGTGGCCGAGGTCGGCGTCGGCACCGTCGCCGCGGGTGTCTCCAAGGCCCACGCCGACGTGGTCCTGATCTCCGGTCACGACGGCGGCACCGGTGCCTCCCCGCTGACCTCGCTCAAGCACGCCGGTGGTCCCTGGGAGCTCGGCCTCGCCGAGGCGCAGCAGACGCTGCTCCTCAACGGCCTGCGCGACCGGATCGTGGTGCAGACCGACGGTCAGCTCAAGACCGGCCGCGACGTGGTCATCGCCGCGCTGCTCGGTGCCGAGGAGTTCGGCTTCGCCACCGCGCCGCTGGTCGTCTCCGGCTGCGTGATGATGCGGGTCTGCCACCTCGACACCTGCCCCGTCGGCGTCGCCACCCAGAACCCGGTCCTGCGCGAGCGGTTCACCGGCAAGGCGGAGTACGTCGTCAACTTCATGCGCTACATCGCCGAGGAGGTCCGCGAGCTCCTCGCCGAGCTCGGCTTCCGGAGCATCGACGAGGCCGTCGGCCACGCCGAGGCGCTCGACGCCCGCGACGCGATCGACCACTGGAAGGCCTCCGGGCTCGACCTGTCGCCGATCTTCACCCGCGTGGAGTCGCCGCAGCAGTTCTCCGACCAGGCCCTCTACAACACCAAGGGCCAGGACCACGGTCTGGAGAAGTCGCTCGACGTCAGCGAGCTGCTCCCGCTCGCGGCCCCGGCGCTCGAGCGCGGCGAGCCCGTACGCGCCCAGCTGCCGATCCGCAACGTCAACCGCACCGTCGGCACGATCCTCGGTCACGAGATCACCAAGCGCTACCGCGGCGAGGGCCTGCCCGAGGGCACGATCGACATCACCTTCACCGGGTCGGCGGGCCAGTCCTTCGGCGCGTTCATCCCGAGCGGCCTGACGCTGCGCCTGGAGGGCGACGCCAACGACTACGTCGGCAAGGGCCTCTCCGGCGGCCGGGTGGTCATCCGCCCGGAGCGTACGGCCGGGTTCCGGGCCGAGGAGCACATCATCGCCGGCAACACCCTGGCCTACGGCGCCACCAGCGGGCGGATCCACATCCGCGGAGGCGTGGGGGAGCGGGCCGCGGTCCGCAACTCGGGTGCCAGCATCGTCACCGAGGGTGTCGGCGACCACGGCTGCGAATACATGACCGGCGGTCGTGTCGTCGTGCTCGGCCCGACCGGGCGGAACTTCGCGGCCGGTATGTCCGGTGGGGTCGCCTGGGTCCTCGACTTCGAGGGGCAGCGCCTCAACAGCGAGCTGGACGATGCCACCCCGGTGGACGAGAAGTACGCCGCCGAGCTCGAGCAGCTGGTCCGCGACCACCTCGAGGAGACCGGCTCGGCCGTCGCCGAGGCGCTCCTGGCCGACTGGCCGAACTCACTGACCCGCTTCACGCAGGTCATGCCCAGTGACTACAAGCGCGTGCTCGAAGCCCAGGAGGAGGCCCTCGAGGAGGGTCTTAACGAGGACGAGGCTGCCGCGCGGATTATGGAGGTCCTTCATGGCTGACCCCAAGGGTTTCTTGAAGAACGGTCGCGAGGTCGCGACCCGTCGTCCCGTCGACGAGCGAGTCAAGGACTGGCACGAGGTCTACCCGGGCAAGGTCGGCAAGACCCTGCTGCCGATCATCAACACCCAGGCCTCGCGCTGCATGGACTGCGGCATCCCGTTCTGCCACCAGGGCTGCCCGCTCGGCAACATCATCCCCGAGTGGAACGACCTGGTCTGGCGCAACGACTGGGAGGGCGCCTCGGAGCGGCTGCACGCGACCAACAACTTCCCCGAGTTCACCGGTCGTCTCTGCCCGGCTCCGTGCGAGGCCGCCTGCGTGCTGGGCATCAACCAGCCCGCGGTGACGATCAAGAACATCGAGGTCGCGATCATCGACAAGGCCTGGGACGCGGGCCACGTCAAGCCGCAGCCGCCCGAGTGGCTCTCCGGCAAGGCGGTCGCCGTCATCGGCTCCGGCCCCGCGGGCCTGGCCGCCGCCCAGCAGCTCACCCGTTCGGGCCACACCGTGGCCGTCTACGAGCGGGCCGACAAGATCGGCGGGCTGCTGCGCTACGGCATCCCGGAGTTCAAGATGGAGAAGTCGCAGGTCGACCAGCGCCTGGCGCAGATGCGCCGCGAGGGCACGGTCTTCCGTCCGGGCGTCGACGTCGGCACCGACATCACCGGTGCGCAGCTCCGGGACCGCTACGACGCCATCGTGCTGGCCAACGGCTCGACCGTCGGTCGCGACCTGCCGGTCCCCGGGCGTGAGCTCGACGGGATCCACCAGGCGATGGAGTACCTGCCGCAGTCCAACCGGGCCTCGCTCGGCGAGGCGGTCCCCGACCAGATCCTGGCCGAGGGCAAGCACGTGGTCATCATCGGTGGCGGTGACACCGGCGCCGACTGCCTCGGCACCGCGATCCGCCAGGGCGCGGAGTCGATCACCCAGCTGGAGATCATGCCGCGTCCGTCGGAGGAGCGCCCCGGGGGCCAGCCGTGGCCGACGTACCCGATGACCTACCGGGTCGCCTCCGCGCACGAGGAGGGTGGCGAGCGGGTCTACGCCGTCTCCACCAAGGAGTTCCTCGGCACCGAGGACGGCCGCGTACGCGCTCTGAAGCTCGTCGAGGTCGAGTTCATCGACGGCAAGCTGACCGAGAAGGAGGGGACCGAGAAGGAGATCCCCGCCGACCTGGTGCTGCTGGCCATGGGCTTCACCGGCCCGGAGAAGGACGGCCTCCTCACCCAGCTGGGTGTGGAGTACGACGCTCGCGGCAACGTCGCCCGCGACGACTCCTTCGCCACCTCCGTCCCCGGCGTGTACGTCGCCGGCGACGCGGGTCGCGGACAGTCGCTGATCGTGTGGGCGATCGCCGAGGGCCGCGCCGCCGCGGCCGCCGTCGACACCTTCCTCACCGGCTCGACCAACCTGCCCGCGCCGATCCGTCCGACGGACCGGCAGCTGATGGTCTGAGGCCTACAAGGCCGAGGCACAACGGCGTGCCGACCACTGGCCCGGCACCTCCATATCGGAG
>NZ_JBEXJF010000053.1:0-31036 GCF_040608935.1 Nocardioides sp. NPDC004968
GTCGGCGCGTCATGACGCGCCGACTCGACGTGTTTCTTGGTCAGGATGAGCCGACTCGGCGTTTCAGGGGTGGGTCATCGACTCTACGTCCAGGGCTTCGTCCAGTTGGGCCTCGGTGAGAGTGCCGTCGGCGACGTAGCCGAGCTTGATGACGGTGTCCTTGATCGTGGCGCCCTCGGCGAGGGCCTGCTTGGCGACCTTGGCGGCGGCCTCGTAGCCGATGTACTTGTTGAGCGGGGTGACGATCGAGGGGGAGGACTCGGCGTAGGCGCGGAGACGCTCGGGGACGGGGACGATCCCGTCGACGGTGCGCTCGGCCAGGACGGTCATCGAGGTGGAGAGCAGGCGGATCGACTCCAGGATGTTGCGGGCCATCACTGGCATCGCGACGTTGAGCTCGAAGGCGCCCGAGGCGCCGGCGGCGGTCACCGCGGCGTCGTTGCCGATCACCTGGAACGCGACCATCAAGGTGGCTTCCGGCACGACCGGGTTGACCTTGCCGGGCATGATCGATGAGCCCGGCTGGAGGTCGGGCAGGTGGATCTCGGCCAGGCCGGTGGTGGGGCCGGACGACATCCAGCGCAGGTCGTTGTTGATCTTGATCAGGCCGACCGCGAGCGTCTTCAGGACGCCGGAGAGCTCGACCAGCGAGTCGCGGGTGCCCTGGGCCTCGAAGTGGTTGCGGGCCTCGGTGAACGGCTGCCCGGTGCGGTTGGAGAGGTCGGCGATCACCGCCTGCGGGAACCCGGCGGGCGTGTTGATGCCGGTCCCGACCGCGGTGCCGCCCAGCGCCAGCTCGCGCACCCTCGGGAGCACCGCCTCGAGCCGCTCGGCCGCGTAGCGGACGGTGGCTGCATACCCTCCGAACTCCTGGCCCAGGGTGACCGGCGTCGCGTCCATCAGGTGCGTACGCCCCGACTTCACCAGCCCGGAGAACTCCTCGGCCTTCGCCTCGAGCGAGCCGGCCAGCACGTCGATCGCGGGCAGCAGCTGCTCGGTGACGGCGACGGCGGCCGCGACGTGGATCGCGGTCGGGAAGGTGTCGTTGGAGGACTGAGAGGCGTTGACGTGGTCGTTGGGATGTACGTCGCCGCCCGCCCGCGCCACCAAGGAGGCGATCACCTCGTTGGCGTTCATGTTGGAGGAGGTGCCGGAACCGGTCTGGAAGACGTCGATCGGGAACGCGTCGTCGTGGCGGCCCTCGGAGACCTCGCCCGCGGCGGCGATGATCGCCTCGGCCTTGTCGCCGGGCAGGACGCCGAGGTCGAAGTTGGCCTTGGCGGCGGCCGCCTTCACGTGACCGATCGCACGGATCAGCGCCGGCTCGATGGGCGTGCCCGAGATGGGGAAGTTCTCCACGGCCCGCTGGGTCTGGGCGCGCCACAACGCGTCCTTCGGGACCCGGACCTCTCCCATGGAGTCGTGCTCGATGCGAAAGCTCATGTCGTCCATGTCTGATTCAACCTTTGACTAGTTGGTGCCATTCCCTCGCGAGACCCCGCCGGCAGCGAGCCGGCCCACATAGAGCCAGTACGTCTCGGAGTGCCCCTGCAGGTCGACCGGGTAGGAGAGCGCCTCGGCGTCGTCGAAGACCTGCGCCATCACCTCCAGCAGCGCCGGAGCCTTCGCCGCCGACCACACCACCACGGTGCCACCCGGGGCCGTCGCTCGCCGCGCATCCGCCAGCGCGGGCGCCTCGTACAGCGCCCCGTTGGCGTCGTGGACCAGGTAGCCGGGGCCGTTGTCGACGTCCAGCAGCACGACGTCGTACGCCTCGGCCCGGCTCTCGCGCAGGACCACGGCCACGTCGGCCACCTCGATGTGGACGCGCTCGTCCTTCAGCAGGTCGGGGCCATGGGGGATCCGGCCGGTCCGCATCCACTCGACCAGGCGCGGCTCGATCTCGACGACCGTGACCGCCTCGACCCGTGGGTCGGTCAGCACGGCCTCGAGGGTGAACCCGAGCCCGAGGCCACCGATGAGCACGTGCTTCGGCGCCGGGTGCAGCTCGAGGGCGTGCGTGGCCAGCGCCTTCTCGGTCGAGGTCTCTCGGGTGTCCATCACGAAGATCCCGTTGGCCCGCAGCTCCAGGTGGCCGTCCGCTCGATGCCGTAGGGCCAGCCCGCCGTCGACGATCACCGATTCACTCCCACTCACGACTCCATTGTGTCGGATGTGGGTACCGGGCCCTTCATGAGCGATGACAACACCCAGTTCCCAGCCCAGCAGCAGGAGCCTCCGGGGCTCACCGGTGAGATGGACCCGCTGCCCGACCACGGCGAGTCCAGCTACCAGGGCCACGGTCGCCTCGATGGCAAGGTCGCGCTCATCACCGGTGCCGACTCCGGCATCGGCCGCGCGGTCGCCATCGCGTACGCCCGTGAAGGGGCCGACGTGGCCTTCACCTACCTCCCGGAGGAGGAGACGGACGCGCAGACGACCTCGAAGCTGGTCGAGGAGGCCGGACGTACGCCGCTGGCCATCCCGATCGACCTGCGCGAGCGCGAGGCGTGCGACGAGGTCGTCGAACGCACCGTGCAGGAGCTCGGCGGCCTCGACATCCTGGTCAACAACGCCGGCTACCAGTTCGCCCGCGACAAGGGTCTGACGGACATGGACGACGAGCGGATCGACCGGACGTTCAAGACCAATCTCTACGCCCTGCTCTGGCTGACCCGGGCAGCCGTCCCGCACCTGCAGAAGAGCAACGGCTGCGTCATCAACAACGCCTCGATCCAGGCGTACGAACCCTCGACCAGCCTGCTCGACTACGCCGCGACCAAGGCGGCCATCAACAACTTCACCGTCAACCTCGCCGCCGAGCTCGGGCCCGATGGGGTCCGGGTGAACGCGGTGGCGCCGGGGCCGATCTGGACCCCGTTGCAGCCGGCGACGCAGGCGCCGGAGAAGGTGCAGAAGTTCGGGGCCAACACACCGCTGGGGCGCGCCGGTCAGCCGGCCGAGGTCGCGCCGGCGTTCGTGTTCCTGGCCTCTCCGGCCGAGGCGTCCTACGTCTCCGGCACCGTCCTCGGGGTGACTGGGGGACGGCCGGTGTTCTGATGGCCGCGAGCAGCTTTCACCGCGATGCGATCGAAGGTGGTGGTCCGGACGAGGGCCCGGCGGAGCGGATCACCCGTAACTGGAACGAGCTCCTCCAAGAGCTTCGGGTGCTGCAGACCGGCGTGCAGATCCTGACCGGTTTCCTGCTGACGGTCCCGTTCTCGCCCCGCTTCCCGGACTTGGCCGACCATCAGCAGACGATCTACCTCGTGGTGCTGGTCGGCTCGGTCGTCACCACGTCCTTGATCATCGCCCCCGTCTCCTTCCACCGGATCCTGTTCCGGCGCCGCCAGCGGCCGTGGCTGGTCAAGGCCTCGCACGCCTGTGCGCGGGCCGGCCTGGCGGGTATCGCGATCACCTCGGCGCTGGTCGTGCTGCTCGTCTTCGACGTCGTTCTCTCCTTCGGAGCCGGGGTCGTCGCCTCCCTCGGCGTCCTGGTCCTGTTCGTCTCGCTGTGGGTGGGACTGCCACTGATGAACGGGCGAAACAACTCGCACTGATCCCATGTGATGTCCACCACACCGGGAGTACCCTGGTGAGGAACCGAAGTCTGGTGGGCTTATGTGGTCGTACTTCTGGATCATCGTCGCGGTACTGCTCGGAGTTGCCGAGGCGTTCACGATGACGCTGGCGTTCGCTTTCGTCGCCGGCGGGGCGCTGCTTGCCGCGGGCAGCGCCGCCCTCGGCGCGCCCGTGCTCCTGCAGATGCTGATCTTCGCGCTCGCCGGTGGCGGCAGCGTGCTGCTGGTGCGGCCGATCGCACGCCGTCACATGGCCCTGCCGCCGCCGGTGCGTGATGGCACCGACGCGCTGGTCGGCCGTCAGGCGGTCGTCGTCGCGGAGGTGAGCTACGCGCACGGGCTGGTCCGGCTCGCGGGCGAGGAATGGACCGCCCGCCCCTATGACGAGGACCTGGTCATCCCTGTCGGATGCCGGGTCGACGTGCTCGAGATCGAAGGCGCGACGGCGCTCGTGCATCCGCGGGACCCGCTGTCGCTGTCGCCCTAGGAGGAGACGTACGACATGGAACTTCTGCTGATCGTTCTGGTTCTGGTCGGGCTGGTGGTCGGGGCCGTCGCCTCGACGGTGCGGATCGTGCCGCAGGCCAGGCGCTACAACATCGAGCGCTTCGGGCGCTACCGGATCACCCTGCAGCCAGGGCTCAACTTCGTGATCCCGCTGGTGGACCGGGTCAACACCAAGCTGGACGTACGCGAGACGGTCTACTCCTCCAACCCGCGGCCGGTGATCACCGAGGACAACCTGGTGGTCAACATCGACACGGTGCTCTACTACCAGATCACCGACCCGCGGTCGGCCGCCTACGAGGTCGCCAACTACCTGCAGGCGATCGACCAGCTCACCGTCACGACCCTGCGAAACCTGATCGGCTCGATGGACCTGGAGAGCACCCTGACCTCGCGCGAGACGATCAACGCGCGGCTGCGTGAGGTGCTCGACGACGCCACCGGGAAGTGGGGGATCCGGGTCAACCGGGTCGAGATCAAGGCGATCGACCCGCCGGCCTCGATCAAGGAGGCGATGGAGAAGCAGATGCGCGCCGAGCGTGACAAGCGCGCCGCCATCCTGCACGCGGAGGGCAAGCGGGCCTCGCTGATCCTCGAGGCCGAGGGCACCCGGCAGAAGTCCATCCTGGAGGCGGAGGGCAACCAGCAGGCCCGGATCCTCGAGGCCGAGGGTGAGGCCACGGCGCTGGAGCGGGTCTTCCAGGCGGTCCACGCCAACGACGCCGACCCCAAGGTCCTGGCCTACAAGTACCTCGAGATGCTGCCCTCGCTCGCCTCGCACGGCAACTCGTTCTGGGTCATCCCCGGCGAGCTCACCGAGGCGATGCGCACAGTCACCGGCGCCTTCGCCGACAACGCCTCCTCTATGCAGTCGGCGAAGGGGTCGGACAACGGCCACGACGCAGGACGTACGCCGCCGGTTCCCTCGCCTCGTGAGGCGATCGAGCAGGCGGAGCACGAGGCGGCCAAGGCCGTCGAGGCGGCACACGAGGAGTCGGCCCGGGCGGATCGCATCATCGGGTGACGCCGCGGAGGTCGCAGAAACCCGTTTCCTGAGGGCACCCGGTCGCTGACAGGATGGCGGGGTGCCGCTGCCCACCCCGACGCTGACGACCGAGCGGTTGCGGCTGCGGCCGTTCGCCGACGCCGATGCCGAGCCGCTGTTCACCCTCCAGAGCGACGCGTACGTGCTGCGCTACTGGGACTCGCCGCCCTGGACCGAGCGGGCGCGTGCCGAGCAGTTCATCGCCCGAAGCCGTGCGATGGCCGAGGAGGGGAGCGGGGCGCGGATGGTCATCGAGCGAGACTCCACCTTCGTCGGTTGGTGCACCCTGAACTCCTGGAACCCCGAATTTCGCAGCGCCTCGCTGGGCTACTGCCTCGCCAGGGCCGGATGGGGTCAGGGCATCGCGACCGAGGCCGCGGGTGCGCTCCTGGGATGGGCGTTCGACACGCTGGACCTGAACCGGGTCCAGGCGGAGGCCGACACCCGCAACGCCGCCTCTGCCCGGGTGCTGGAGAAGCTCGGCTTCACGCTGGAGGGGACGCTGCGCGAGGACTGCGTGGTGAACGGCGATGTCTCGGACTCGTGGGTCTTCGGGCTGCTCCGACGTGAGTGGCGGCCATAGGGCCTGCGGGAAACCCCTGCGACACACCGCATGTCGGTGTGTCGCAGGGACCGTCAAGCGCGTTCGTGGCCTCCAGCCGGATCAGCCGAAGAGGTCACCCAACCAGGACTCACGGTGGTGGCTGTGGCGCTTGTCGTGGCGCCGGTCGTCGTCGTAGTCGCGCCGCTCGTGCTCTTTCTTCTCGTAGTCCCGCTTCTCATAGCGTCGCTCGTCGCGCTGCTCCTGGCGGGGCTGCTGGTAGCCGCCGGGCTGCGGGGCGCCGACGGACCGTTCGACGATCTTGTCGATCTCGCCGCGGTCCAGCCACACGCCACGGCACTGCGGGCAGTAGTCGATCTCGATGCCTTGGCGCTCGCTCATCACTAGGGTGGCACCGTCGATGGGGCACTGCATGGGGGTCTCCTCGTCGTCGGGGATCGGCGCCCATCAACCTATCCGGTCGCCCCGCATCGCCGAGGCTCAGCGTCGGCGGTCGTCCGGTCTTCGGCTGCTCCGGAAGGAATGGGATCAGTCGCCGAGACGCTTGAACGGCTCGATGGCGAAGACGACGTCGACGGCGACGTCGAAGTAGGCGGCGATCCGCAGAGCAAGATGCAACGAGGGGCTGTATTCGCCCCGCTCCAGGTAGCCCACGGTCTGGTAGTGGACGCCGAGGGCGTCGGCGAGCTCCCGACGGGAGATGCCGCGCTCGGCGCGTAGCATCGCGATCCGGTTGTAGACGGTGTCCGATTCGTTGGCCACAGGTCAGTAGCCCCTGGTCATGACCTTGTCGCGCGCGGCAGCGATCGCGGAGCCGGTCTGGCGGCGAGCCATCCGGCGGAGCACGATCGGTGCCAGCACGAGGCCGACCACGGCCCAGACGCCGAGGACGCCGAACATCTCGACCGTGCGCCAGGAGTCTCCGATCTCCGCGGCCTCCGCCCCCGCAGGCATCATCGCGGACCGCGTGCCGAGCCCGAGCCAGTAGAAGGGGAAGATCTGCCCGACCCACTGCAGCCAGGTGGGCATCGCGGTGATCGGGTAGAAGATGCCGGAGATGGCGATCAACAGCATCGAGGCCAGCATGATCAGCATCGACTGGGCGCTCGACTTGAAGATCGAGCCGAGCGCCGACCCGATCGGAACGGTCGCGACCATGCCGACGACGAAGATGACTGGGAGCAGCAGCGCCGTGCGGCCGTCAATCCGGAGGTCGCCGATCACCGTCAGCGCGGGAATCGCGAGCAGCACCAGGCTGGCCAGCGTGGTCAGCCCGAAGAACCAGATCTTGCCGATCAGGTAGCCGAGCATCCCGTCGGGCGTCGCTTTGGCCCGCAGCAGCGTGCCGTCCTCACGGTCGGTGGCGATCTGCATCGCCGGGCCCGCGAGGCCGCCGAAGGCGATCGACATCCCGATCAGGCTCGGCAGCACCATCGCACCCAGTGCGAGGTCGGTGCCGGGCACGGTGTTGCCGCGCATGAACAGCAGCGTCACCGTGAAGCTGACCGGGAACAGGAGCATCCAGAAGATGTCGCCGACGTCGGTCAGCGAATACTTGGTCTCCAGCCACCCGCGGTGCAGCCCGGCGCGTACGGCGACGCCGCGCGTACTTCTCGTCCCGGTGGTGATCATGACAGCGCCTCCAGTTTCTCGTGCTCCTCGGACTGGCCGCTCTCGACCCGCTGGACGAGCGCCAGGTAGGTGTCCTCGAGGTTGGCCCGTTTCACCTCGAGCTCAGTCACGTCGGGGTCGGTCGCGAGCAGGCGGCGTACGAACTCGGTCGGGTCGCGGTCCTCGACCGCGTGCACGTGCCGCTCGCCTCCGGCGGTCCAGCGGACCTCCGCCTTGGTCGCGAGGTCGAGGGCCAGCTTGTCGGGACTGCCGTCGGCGATAATCGTGCCGCGGTCGAGCACGAGGATCCGGTCGGCGAGCTTCTCCGCCTCGGCCAGGTCGTGGGTGGTCAGCAGCACGGTCGTGTTCTCGAAGTCGGAGAGCCGGTGCACGAGTTCGTGGAACTCTCGTCGCGCGTGCGGGTCGAAGCCGGCCGTCGGCTCGTCGAGGAACACCAGCTCAGGACGGCCGACGATGCCGATCGCGACGTCGACCCGGCGGCGCTGGCCGCCGGAGAGCCGCATCACCCTCTGGTCTGCGTGGGCGGTGAGGCCGACGACGGCGAGGAGCTCGTCGACGTCCCACGGGCGAGGGACCTCAGCGGTCGCGTACGGCGCGTAGAACCGCGCGTGGTAGTCGAGCAGGTCGCGCACCCGCCAGCGGCTGTGGTCCCGCCATGACTGGAGCACCACGCCGACCCGCGCACGCCACCGCTCGTCGCCCCGTGCCGGGTCGGAGCCCAGCACCGAGACGTCGCCTGAGGTCGGCATCCGGAATCCTTCGAGGACCTCGATGGTCGTGGTCTTGCCGGCGCCGTTGGGGCCGAGCAGGGCGACGACCTCGCCGCGACGGGCGGAGAAGGTCACGCCCTTGAGCACCTCGTTGCTGCCGTAGCGCACCCGCAGGTCGCGTACGTCGAGCGCTAGGTCGGTGAGCGCTGTTGTGCTCTCGCTATCGGGCATAGCAGGAATACTACGACCGATAGACGAAGTGCGACAGCGAATTGGGTGTGGCCCCCCCGGCTCAGCGCTCCTTGGAGCGCACCCGGATCCCGGTCAGGGGGACGGTGGTCGTTCCGCTCGGGTCGGTGAAGAAGTCGTTGCCCTCGCCGTCGACGACGATGAAGGCCGGGAAGTTCTCGACCTCGATCTTCCAGACCGCCTCCATGCCGAGCTCGGGGTACTCGAGCACCTCGACCGACTTGATGCAGTCCTGCGCCAGCCGGGCGGCGGGGCCACCGATGGAGCCGAGGTAGAAGCCGCCGTAGGTCCCGCAGGCCTCGGCCACGACCTTGGAGCGGTTGCCCTTGGCGAGCATGACCATCGATCCGCCCGCGGCCTGGAACTGCTCGACGTAGGAGTCCATCCGGCCGGCGGTGGTCGGGCCGAAGGAGCCTGAGGCCATCCCCTCGGGCGTCTTGGCGGGACCGGCGTAGTAGACCGGGTGGTTCTTCAGGTAGTCCGGCATCTCCTCGCCGGCGTCGAGGCGCTCCTTGATCTTGGCGTGCGCGATGTCGCGGGCCACGACCATCGGGCCGGACAGGGAGAGACGGGTCTTGACCGGGTGCTGCGACAGCGTCGCCAGGATCTCCGACATCGGCTGGTTCAGGTCGATGTCCACGACCTCGCCGGCCGCGATCTCCTCGGCCATGCCAGCGTCGGGCATGTACTGCGCCGGGTCGGTCTCGAGCTGCTCGAGGAAGACGCCGTCGCGGGTGATCTTGCCCAGCGCCTGGCGGTCGGCGGAGCAGGAGACCGCGATCGCCACCGGACAGCTCGCGCCGTGGCGGGGGAGCCGGACGACGCGTACGTCATGGCAGAAGTACTTGCCACCGAACTGGGCTCCGATCCCGAAGGACTGGGTCAGCTCGAAGACCTTCTCCTCGAGGTCGGTGTCGCGAAAGCCGTGGGCGCTCATCGAGCCCTCGGTCGGGAGGTTGTCGAGGTAGTGGGCCGAGGCGTACTTGGCCGTCTTCAGCGCGAACTCCGCGGAGGTCCCGCCGATGACGACGGCGAGGTGGTACGGCGGGCAGGCGGCGGTGCCGAGCGAGCGGATCTTCTCGTCGAGGAAGGTCAGGATCCGGTCGGGGTTGAGGATCGCCTTGGTCTCCTGGAACAGGAACGACTTGTTGGCCGAGCCGCCGCCCTTCGCCATGAAGAGGAACTTGTACTCCGGGCCGTTCTCCCCCTCGCTGGTCGAGTAGATCTCGACCTGCGCGGGCAGGTTGGAGCCGGTGTTCTTCTCCTCGTACGTGGTCAGCGGCGCCAGCTGGGAGTAGCGCAGGTTGAGCTTGGTGTAGGCGTCGAAGACGCCGCGGCTGACGGTCTCGGCGTCGTCGGCGCCGGTCAGCACACCCTCGGACTTCTTGCCCATCACGATCGCGGTGCCGGTGTCCTGGCACATCGGCAGGATCCCGCCGGCGGAGATGTTGACGTTCTTGAGCAGGTCGAGCGCGACGAAGCGGTCGTTGCCCGAGGCCTCGGGGTCGTCGATGATCTTGCGGAGCTGCTGGAGGTGGGCCGGGCGGAGGTACTGGTTGATGTCCTTCATCGCCTCGGCGGTCAGCCGCCGGATCGCCTCGGGGTCGACCTTGAGGAACTTGCGCCCGTCGACCTCGATCTCTTCCACCCCCTCGCTGCTGATCAGCCGGTAAGGAGTGTCGTCCTTGCCGGTCGGGAGGAGGTCGGAGTACCGGAACTCAACGTCAGCCACGAAAGGGAATCGTACGCCGCCCCGGCCTCGGTCCCGGCCTCGGTCCCGGCGTCGGCTCCGGGGCCGACACCGAGGGCAGAGGATGGCGCCGGCCTTCTCGAGGGTGGCGTGGAGTCGTGGCTGTTACGCGCGGGGCGGGGCGGGGGCTGGGAGCCGGCCGTCAGGCGGCGGGCCCGGCTCGCAGGGCCGCCGATGCCGCGACCAGCGTCGCCACCACGGAGGTACTGAAGGCGGGATCCATCACCGCCGCGGCGCACGGGCCGCGGGACGGGCCGGACGGCGGCACCAGGCCGGAGACGAGCGCGCGGTAGGTCTGGACCCCGCCCTGCCGTGGGTCCCGGGGCAGGCGGTGCACGCAGTCGTCGGCGCCGACCAGCTCGAGGACGTCCTGCTTCGTGGACGCCGAGACCGACACCAGCGACCGCGCGCTCGCCCCTCGCGCATGGGTGGTCTCGAGCACGATGCCCTCGTCGGTACGGCGGGCCGAGACGGTCGTCACGTCACCGAGCGCGACCTGCAGGGCGGCGAGCACGTGGGGTCCGAGATCCCACAGGGCGCCGTCGGTCTCGCGCCGCCACGCAGATCGGCCGAAGGGGTCGTCGCCGACTGTGGCCGTATTCGTGAGCACCGCTCTCGCCGATGACCACGTGCGTTCGGCCGCGGCGTCCAACCACGGGGCGACGGTGCTGTCGAGCAGCCGGGAGTAGTGGACGAGCACCGGCTCGGGATGTCCGTGCAGCCGCTCGGCCTGCTCGACCCGACGGGCCACCGGCTTCTCGAGCAGCAGCGCCTTGCCGGCGTCCAACGCCGCCGGCGTCAGCCCGGCCTGGACGTCGGGCGGCACGCAGAACGCGACGACGTCGACCCGGTCCAGCAGGTCGACGTAGGTGCTCGCCGGCTCGAAGCCGTGTCGGCGGGCCAGGTCGGCGAGGTCGGCGTCGTTGCGCGACCAGCCGTGGGTCAGCCGCACCTCGGGCGCGGCGGCGAGCGCCGGCGCCACGGTCAGCCGGGCCCAGGGCCCGGAGCCCACCAGCCCCACGCGCAGGACGCGCTCAGGCATCGGTGAGCACCGTTACGAGCCGGGTGTGCCTGGACATGTGATCCTCGAACTCGCTCGGGTGCTCTCCTGACTTCGGCAACCTACCCGAGCGGGTCAGCCGGCGAGGCCCATCGCGAACACATGCAGGGCACTGTTGGCGGGCAGGACCACGAAGTCGACGGTCTTGCCGGCGGTCAGCGGCACCGAGTTGGCGAAGACCCGGTACTGGTAGGCCGCGTCGCCGTACCCGTCGGGTCGGTTGCGACCGACGCTCGAGGCGACCAACGTCGCGCCGTGCGCGTCGGGCTCCTGGAACGACCAGTTGGGCAGACCGGTCTCGTCCGTCGACGACGTGCCGTCGGTGTAGAAGACGGTGACCGTGCCCGTGGCACCGTAGCTGCTGCCCGAGCCGAGCAGGACCAGCGCGTCGCCGCTGCCGCTCACCTTCACGGCTTGGCCGCCGCTGGCGACGTTGTCGGCCGTGCCGGGCGCGACGTCGGGCATCGTCAGGGTGGCGCCCAGCGCCTCGACCTCGGCCCCCCGGCCCAGGCCCACGTCGGCCAGCTTCTGGGCCGAGAAGCTGTTGCCGGCACCGTCGAAGTTCCCGGCGGTGGTGGCGCTCTCGTCGGTGACCCCGGTGTTGTTGAAGGCCGCCGCCAGATTGGCCATCGGCTCGCCGGAGCGCTCCACCC
Source organism: Nocardioides sp. NPDC004968 (assembly GCF_040608935.1). Lineage (NCBI taxonomy): Bacteria > Bacillati > Actinomycetota > Actinomycetes > Propionibacteriales > Nocardioidaceae > Nocardioides > Nocardioides sp. NPDC004968. The sequence goes on from NZ_JBEXJF010000053.1 coordinate 11,750, forward strand.
GCGTGCCGACCGCGGCACCCGCGCCGTCACCGCCGCGGTAGGCGGCCGTGGCGGTGAAGGTGCGCAGATGGAAGCCCGGACGCCGCTCGGGCACCCGCACCGAGAAGGTGACGGTGGCGCTGGCGCCCGGCTTCACGGCTCCCGAGACCGACCGCGAAGCCGGGGCGACCTGCCAGCCCACCGGTCCCCGGAGCGAGACCGTGAGCTTGCGCAGCGCCGCCGTCGATTGGTTGCGGACGGTGACCGGCACCTCGACGATGGCCGGCCCGTCGAGGTCGACCGCTCCGATGGCGACGCCGACCGTGTCTGTGGTCGCCGCAGCAGCCGCTGCTGGTGCCGCTGTGGTGGCGGCGGGGGCCATCAGAAGACCGCCGAGGGCGATCGTGAGCGCGAGAGCCGCGCGGGCGATGAACGACGGAGCGACCATGGTAGGTGCCTTTCGGAAGGTGAGGTTGGTAGGGATCAGGGGACGGGGGGCATCTCGGTCTGGCGCGAGTCGAGGCCGACCCTCGGCTTGCGCCAATTGCCGCGGGTGAAGTCGGGGATCTCCACCGGCTTGCCGTTCTTGGCCAGCGACTCGACGCTCAGCGGGACCGGTGAGCACCACATGGCCGAGTCGTAGACGTCGATGTCGGGGACCAGCCCGGCGCGCATCGTCTGGATGAGACGCCACTGCAGGATGTAGTCCATGCCGCCGTGACCGCTCCCGGAGGCGTCGTCCTCGAGCTCCTTCCAGAGCCAGTGGTCGAACTCTTGGCGCAGCGCCTTGAAGCCGCGCCAGGTGTCGCCGCTGTGCAGCGGCTCGGCGTAGACGCGGGCGCCGGTCGAGTCGCCGCCGACGTAGTCCTCGAACAGGCCGCGGCTGCCCTCGATGCTGTTGATGCGGCTGTAGGGCCGGGGCTGGCTCACGTTGTGCTCGGCGCTGATGGTGCGACCCCCGGAAGTGGTGATCTCGCAGCTGATGCGGTCGCCGTTGATGTACTCCTCCTTCCACGACCGGTGGTCGCGGGGGACGAAGCGCTCGCGGTAGTCGGCCAGGCCCCGCGGCGCGGTCGCGGTGGCGGCCAGCGTGACGGCTCGGTCGCCGCGGTTGACGTCCATCGCGGCAGCGATCGGCGCCAGGCCGTGCATCGGGTAGAAGCTGGCGGTGCTGCGGGTGTGCCACAGGCGCCGCCAGTCGTCGGTGTAGTAGCCGTCGTTGAACAGCAGGGCTCGCAGATCGTGCAGGTAGCCGCCGGCGCCGTGGGTGATGTCGCCGAAGACCCCCTCGTGCGCCATCTTGAGCATCGCCAGCTCGTTGCGGCCGTAGCTGCAGTTCTCGGCGAGCAGCAGGTGCTTCCGGGTCATCTCGGAGGTGTTGACGAGGTCCCACAGTTCGTTGAGCTGCGTGGCGATCGGCAGCTCGACGGCGACGTGCGCGCCGGCCAGCATCGAGGTGCGCGCCTGGTCGTAGTGGAACTCCCAGGGGGTGGCGATGTAGATGAGGTCGAGCTCCTCGCGGTCGAGCATCTGCTTGAAGGAGCCACGCTTGCCGCCGTACTCCTTGGGGCGGGTCTTGCCGCGCGCGACGAGGTCGTCGGCCACCCGCGTGGCGCGGTCGGCGCGGATGTCGCACACCGCGACCACCTGCGCGCCGGGGATGTCGGCCCAGCCACGGGCCATCCCGAAGCCGCGGTTGCCGAGGCCGATCAGCCCGATGCGGACGATCTCGTGCGCCTCGAAGGGCTGGTTGACCATGGTGCGCTGGCCGGCGGCCCGCGCCGGGGTGGCGCCGGCGGTGAGGGCGCCGATGCCCAGGGCGGCCCCGCCCACTGCGGCGGCGGAGCCCAGGACGCTGCGCCGGGAGAACCCGGTAGCGAGCTTGGTGTCGGGCGTGGTGATGGACGTCGTCTGCATGTCTTCGCTCCGAAGTCGAGGTCGGGCCGACACGGCCTGAGTGATCGTTTATGATCGAATCAACGCTTGTATCGGCAGAATCAATCGCTCAGGGAAGACTGTAGGGCACGTCACATCGCGGCGCCAGACCTTCGCGCGCCGCGATCGTCGATCGACACGATCGGCTCGTCGCGGGGGTCAGGGGCGACGGGGCGACGGCGCCGCGGATCTCGACCTACCAGAGGTATCCCGCTGGATGGGCCTAGGGCTGGGGGTTCTCGGTGGTGCGCGCTATGGTCGGAGACGTCCACACGGGAGTCCGCGGCAGCGGGCTGAGAGGGAGCTAAGGCCGCTCCGACCGTTACACCTGATCCGGATCATGCCGGCGAAGGAAGTGATTGGTTGTGCCTCTTCCACCTATTTTCTGCCTGGTCTCCTCGAGCGAAGATCTCGCGCTGCTGCCTGCCTTCGCGGAGCTCGGCGTCGCCGGCTTCCAGGTGCGCGACAAGGCAGCGACGACCCGCGAGCTGCTCGCTCTGACCGCGGCCGTGATCGAGCGGGTCGGGACGTACGACGCCTGTGTGGTCGTCGACGACCGGCTCGACGTGGCGCTCGCGTCCGGTGCGCACGGCGTCCACCTCGGCGCCTCCGACCTTCCGCTGGCCGAGGCCCGGCGGATCGCCGACGCGGCCGCGCCGGGGTTGATCATCGGCGCGACGTGCCGGGACCGCGTGGCGGTCGAGGCGGCCGCCGCCGCGGGCGCTGACTACGCCGGCTTCGGGCCGGTCTTCGCCACCACATCCAAGGCCGGGCTTCCCGATCCACTGGGGGTCTCCGCGGTCTCCGACGCGGCCGGAGTCCTCCCGCTGATCGCGATCGGCGGGATCTCGACCGCTTCCGCCGGTGCCGTACGCGCCGCCGGCGCCCACGGGGTCGCCGTGATCGGCGGGCTCTGGCGACAACCCGACCCACTCCAGGCCGCGAAGGAGCTCGTGGAAGCCGTCGGCTGATGCGCGTGCGGATCCTCGGTGCCGGGATCGTCGGGCTGTCCGTGGCCGACGAGCTGATCCGTCGCGGGCATGAGGTCACGATGGTCGATCCGGCGCCGGGCTCGGGGGCCTCGTACGCCGCGGCCGGCATGCTCAGCCCGGCCGGTGAGGCCTGGTACGGCGAGGAGGACCTGACCCGGCTCTGCCTGTCCTCCCTCGCGCTCTGGCCCGACTTCGCCGCCAGGCTCGGGGTGGCAGTGCACACCCGCGGGACCCTGCTGGTCGGCGTCGACGCCGGGGACGTCCAGCAGGTCGAGCGGCAGCTCTCGGTGCTCGACCTCGCCGGGGTCTCTTACGAGAGACTCGTACGCCGCGCGCTGCTCGCCCGCGAACCCGGACTCGGCCGCGTCGCCGGCGGGGCCTTCCTCGCCGAGGACCACTCGGTCGACCCGCGTGCGGTTGTCGCGGCCCTGCTCGAACGGTTGTCCACGCTGGTCGAGCCCGGCGAGCGCCAGCGAGCCGGTGTCGAGACCAACACCGTCACCGTCATCGCCACGGGTGTGAACCTCCCCGATCCGTACTCCTCCCTCATCCGCCCGGTGCGCGGAGACGTGGTGCGCGTACGGACGCAGGAGCGGGTGGAACGGACGGTGCGGGCCTGGGCGCACGGCGAGCAGATCTACGTGGTGCCGCGGATCGACAGCGACGAGGTGGTCATCGGGGCCACCACCGAGGAGCGCGACGGTCCGCTGCTGCCGACCGTCGAGGGCGTGTGGCGGCTGCTCGACTCCGCCCGCCGGGTCGTGCCGGCGCTCGACCGCGCCAGCGTGGTGGAGGTGACCTCGCGCGACCGCCCGGGGACCGCCGACAACCTTCCTCTCGTCGGCTCGACCCACGAGCCGGGCGTCGTGCTTGCCGCGGGTGCCTACCGCAACGGGGTCCTGCTCGCGCCGCTCATCGCGCAGCTGGTGGCCGACCACATCGAGACCGGTTCAGTGGAACCCGCGGTCGATCCGCGCCGGTTCCGGATGAAGGAGGACGGATGAAGATCACCGTGAACAGCGAGCCGACGGAGGTCAGCGGCACCGTTGCCGACCTGCTCGAGGCACGTACCGGCGACCGGCGGCCGAGCGGCATCGCCGTCGCCGTGGACGAGGAGATCGTGCCGCGCGACGACTGGGCGCGCTGGCAGCTCCGGGACGGTCATGTCGTCGAGATCGTGACGGCGGTGCAGGGCGGATGAGCAGCATCTTGAAGATCGCTGGCCACGAGCTGTCCTCACGCCTCTTCCTCGGCACCGGCGGCCTGCCCAACCTGGCCCTGCTCCCCGACGTCATCGACGCGGCCGAGCCCGGTCTGGTGACGGTCTCGATGCGGCGTACGTCCTCGACGGCCTCCGGCGGGTTGCTCGAGACGCTTCGCGCGGCGAAGGTGCCGATCCTGCCCAACACCGCGGGCTGCCTCTCGGCACGCGAGGCGGTGCTGACCGCCGAGCTCGCCCGCGAGGCGCTGGAGACGGACTGGGTCAAGCTGGAGGTGATCGGTGACGAGACCTCGCTGATGCCCGACGCCGTCGAGCTCGTCGAGGCCGCCGAGCAGCTGGTGCGCAAGGGCTTCACGGTCCTTCCGTACGCCACCGACGACCCCGTCCTCGCCCGCCGGCTCGAGGACGCCGGCTGCGCGGCGGTGATGCCGCTCGGCTCGCCGATCGGGTCCGGGCTGGGGCTGCTGAACCCGTATGCGATCGAGGCGGTCGTTGCTGCGGTGTCCGTGCCGGTCGTGCTCGACGCCGGTGTCGGCACGGCCTCGGACGCGGCCCTCGCGATGGAGCTCGGCTGCTCCGCGGTCCTCGCCGCCACCGCGGTGACCCGCGCCGACGACCCGGTCGGGATGGCTCGCGCGCTGCGCCTGGCCGTCGAGGCCGGGCACGCTGCCCGCGCCGCCGGCCGGATCCCGCGCCAAGCGGTCGCCCGGGCGTCGTCTCCGATGGAAGGCCGGATCGCATGACCGCGCTGCCGCGACTGCTCGTCCTCACCGACCGCTCCCAGCTGCCGCTCGGCCGCAGCCTGGTCGCGACGATGGCAGCGTGCGCCGAGGCCAGCCTGACCCACGTCGTACTCCGTGAGCTCGATGAGCCCCTGGAGCATCGAGCAAAGCTGGCCGAGCTGCTCGCCGGACTCGGCCTGAACGTCATCGCCGCCCACACCCCTCTCCCTGCCGCAGTCGGCCTGCACCTGCCCGCCTCCGCGAGCAGTAGCACCTCGTCCGTAGGGCCACCCCGCGGCCGCAGCTGCCACAGCGCCACCGAGGTCGCCCGCGCGGCCGAGGAGGGGTTCGACTACGCGATGCTGAGCCCGTACGCGCTGACCGAGTCCAAGCCGGGTTACGGGCCGCCGCTCGGGCCGGAGGTGTTCGCTGGCCTGCCGCTCCCGACGTACGCCTTGGGCGGGATCACCCCGGACAACGCCGCGGCGGCGGTGGCGGCCGGGGCCCACGGGGTGGGCGTGATGGGGGCGGTGATGCGCGCGGAGGAGCCGGCCGCGGTCGTCCGCGACCTGCTGGCCGCCCTCGGCACGACGGCGGTGACGTCGTGAACCCGCCGGTCGCGCTCACCGTCGCGGGCACCGACTCCGGGGGAGCGGCGGGCACGGCGGCTGATCTGGCCACCTTCGCCGCGCTCGGGGTCCACGGAGCCTGCGTGATCACCGCCGTCACCGCCCAGGACACGACCGGGGTCAGCGACATCCACGCCGTCCCGCTCGCCACCGTCGAGGCCCAGCTCCACGCCGTCTTCGACGACCTTCCCGTCGCGGCGGTCAAGACCGGCATGCTCGGCAGCGCCGAGGTGGTCGAGCTCGTCGCGCGCCTCTGCACCGGCCGGCCGCTCGTCGTCGACCCCGTCCTGGTCGCCACCTCCGGCGCGGTGCTCGGCGGGGACGACGTACGCCGCGCCTATCTCGACCACCTGCTCCCCGTCGCCACCGTCGTCACCCCCAACCTGGACGAGGCACGGGCGTTACTCGGCCACGACGGTTCGCCCGCCGACCTCGCGGTTGCGCTCGCTCTCCGCTCGACCAGCGGGTGCGCCGTGATCGTCACCGGCGGTGACCCGGAGGCAACCGGGACGTGCACGGACTGGCTCGCCGAGCCGGGGGAACCGCCGATCCCACTCACGCATCCCGCCGTCCCGACGAAGAACGACCACGGCACCGGCTGCACCTACAGCTCGGCCCTGGCCGCCCACCTCGCCCACGGCGCCCCGCTGCGCGAAGCGGCGGAGCAGGCGGCCGCGTACGTCACCCGACAGCTCGCCGCAAGCCGGCACTGGACTCTCGGCCGCGGCCGAGGACCGATCGCCCACCTGAACACCTGAGGAGACCGCATGACCGTGCACCCCGCCCACACCCGCCTCGAGATCGGCGACCTGAAGGTCCCGGTGACCCGGGTCGCGCTCACCAACGGCGAGACCTTCGACCGCTACTGCACCGAGGGCCCCGGCTCGCAGCCGGAGCAGGGCCTCCCGCCCCGCCGCCTCGAATGGATCGAGGAACGCGGCGACACCGAGCAGTACGACGGACGCCCGGCAGACCTCCGGGACAACGGCAAGACCGCCGTACGCCGCGGAGCAGCCACCGAGGAATGGCAGGGCGAGCGCCGGAAGCCGCGAAAGGGCGCCAACATCTCCCAGATGCACTACGCGCGCCAGGGCATCATCACCAAGGAGATGGCCTATGTCGCGGTGCGGGAGAGCTGCGACCCCGAGCTGGTCCGCGAGGAGGTGGCGGCGGGCCGGGCGATCATCCCGAACAACGTCAACCACCCCGAGTCCGAGCCGATGATCATCGGCAAGCGCTTCCTGGTGAAGATCAACGCGAACATCGGCAACTCCGCGGTCACCAGCAGCATCGCGGAGGAGGTCGACAAGCTCACCCACGCGATCACCTGGGGCGCGGACACGGTGATGGACCTGAGCACCGGCGACGACATCCACACCACCCGCGAGTGGATCCTGCGCAACTCACCCGTCCCGATCGGCACCGTCCCGATCTATCAGGCCCTGGAGAAGGTCAACGGCGAGGCCGACAAGCTGACCTGGGAGGTGTTCCGGGACACCGTCATCGAGCAGGCCGAGCAGGGCGTCGACTACATGACGATCCATGCGGGAGTCCTGCTGAGATACGTCCCGCTCACCGCGAACCGCGTGACCGGCATCGTGTCCCGAGGCGGCTCGATCATGGCCGGCTGGTGTCTCGCGCACCACCAGGAGAGCTTCCTCTACACCCACTTCGACGAGCTCTGCGAGATCTTCAAGCAGTACGACGTCGCCTTCTCCCTCGGCGACGGGCTCCGCCCGGGCTCCACCGCCGACGCCAACGACGAGGCCCAGCTCAGCGAGCTGCGGACGCTGGCCGAGCTCACCGAGAGGGCCTGGGAGCACGACGTACAGGTCATGGTCGAGGGCCCCGGTCACGTCCCGCTCAACCTCGTGGAGGAGAACGTTCGGCTGCAGCAGGAGTGGTGCCACGGTGCGCCGTTCTACACGCTGGGCCCGCTCGCCACCGACATCGCGCCCGGCTACGACCACATCACCAGCGCCATCGGCGCGGCCACGATCGCCATGCACGGCACCGCGATGCTCTGCTACGTCACCCCCAAGGAGCACCTCGGTCTGCCGGACAGGGACGACGTGAAGACCGGCGTGATCACCTACAAGCTCGCCGCCCACGCCGCCGACATCGCCAAGGGCCACCCCGGTGCCCGCGACCACGACGACGCGCTCTCCAAGGCCCGCTTCGAGTTCCGCTGGCGTGACCAGTTCGCCCTCTCGCTGGACCCGGTCACCGCGGAGAGCTTCCACGACGAGACCCTGCCGGCGGAGAACGCCAAGACCGCCCACTTCTGCTCCATGTGCGGCCCGAAGTTCTGCTCGATGAAGATCAGCCAGGACGTACGCGACCGCTTCGGCGGCGACAACGGCGCATCCCCCGAGGAGATCGAGGCGGGGATGCTGGAGAAGTCGAAGGAGTTCGCGGCAGCGGGGAGCCGCGTGTATCTCCCGCTCGCCGACTGACCCGACGCGACAGTGCCCTGGCCGACCGGCGGCCAGGGCACCGTCGCCCCAGCGTTACCCGTCGGCGCGCAGGCTCTCGACGACCCTGGGGAGCCCCTCCGAGCCGTACCCCGCGTCGATCTCTCTGCTGATCAGCGCCTGGACGGCGGCGATCGGGGCGGGATCGATCCCTTGCTCCTCGCTGGCACGGACGATGTGCGAGAGGTCGGAGAACTCCAGGCTCTGCTGGCCCGCGACGGTGTAGTCGCCGCCGTCGATGACCTTCGCGTAGCCGGCGAGCTCTTCGGTCATGGCGGCGAGGAAGGGAGCCTGCCGAGCGGCGAAGTCCGACGCGCTCATCCCCATGGTGGCGGCCATCGCGGCACCGTGGAAGAAGCCCGTGAACATCTGGTACATCCCCGACAGCATCGCCAGATCCACCAGCGACGCCCGGCCGGCGTCCTCGCCGTGGTACTCGCTCGTGGTCCAGACGTCGAGCGTCGGCAGGAGGGCGTCGTACGCCGCCCGTGAGCCGCTGTAGAAGATCTGGCCCGCGCGGGACCCGATCATGGCGGGCACGGCCATGATGGCGCCGTCGAGGTAGTCGATGCCGTGCTCGGCCGCCCAGGAGGCGAGTGCACGCGCCTCGTTCGGCGTCGTGGTGGTGACGTTGACCAGGGTGCGGCCGCGCAGTTCGTCAACCGCCAGTCCGAGGGTCTCCTCGACGGAGGAGTGATCGAGCAGGCAGGCGATGACCACGGGGCTGGCCAGCACCGCCGCGGGGACCGAGCCCGCGGCATCGGCGCCGCGGGTCACCAGGTTCTTGGCGCGGCGAGGCGTGCGGTTCCAGACGGTCACGGAGCGGCCGCCGTCGAGCAACGCGGTCGCCAGCGCGCTGCCCATCGCGCCGAGGCCGAGCACGGTGACGTCGGTCAAGGGGGTCGGGTTTCTATCGGTTTCTGACACGTCATCCATGCTGGCGGACGTCGCCCGGCTGCGGGAGTACCCACTATTTACTGGGGTACGCACCAAATGGTCAGTGCCCAGCCTCAGGGTAGAACCTGAGAGACGAGCGACACCTGCGCCGATAGCATTCAGGACCATGGGACTCCCTGAACCGCAACCTGGCCAGCCCCGCCGACCCGACCTGCGCGTCAGCGATGCGGACCGCCACGCGGTGGCCGACATCCTGCGCGAGGCTGCCGGCGAGGGCCGCCTGGACATCGACGAGCTCGAGGAGCGGCTCGAGGAGACCTACAAGGCCAAGACGTACGCCGACCTGGAGCCGATCACGCAGGATCTGCCGGTCGCTGGGCAGGCGCCGGTGATGCCCGCGGCGCCCGCCGCCGGCGCGGTCCCCGTCGTCTACGGCGAGGGCGATGCGAGCGACAGCGCCAGCGCGTTCCTGAGCAACGTCGAGCGCAAGGGCGTGTGGGTGGTTCCGCAGCAGTTCTCTGTCCACGCGGTACTGGGCGACGCCAACATCGACCTGCGCGAGGCGCACTACTCAGCGCGTGAGGTGGTCATCAACGCCACCTCCGTCCTGGGCAGCGTGAAGGTCACCGTCCCACCGAACGTGCACGTGATCGTGGAGGGCAACGGCGTCCTCGGCGACTTCAAGGAGCCGTCGGAGAAGGTGCCCGAGGTGCTCGCGGCGGACTCGCCGGTGGTGCGGGTGCGCGGCATCGCGGTGCTGGGTGACGTGACCGTCAAGCGCCGGGCTCCGCGCGGCCCGAAGCGCACGCTGAGGCAGCACCTCGGCCTGGAGTGATGCCATCGGGGGGATTGTTGAGGCGTTCCTCGCAGCCCCCCACTAGCATTCGCCCCATGGGAACGACCCCCGAGCCATTTCGCGGCCAGAATCCTGATCCGAACCTCCGGATCAGCGATGCCGACCGCCACAAGGTGGCCGACATCCTGCGCGAGGCCGCAGGCGAGGGCCGCCTGGAGATCGACGAGCTCGACGACCGCCTCGAGGCGACCTTCAAGGCCAAGACGTACGCCGACCTGATCCCGATCACCGTCGACCTGCCGGCCGTGGGCACCCCGGCGCCGCCGGTCTCGGTGTCCAAGCCCGCAGCCGCGAACAGCCCCGCGGTCTTCGCCGCCAACCCGATCGAGAGCCAGCTCTACGTCGCGATCATGAGCGGCGTCGACCGGCGCGGGGTCTGGACGGTGCCGGCGACCGGCAACGTGATCGCCCTGATGGGCGGCGCCGAGCTCGACATGCGCCAGGCGCAGTTCTCCGCGCAGGAGACCGTGATCTACGCCAACGCGATCATGGGCGGGGTCAACATCACCGTCGGCCCCGATGTCCAGGTCGTGATGCAGGGAGTCGGGATCATGGGCGGCTACGTCGGTCCGCGCGGCATCGAGCCGACCGGCGGTCCGGTGCTGCGGGTGAAGGGCCTGGCGCTGATGGGTGGCGTCACCGTCATCCGCAAGCCGCTGAAGGAAGCGAAGGGCTCCAGGCATCTGAAGATGCCGCCGCCGCACGAGCTGCACTGAGCAACACCAACTCGGGGCTGTGCACGCCCCTTTGGGTCCGCTCCGCGGACCCACTTTGTCGTGCCTTGAGATGAGGCACTAACCTCGCTTGAACCAGATATAGTGCAGTTAAATACTAGACAAAGGAGTCTCGGGATGAAGCCGAAGTGGAGCGCACTGCTGGGCGCCGCACTCCTGGCGGTCGTGGCCCTGATCGCCGGACTCCTGGTCCTCGGCCCGAAGACGGTGGCTGCCGGCTCTGCTGCCGCCGAACCGTCGGCCGCGCCGGTCGAGGAGGCGGCGGAGCTGGCTGCCACGACCGACGAGCGCCCCAACATGGTCCTGATCCTGATGGACGACTTCTCCCTGGAGCTGCTCCGCACGATGCCGGAGGCGACCAGGATGGCGGCCGAGGGCGCGACGTACCAGAACTCCTTCGTCATCGACTCGCTCTGCTGCCCCTCGCGCGCGGCGCTGCTGACCGGGCAGACCCCGCACCACACCAAGGTCCTCACCAACACCCAGAACGACCCGGAGCACCCGGTCGGCGGCTGGTCGGCGTTCCAGCGCTACGGCAACCTGGAGAAGCAGTTCAGCATCGGGCTCCAGGAGGCCGGCTACACGACCGGGTTCGTGGGGAAGTACATCAACGCCTACGAGGCCACCATCGGCGCCGACGGCAAGCGCGTCCCGCCGCCCAAGGTGCCCGGCTGGGACTCCTGGAACGCCCTCCTCGGCGGCGCCTACGGCGGCTGGGGCTACCAGAGCACCTTCCTCGACGACAACGGCGCGGTGCAGCTGCGCAACCACCCGCGGCCGCCGACCTCCGCCGGCCCGGCCGTCAAGGACGCCGGGTACGCCACCAACGTCACCCGTGACTACGCCCTCGCCTTCATCCAGGAGCACCGCGACGACGAGGAGCCCTACTTCCTCGAGATCGCCGCGTACGGGCCCCACTCGCGCCTCGGCCACCACTACCCGGGCCTGGACACCTGGTTCCCGCCCGCGTTCGCAGACCAGGCGCCCGCCGGCGACCCCGCGGGCGGCAACTGCGGCCGGGTCGCGTGCGCCGACCTGACGCTGAAGGACCTGGTCGGCTACGGCGACGACCGCTGGGACAACGCGCCCACCTACCTCGGCCGCGGGGGACGTACGTCGCAGGCTCCTGCCTGGCGCACCAACAAGGTCTCGCTGACCGACCAGACCGCGCTGAGCCAGTACCGCGACCGCGCCCGGATGGTGCAGTCGATCGACAGGATGATCACCCAGGTGCGCGAGGCGGCCGGCGATGACACCTACATCGTGCTGACCTCCGACAACGGCTTCCACCTCGGCCAGCACCAGCTCAACGGCGGCAAGGGCGCGCCGTACGACTCCGACACCCGCGTGCCCATGGTCGTGGTCGGCCCCGACGTGGTGCCGGGCAAGCGCAGCCAGTTCGTCAACAACATCGATCTCGCGCCGACCTTCCTCGACATCGCCGGCGCCTCGACCCCGTCCTACGTCTCCGGCAGTTCGTTCGCGGAGACCTTGGGCCGGCCGCGGCTGCCGGGTGGGCGATACGCCTTCTTCGAGCACACCTACGCCAAGTCGCACCCCGGCGAGGTCGATCTCGACAAGGGCTCGGGCGGCACCATCGACATCATCCCGTCCTACATCGCGGTGCGCGGCTCGCAGGGGCTGCTGGTCCGGTTCGACCTGGACAAGTCCTGGAAGGGCACCGACTACGCCTACGAGCTCTACCGCTACGACCGGCCGTGGGAGGACCGCAACGTCTTCGCAGAGGACCACGCGAAGCCGTACGCCCGTGACCTGATGCGCCGGTTGAACGCCTACGAGGGTTGCGCACCAGCTGTGTGCCGGGCTTTGACGCGCTGATAACTGATCTGGGCTATGGTGTCTCCGCCGAGGAAATGTGTCCTCGGTCACTTCACAACGGATCGTCCGGCACGTACCTGCCGGTGAAGGAGACAACGGAATCATGGCAACAGTTACGTTCGAGAAGGCGCAGCGGTGGTATGCCGGCGCCAATGAGCCTGCGGTCAAGGGCATCGACCTCGAGATCATGGACGGCGAGTTCATGGTGCTCGTCGGCCCGTCCGGATGCGGTAAGACCACCACCCTGCGCATGCTCGCCGGGCTGGAGGAGGTCAACTCCGGTGCCATCAGGATCGGCGACCGCGAGGTCACCAACGTGGCCCCGAAGGACCGCGACATCGCGATGGTCTTCCAGAACTACGCGCTCTACCCGCACATGAGCGTCGCCGAGAACATGGCGTTCTCGCTGAAGATGGCCAAGGTCCCGAAGGCCGAGCGTGACAAGCTCGTCGCCGACGCCGCCAAGACCCTGGGCCTGACCGACTACCTCGACCGCAAGCCGAAGGCGCTCTCCGGTGGTCAGCGCCAGCGTGTTGCCATGGGTCGCGCGATCGTCCGCCAGCCGCAGGTCTTCTGCATGGACGAGCCGCTCTCCAACCTCGACGCCAAGATGCGCGTGCAGACCCGCACCGACATCGCCAAGCTCCAGGCCGACCTCGGCATCACCACCGTCTACGTCACCCACGACCAGGTCGAGGCGATGACGATGGGCGACCGCGTCGCGGTGATGAACAACGGTGAGCTGCAGCAGGTCGACACCCCGCTCAACCTCTACCGCAAGCCGGTCAACCTCTTCGTCGCCGGCTTCATCGGCTCGCCGCAGATGAACCTCATCAAGGCCACCGCTGCCGATGGCGGCGGCGCCAAGATCGGGGAGTACGTCGTTCCGGTCGGCACCACCGACATGCCCACGCAGATCACCGTCGGCGTGCGCCCGGAGAGCTTCCGGGTCATCGGCGAGGGCCAGGGCGGGCTGCCGGTCCAGGTGACCGTGGTCGAGGAGCTCGGCTCCGACTCCTACGTCTACGGCACCAGCGACGTCGAGGGTGTCCCCTCGACCCTGATCGTCCGGGTCTCGTCCAAGGACCACGTCAGCAAGGGCGACACGATCTACGTCACCACCGACCCCGAGGACGTCCACGTCTTCGACACCGAGTCGGGCCTGCGCGTCAACTGACTCAGTGGTGCTGGTTCATCCGAGCCAGCATCGCGTTGTAGGCATCGAGGGCCTCGTCGCTGTCGGGATCCACGGATCCCGGCTCGGCGGGGCCCTCCGTCGTGCCCCGGGCGCTCTCCTCAGCGAGCCGGCTGCTGCGTACGCCGTCGAGGAAGCGGCCGGTCATCTTGGCCCGGCGCTCGGGTGAGGAGACGACGGCGATGACCAGGCCGATGGCGAGCAGCATCATGCCGCCGTCGCCGCCGGCCCACATCAGACCGCCGGCGGTCTGGATGTCCTTCACCGCGTCCAGCGCCCACTCGGGACGCGCGGCGGAGTAGACCGGGTAGAGATCGCGCTCGGTCTGCAGCATCACGATCCCCACGATCGTGTCGGGCACCATCCCGACGACGAGGAGCGCGATCCTGCCCAGGTAGGGCAGGTCGGTGCGTACCTTCTCCTCGCCGATCGCGCCGGTGAGGAAGAGGAAGCCGGCGACGACGTAGAGCACCTGCTCGCCGACCATCAGTGAGGTGCTCTGTGCCATCGAGTCCATGAACCCGGACAGGTGGGTGCCGATGATGACCACCGAGTAGAGCAGGGTGCCGGTGACCGGGTGGATCAGGATGGTGACCGGGAGCGAGCGCATCGCGCGCTCGGCCCGCGGGCCGGTCTCGGCGATGACGGTGAGCGGGTGTCCGAGCACCAGGAGCGTGGGTACGACCATGATCAGCGTCAGGTGGAGCACCATGTGCATCCAGGCCAGCGCCATCGCGTAGCCGTTGATGGCCGATGCGACCACGACGTACATCAGGCCGAGCCCGGTCAGGAACGACGCCACCCGCCAGCCCTTGACCGTCGAGGCAGGGCCAGCGGCGTTGCGGAGCGTGAGATAGCCCGCGGCGAGGATGACCGCGGCGAGCAGCCAGCCGGGCTGGAGACTCCAGGTGGTGAAGAACTCGGACCAACCGAGCGGGGGCAGGGAGCCGTGGTCGTGCATGGTCTCACGGTATCTCCGGGGCCCGGACGAAGGTTAGTTCGGGCGGCTGCCGGGGTCGATCAGCGGCACCAGGAACAGCCGGGCGAGCGCGCGCAGCTGCGTCTCGTCGTCGATGTCGACGACCTCGCTCGGGGTGACCAGGAACGAGGTCGAGGTGCGGACCATCAGCTCGGCGACGAGGTCGACATCGACCTCGGCAGGTACGTTGCCGGCCCGCTGCTCGCGACGCAGCTGGCCCGCGACGAAGCGCGCGATCGTGGCCACGGTGCGGCCGCCGTCGCCGACGATGGAGTGCACCAGCGAGTCCGTCTCGACGGTGAGCAGGCCCCCGATGAGCGGGTTTCCGCGGATCGCCCGCATCGCGCTGGCGAAGCCGATCTCCACGCGCTCGGCTGCGTCGGCGGCACCGGCGATGTCGAGCACGAACTGGTCGAAGTAGCGCCGGAACTCGCGGCGTACGACCTGCTCGACCAGGGCGTCCTTGTTGGCGAAGCGGCGGTAGACCGTGATCCGGGCGACCCCGGCGCGGTTCGCGACCTCCTCCATGGTGGTCCGCCTGATCCCGATCTGGCGGAACTGCTCCGCGGCGGCGTCGAGGAGCTTCGCGGTCACCGCCTCGTCCTCGATGGGCTCGGCGACGTCCGCGAGCGCCCTCGCGAGCATCGAGCCCGACTCGCCCTCGGGGACCGTGGTGCGCATCCGCTACGCGGAGACGGTGTGGTCGGCGGCTCGGTCAGCGGTGCGGCGTACGACCTTGATGAAGGCCGGCCACAGCGCACGGGGCATGTCGTGGCCCATGCCCTTGAACAGGGTGATCTCCGAGCCTGGGACGGCCGCGGCGGTCGCTCGGCCGCCGGAGACATGGACCATCTTGTCGGTCAGCCCGTGGATCACGCTGAACGGGACCTTGATGCGCCCGAGTTCCTCGGTGCGGTCGGGCTGGGTGAGCACGGCGAGCATCTGCCGCGCGACGGCCGGTCCGCTGACGCCGCGGTTCCAGGTGTCGATCGCCCGCCGGCGTACCTCGTCCTCGGGCTCGGGGAAGCCGGGGGAGCCGATCTGGACACCGCCCTTGATCTGGCGCTCGATGTAGCCCTCCAGACCGGGCTTCTTGATGACCAGCGCGGGCAGCAGGGTCGGGTGCTGGAAGCCGACCCCGCGACGGCCGGTGGTGGACATCGTCGAGCAGACCGAGCGCACTCGGTCGGGGTGGCGGATGGCGAGGGTCTGGGCGATCATCCCGCCCATCGACACGCCCCACACGTGCGCGGAGTCGATGCCGAGATGGGTCAGCAGCGCGGCGGCGTCGTCCGCGAGGTCGTCCATCGCGTACGGCGACGGGGTCGGCAGCCCCGCGAACGCCCGGGCCAGCCTCGCGAGTGTGATCCGCTCGTCGGAGGGGTGGGGCGAGGAGTGGCCGATGTCGCGGTTGTCGTAGCGCACCACGTAGAACCCGGCCTGGGCCAGCTGCTCGCACAGCTCGGTGTTCCACCAGGTCATCGGGCCGCCGAGACCCATGATCAGCAGCAGCGGATCAGCGCTGGGACTGCCGAACGTGTCGTACGCCAGCTCGACCCCTCCGGGGAGGAAGGCGGTGGATTCGGTCGGCTCGGCGGCGGTGGTCATGCGCAAACTTTACCGGGTCGTCATTGCAGGTCGACCGGTTCACCGACGACGAAGCCGTCCCAGTCGCTCATGTCTTCCTGATCGATCTCGATCGGTGGCCCCTGAACGACGAGGCCGACCGCCCCGGGGGCATTCGGGTAGGTCTGGAAGTGGGCGGTCAGGTCACCGTGCGAAAGCCGCAGCGAGTTCCCGCTGAACGTTGGGCTGAACGCCTCGAGCTCGTCGCGCAGCGCGCTGAGCGGGTCCTGTTGCTCCGTGGCGAAGTCGGCTTGGACGTCGTACTTGTACGACTTGTACTTGTCCGAAAGCCCCTTCTGATCCACGCCGTCGTACGCCTCCGTTGCGTCCTCGGGGGACGTGGCAAGGGTCGTTGAGGCAGCGGCCGACAGCTCGCGTGCCCACGTGAGTACGTCGTCTCGCTGTTGTTCGAGCTCGGCGTAGGTCTTGTCGCTCACTCCGCCACACCCTCCGGTAAGCAGGATCGTCAGTGTCGCCATCACGGCGGCCAGGGCCCGAGCCGTCATAGGCCGTCCGTGTCCGGGCTGGTCGGGGTGCGGCCGCTCTCGGGGTCGACCGGGTCGCGGTACCACGGGTCGTGCACCTGCCCGGCGCGCACCACGTCGTCGTACTGCCCGTTGACGATGTGGGCCATGTTGGCGAGTGACTCCGAGTCGTGGTCGTAGTACTTGACGTGGTCGTCGATGTTGGGGATCGACCCCCTGCTGGTGCTCTCGGCCTGAAAGCGTACGGCACCGAAGTCGTCCTCGGCCGGGTTGTGGCCGAGGCCGGCACCGGCCAGCTGGGCGACGGCGCCACCGAGGGGGCCGGTGAGCACACCCGCGCCGACGGCTGCCGGGCTGACCCATCCCGTCTGCCCCAGCCGGCCGACGAGGTCCTCGCTGTTCGTGCCGACGAAGACATGTCCCGAGCCGACGCCCAGGTCGTCGGCGGAGTCGGCATCGTCGCCGGCTCCGGGGCTGCCCAGCAGGACGACGTCGTCCACGTCAGGGCGGCCGTCGGTCATCGCGTGCGCGACGGTCGTCGAGCCGTAGCTGTGGCCGATGGCGGTGAGGTGAAAGTCGTCGGTACGCATGGCGTTGAGGCCGTCGAGGGTGTCGGCGAGCCGCTCCCCGCCGGCGGTGGCCATGCCCTCGGCCGCAACACCGGCCGAGTCGGCTCCGCTGGGCGCGTCGTAGCCGATCCAGAACATGGTGGCTGTGCTGGTGCCGCCTTCGAACGAAGCTGCCTGATGGAGGTTGATCACATCCTCGGCATTCGACTGGGACGACTCCATGTCGGTGGTCAAGCCCGGCACACTGACCGATACATTGCGCGCCGTGTCGAGGTCGCCGACCGCCATCGCGACACGCCCGTCGCCGCCGAACGCCATCGGGTCATAGATGTAGACCTGGGCGTCGTAGTTCTCGTTGGTCATCGGGTCCCTGGACCTCTCGATCTTGTCACGCGCGACATCTGCGGCCTTTGCGTTGTCGTAGCGGGTCCGCTCGTCCTCGGTGCGCTGGTCCTCGGGGATGGCGCCGAGCTCGGCGAGGTCGCGGTCCAGGGAGATCGTGTTCGCGTCACTGCGGTCGGCCGCCGGGATGCCGTCGGTGTTCCCCACGATCTCGGGGTACGCGGCGGTCATGCCCGCTCGTTGCTCTTCGGTGAGGCCGTCCCACCACGCCTTGACCGCCTTGGGGTCCTTGCTCGACGGCATCGAGTCCCTGGCGGCGTCAGCGGGGTCGGCGACTCCGGCGTACTTCTGGTCGATCTGCCGCTCGGTCATCACATCGCGGAGCGCAGCCGCGACCTTCTCCTCGCTGGCCCTGAGATCCTCGGCCCACTTCACCAGATCGGATTCGTACGTCTCGATCTGGTCGGCGCAGCGGTCGCAGTCCGACTGGAGGTTCCGGAGCTCGGCCTCGTCGGTCGGCAGCGGGTTCGCTCGGGCGGTGAGCGCGTCGACCTGGCGGGTCAGGCGCTCCCGTTCTCCCTTCAGATCCTGATGACGCCTCTCGAGGTCGACCAGCTCATCGCCATGGCCCAGGACGGCGTTGGCCGCGGCGCGCAACGCCAGCGAGCAGGCATCGGCATGCTTGCCGATGGGGTTGAGTGCCTGGGCGTACGCGGCGGCCGCCTGGCCGTCGAGGAGGCCGGAGTCCTTCGCCATTCCACCGACGAACGAGCCGTGGTCGTCGAAGATCGACGACGAGGTGCGCAGGGTGGACCCCATCTCCTGCACCTTCTGGCCGTCCGCGGTGAACTCGGGCGTCTCGCTCGGCTTAGGGGGCAGGGAGACGGTGATGGTCACCGGATCTCCCTGATGCTGTTCAGCGCGAACGACGCATCGATGTCGGTCTTCGCGTCGGTCTCGAGGATGCCGATCGCGGTGCTCCTCAGCCCGTCGGCCTGGGACTCGGCGGAGCGCGCGGACTTCGTCGCGATGGCCTGCCACGCCTCGATGAACTGTCCGACCAGACTCGCCACGGTCGGCGTGAAGCCACCTGCGCCGGCATCGTTGATCTGCTTCGCCGCAGCGGTGAGATGGAGATTCTCGGTATCCCACGCGGCAGCCGTGGACTGGACCTTGGTGGGTTCGACGTGGAGCGTCATGCCAGCGCCGCCCGCACGGTCGGCGTGGGGCGGAGGACCCGGCCGGTCACGGTCACCACGAGCCGGTGATGACGCTCGGACCAGGTGCCGACGACCTGGACGTCCGCTCGGGAAGCGGTCCATCGATGAAAGGCCTTCACCTCGACGCTGGAGTGCCACCTCGCGTCTCGGAACGCCTGATCGAGGCCGGCCAGGATCGCGCCGCCGTCAGCTGTTCGAGTTTCGAGCTGGGCCCGGCGACGTACGTTCTCGCTGTTGTAGGGCTCCCACCTCGGTCCGTCCGAGGTCGGCTCCGGCATGCGTGCGGCGATTGCTGCGACGGTCGCGTCCACCACCTGCGCCGACCGGCTCAGCTCATCGGTCGTTGCCTCGGGTGAGGGCTCGGGAGGGTCTGCCGGAGGCAGGATGACGATGTCGACGTCTGGACGACGCGTGCGCAGCGCGGCGAAGAATGGGTCCGTCACAACGATGCCTCCCCGAGTGACATACACCTGAGACGCTCATCAATGCTCGTGTCGAACCACAAGATAGCAACAAAGTGGCGCCACGGGCGGTCACTTCGGGGACAAGAAGGACAACGAGAAGCGCGGCAAGGACCAAGAGGTCCTTGCCG